>NZ_JBFAWH010000006.1:0-323603 GCF_040680235.1 Streptomyces sp. NPDC052101
CCCGCGGTCCTCGCCTTCCTCCGGGAGTTCGAGGACGACCTGGTGCTGTGCGTGCACAACTTCTCCCGCTTCGCACAGCCCACCGAGCTGGATCTGCGGGCCTATGACGGACGCCATCCGGTCGAGCTGATCGGCGGGGTCCGCTTTCCCGCCATCGGTGAACTGCCCTACCTGCTGACCCTGCAGGGCCACGGCTTCTACTGGTTCCGGCTCACCCGAGTCGCATCCCGCATCGGCCGCCGTCGCTGAGACGACGGGCGCCGAGGAAAGGACGCGTCATGCCGAAGACCATCACCGTTCGCCCGAGAGCCGCGGCCACCTGTGACGGACCCCTGGCCTCGTGGGGCGGGCTGCTGCGCCACTGGCTGCCGGGGCAACGCTGGTTCGCGGGCAAGGACCGGCCCGTCACCGATCTGTCGGTGCTGTCCGTCACCGAGCTGTTCCCGGGGTGCCTGCATCTGCTGGTGCACGCCTCGCACGCGCCCGTGCCCACGCCGGGCGGCACCCACCCGCCGGGCGACTGCTACCAGCTGCTGCTCGGGCTGCGCGAGCAGCACAGCCCGCGGCTGGAGCGGGCGTACATCGGGCGGGCCGCACAGGGACCGTTCGCCGGCCTAGCGGTGTACGACGCGCTCCACGACCCGCGCTCGGCGAACCTTCTGCTGGAGCGGCTGCGGCGGCCCGGCTCGGCCGGGCCGCTGCGGTTCGAGGCCGATCCGGCCGCCGAGCTGCCCGGCGGTCTGCCGCCGCGTCTGCTGGACGTCGAGCAGTCCAACTCCTCGATCGTGTACGGCGACGCGTACATCCTGAAGGTCTTCCGCCGTATCCAGCCGGGCGTCAACCCGGACCTGGAGGTGACCGCCGCGCTGGCCGCTCAGGGGTGCACCCGGGTGCCCGCGCCGGTGGCCTGGTTCGGTACGACCGCCCCGCAGCCGGCCACGCTGGGCGTGCTGCAGCCGTTCCTGCCGGACGCGACCGACGGCTGGACGCTGGCACTGCGCGCGCTGGCCGCGGGCGACGACTTCACCGCCGAGGCCGACGAGCTGGGCCGGGCGATGGCCGAGGTGCATCTGGCGCTCGCCGAGGCGTTCGGCCCGGCCGGGCCGGGCGAGAACGGCCGTACGGCGCGGGCGATGTGCGCCCGGCTGGACGCGGCCGCGCATGCCGTACCGGGGCTGCGGCCCTATGTACCGGGGCTGCGGGCCGCGTTCGGGGCGCTCGCCACCTGCGACGCCGGGCCGCCCGCGCAGCGCATCCACGGTGATCTGCACCTCGGGCAGGTGCTGCGGGCCGGCCGCGACTGGTTCGTCATCGACTTCGAGGGCGAGCCGTCCCGGCCGCTGGCCGAGCGGCAGGCCCCGCACTCCCCGGTGCGGGACGTGGCGGGGATGCTGCGCTCCTTCGACTACGCGGCCCGGCAGCGCCGCCCCTGGCGACCCGAGTGGGCGCGCCGCTGCCGGGAGGCGTTCTGCGCGGGCTACGCGGCCCGCGCCGGCTGGGATCCACGGAAGAAGCACGCGCTGCTGCGCGCGCACGAGACGGACAGGGCGGTCTACGAGGTGCTGTACGAGGCGAGACACCGGCCGGACTGGCTGCCGGTACCGATGGCGGCGATCAAGCGGCTCGCCGTGTGGGGAGGCTGACGTCATGGCCCTGCGCGACACCTCGCTGCCCGAGACCGCCGGCCCGGCACCGGCCCCGGCGCTCCCTCTCGACCCGGCCGACCGCGGCCGGCTGCTCGGCGGCGCCCACCACGATCCGCACGCCCTGCTGGGCGCCCACCCGGTGCCGGGCGGCATCCTGTTCCGGGCGCTGCGCCCGAACGCGCGGGTGGTGAGCGTCGTGGTCGAGGGCGTGCGCCATCCGCTCGTGTCGGAGGGCGACGGTCTCTTCGCGGCCGTCCTGCCCTACCCGGAGATCCCGTCGTACACGCTGCTGGTGGCGTACGACGACGCCGAGCAGGAGGCGCACGATCCGTACCGCTTCCTGCCGGCTCTCGGCGAGCTGGACCTGCATCTGGTCCGGGAGGGCAGGCACGAGCAGCTGTGGCAGGCGCTCGGTGCCGAGCCGATGACGCATCAGGGCGTGACCGGCACCCGCTTCACCGTGTGGGCGCCCAACGCCCAAGGGGTGCGGGTGGCAGGGGACTTCACGTACTGGGACGGCACCCAGTACCCGATGCGCTCGCTCGGCGCGTCCGGGGTGTGGGAGCTGTTCCTGCCCGGGATCGGTGAGGGCGCCCGGTACAAGTTCGAGATCACCTCACGGTACGGCCATCGGTTCCTCAAGGCCGACCCGATGGCGCGGCGCACGGAGGTGCCACCGGACACGGCGTCGGTCGTCGAGGTGTCGCGGTACGAGTGGGGCGACGCGGAGTGGATGGCGCACCGGGGCGACACGCCCGTGCACCAGGCGCCGTTCTCCGTGTACGAGGTGCATCTGCCGTCCTGGCGGCCCGGACTGACGTATCGGCAGCTGGCCGACGAACTGCCCGCCTATGTCAAGGAGATGGGCTTCACGCATGTCGAGCTGATGCCGGTCGCCGGGCATCCGTTCAGCGGCTCCTGGGGCTATCAGGTCACCTCGTACTACGCGCCGACGCCCCGGCTCGGCTCCCCGGACGACTTCAGGTTCCTGGTGGACGCGCTGCACCGGGCCGGCCTCGGCGTGATCATGGACTGGGTGCCGGCGCACTTCCCCAAGGACGACTGGGCGCTGGCCCGGTTCGACGGGGATCCGCTGTACGAGCCCGGGGACTGGCGGCGGGCCGAGCACCCGGACTGGGGGACGTACGAGTTCGACTTCGGCCGGACCGAGGTGCGCAACTTCCTCGTCGCCAACGCGGTGTACTGGTGCCAGGAGTTCCATATCGACGGGCTGCGCGTGGACGCCGTCGCCTCCATGCTCTATCTCGACTACTCGCGGGACTCCGGCCAGTGGGAGCCGAACGTCTTCGGCGGGCGGGAGGACCTGGACGCGGTCGCCTTCCTGCAGGAGATGAACGCCACCGTCTACCGGCGCTGCCCGGGCGTGGTGACCATCGCCGAGGAGTCCACGGCCTGGGACGGGGTGACCCGGCCGACGGACAGCGGCGGGCTCGGCTTCGGGCTGAAGTGGAACATGGGCTGGATGCACGACTCGCTGCAGTACATCCAGAAGGAGCCGGTGCACCGCAAGTACCACCACCACGAGATGACCTTCGCGATGGTCTACGCGTACAGCGAGAACTACGTCCTGCCGATCTCCCACGACGAGGTCGTGCACGGCAAGCGGGCCCTGGTGTCGAAGATGCCGGGCGACTGGTGGCAGCGGCGGGCCGACCACCGCGCCTATCTGGGCTTCATGTGGGCCCATCCGGGCAAGCAGCTGTTGTTCATGGGGCAGGAGTTTGCGCAGGGGGCCGAGTGGTCCGAGCCGCACGGTCCCGAGTGGTGGCTGCTCGACGACGACTACCACTCGGCCGGTGACCACCGGGGCGTACAGGATCTCGTCCGGGACCTGAACACCGTGTACCGGGCGACGCCGGCGCTGTGGCAGCGGGACAGCGATCCGGGCGGCTTCCGGTGGGTGCTGTGCGACGCGGCGGACGACAACGTCTTCGCCTTCCTGCGCTTCGCCGCCGACGGCTCCCCCCTGCTCGCGGTGTCGAACTTCTCCCCGGTCGTCCGGCAGGACTACCGGCTGTGGGTCCCGGACCACGTCCCCGCCTGGCGGGAGGAGCTGAACACCGACGACGTCCGCTACGGCGGCAGCGGGGTGGGCAGCGCCGGGCCGCTGAAACCCGAGGACAATGGAGTGAGGCTGACGCTTCCGCCGCTCGCCACGGTCTGGCTGGCGCCGGAGCGCTGAACCGCAGGTGTCGACGGCCCGTCCCGGGGCAGTCGGGGCCGCACCGGCCCATGACTGCCCCGCGTGGCATGAACGCGGAAGGGTGGCACCACGTGCGCACCGTCGGTGTGGAGGAGGAACTCCTTCTGGTCGACCCGGACAACGGCGGCCCGAGGGCGCTGGCGGCCGCCGTCCTCGCTCAGGTCGCCCATGACGATCCCGGGCAGGACGTGTTCGACAAGGAGCTGTTCGGGCAGATGCTGGAGTTCGCCACGCATCCGCAGACGCACATGGCCGACCTGGGCGAGGAGATCGTGCGCTGCCGCAAGGAGGCGGCCCGGCACGCCGGACAGTTCGGCTGCGCCGTCGCGGCGCTCGCCACCTCCCCGCTCCCGGTCAGCCCCTTGCTCACCGTGAACGAGCGCTACGCGTGGCTGGCCGACCGGTACGGGGTCGGCACCCGCGACCAGATGGTCTGCGGCTGCCATGTCCATGTCGCAGTGGAGTCCGACGAGGAGGGCGTCGCGGTGCTCGACCGGCTGCGTCCCTGGCTGCCGGTGCTCGTCGCGATCAGCGCCAATTCTCCGTTCTGGCAGGGCGCCGACACCGGCTACGCCAGCTATCGGACCCGGGTCTGGGAGCGCTGGCCCTCGGCCGGCCCGACCGAGCTGTTCGTCTCCCCCGAGCGCTACCACCGCAGGGTGCGGGACATGATGGCCACCGGCGTCATCCTGGACGAGGCGATGGCCTACTTCGACGCGCGCCTGTCCGCCCACTGCCCGACCGTGGAGATCCGGGTGGCGGACGTTTGCCTGTGCGCGGAGACCGCCGTGCTCGTCGCCACCCTGACCCGCGCCCTGGTGGAGACGGCGGCGCGCGACTGGCGGGCCGGCCGGCCGGCGCCGGACCACAGCGTGAGCGTGCTCCGGCTGGGCGCCTGGCAGGCGGCCCGGTCGGGGCTGGAGCAGGACCTGCTCGACCCCGTGACCCTGCAGCCCCGCCCCGCACCGGAGGTGCTGCGCTCGCTGCTGGAGTACACCGGGGACGCCCTCACCGCGTGCGGGGACACCGAGCGCGCCGAGCAGGGCGTCACGGAGCTGCTGCGCCGGGGCAACGGGGCTCATCAGCAGCGCCGGCTGCTGGAGCAGGCCGGCAGCCTGCGGGAGGTCGTCACCGAGTGCGTGCGGCACACCCAGGGCTGAGCGCCCGGCCCCTGACCCGGCTCTGAGCGCGGCTCCGCGGAGACCCGAGGACACGCCCACGTCATCAGCTGATCACGACTTCCCCGTTCCCCGCACCGAACGCGCTCACCTCGGCTACATTCGAGCACCGCCGACACAGAGCCGATCGGCGGTGTGACCCTCCGTACACCCTGGAGCAGCGCATGCGCGACCTCGCCCTCGCTCCCGCCGTGGCCCCGCCGCTCACCGGCGGCCTCGCCGACAGCGTCTTCGACACCGCGGAGCGCAACCCCACGCTGCCGGTGCTCGCTCACCGCGCGGATCCCGCGGCCACCGTCTGGCAGGAGGTGACGGCCGTCGAGCTGCGGGACGAGGTGGTGGACCTGGCCAAGGGGCTGATCGCGGCCGGGATCTCGCCCGGCCACCGGGTGGCCCTGATGTCCCGCACCCGCTACGAGTGGACCGTGTTCAGCCATGCGCTGTGGGCGGTGGGCGCGGAGGTCGTGCCGATCCATCCGGCCTCCTCGCGCGACCAGGCCGAGTGGATCCTGCGGGACGCCGGCTGTGTGGCCGTGGTGGTCGAGGACGAGCAGGGCGTCATGACGGTCGGCACCGTGTGTGCCGGGCTGCCGCGGCTCAGGCACGTCTGGCAGCTGGACGCGGACGCGGTGCCCGAACTGGTCCGGCAGGGCGCGGTGGTGCCGTACACCACCGTGGAGTCGCTGCGGCGGATCGTGCTGCCGGACGCCACGGCGGCGGTCGTCTACACCTCCGGCACCTCCGGCCGCCCCCAGGGCTGCGCACTGAGCCACCGCGGCCTCGCCTACCCCTGCGACACGCTGCTGGCCGGCTGGGCGCACACCGCGGCGCCGCCGGGTCAGCAGCCGTCCGTGCTGGCGTTCCTGCCGTTCTCCCATGTGTACGGCATCATGATCATGCTGATGTGTGTGCGGGGCGGGGTCCTGATGGCACACGAACCGGAGCCGACCGAGGCGACGCTGGCGTCGGCGCTGGGCACGTTCAGGCCGACGTATCTGTACGGCGTGCCGTCGCTGTTCGAGAAGCTGTACAAGAGGTTCCTGCGCACCGCGCAGCAGACGGGCCGGGGTGCCCTGTTCGAGCGGGCCGCGCAGACCGCGCGGGACTTCGCCGCGGCCGAGGAACGCCACCGCCTGGGCACCGGGCCGGGGCCCGGGCTCGAACTCAGGCTGCAGCACGCGCTGTTCGAGCGGACGGTGTACCGCAGGCTGCGTGCGGCGCTCGGCGGGCGGGTGGTGCGCGGCACCTCGGGCGGTTCCTCGCTCAGCCGTGAACTGACCCTGTTCTACGAGGGCATCGGGGTCGTCATCAACGACGGCTACGGCCTCACCGAGTCCTGCGGAGGGATCACCATGCAGCCGCTCGGCCGGGCGAAGTCCGGGACCGTGGGCCGGCCGCTGCCGGGCACCGAGGTCCAGGTGGCCGACGACGGGGAGGTCCTGGTGCGCGGTCCGTCGGTGTTCCAGGGCTATGTCGGGGACGAGCCGGCGACTCGGGCCGTGCTGCGCGGCGGCTGGCTGGCCACCGGGGACATCGGGCAGGTGGACTCCGAGGGCTATCTGACGATCACCGGCCGGAAGAAGGACATCATCGTCACCAGCGGCGGCAAGAGCGTCGCCCCGGCCCCGCTGGAGCAGCGGCTGCGCATGCATCCGCTCGTCCACCAGGCGGTCGTCATCGGTGACGACCGGCCCTGTGTCGGCGCACTGATCACCCTGGACCCGGAGTTCCTCGCGCACTGGCGGGCCGGCATGGCGCTCCAGGGCGACAGCCCCGGCCGGGAGACCCGGGAGGAGAACGCGCTGCGGGAGGAGATCGCGCGAGCCGTCGCCTCCGCGAACAGCGCCGTGTCCCGCGCCGAGTCCATCCGGGTCTACCGCGTCCTGCCGGAGCCGTTCGCCGCGGACAACGGACTGCTCACCCCGTCGATGAAACTGCGCCGGGACGCGATCGTGCGCCACTGTGCCGCCGAGATCGACGCGATGTACCAGGCGCGGTCCCGGGCCGCGCGGGTCCGGCAGGAGCCGGCCGACTGGGACGAGCCGGACGACGTCTTCCGCTGACGTCCGGCGCCCGTCGGATGCGGTCGTACGGCCTGCGACCGGGGCGCACGGATAGCCCGTACCGTTGCGGGAACTCGACTGGGGCAGAACGGATCAGCACCGACGACCGTCCCGGCCGGGGGTCCGCCCGGGCCTTCGACCGGCCGGGACACGGGAATGCCAGATGGCACGGGAGCCGCGCGGAAACGACACACCGCCTACGGAGGACAGGTTCGAGCGCACCTTCTCCTTCGCCGGTGAGCTGTGCAACGTCACGGAGGCACGGCTGGCCGCGGAGGAGTTCCTGGGCACGCTCGCCACCCGGTCGCCGCCGGCCGCACACGAATACTGGGACGACATCCTGCTGGTCGTGACGGAGCTGGCCGCCAACGCGATCCAGTACGCGCCCGGGCCGTTCGGGCTGCGGATGCGCCGCACCTTCGACGGTGTCCATGTGACGATGCGGGACACGAGCACGGCCAGGCCGAAGCCGCGGCCCTTCCGTCCGCGTGCGGGCGGCGGCGGCATCGGCTGGCATCTGGTGCACACGCTGTGCACTCAGGTCAGCGTCATCGTCCACGACGAGGGCAAGGACATCCATGTGTTCCTCCCCTGGTGACGCCCCGCGCCGCGCCGGTCACGCCACGGGTACGCCGGGTGCGCGTACGACGCGTAAATGTGCGATGGCCGGTTACTCCACCCCGAGCGGGGGCATGCTGGTGCCCACGCGTTCGTCTGCCTGCCGCCCCCAGCTGGCGGAACGGCTCGGGCCACGGTGGGATCGAGGGTGGTGCGCATCGATCCAGGGCAAGCGAACGGCGTCGAGTCGGACCGCCTGGAGCCGCAGAGAGGGATGAACGCCGTGACACGACCCAGGATCCTGGTGGTTGGCGCAGGCTTCGCCGGAGTCGAGTGCGTCCGCCGCCTGGAGCGGAAGCTCGCTCCCGCCGAAGCTGACGTCACCCTGGTGACGCCGTACTCCTACCAGTTGTATCTGCCCCTGCTGCCCCAGGTCGCCTCCGGTGTGCTCACACCGCAGTCGATCGCCCTGAGCCTGCGCCGCAGCAAGAAGTACCGCACCCGGATCCTGCCCGGCGGCGCGATCGGGGTGGATCTGAAGGCCAAGGTGTGCGTCGTCCGCACCATCACCGACAAGATCGTCAACGAGCCCTACGACTACCTCGTGCTGGCCCCCGGCAGCGTGACCCGCACCTTCGACATCCCGGGGCTGACCGACAACGCCTTCGGGATGAAGACCCTCGCCGAGGCCGCCTACATCCGCGACCACGTCATCACCCAGCTGGACCTCGCCGACGCCAGCGACGACCCGGTCGAGCGGGCCGCGCGGCTGCAGTTCGTGGTGGTCGGCGGCGGATACGCCGGCACCGAGACCGCCGCCTGTCTGCAACGGCTGACCCACGCGGCCGTCACGCGCTACCCGCGTCTGGACCCCGGCCTGATCAGGTGGCATCTGATCGACATCGCGCCCAAGCTGATGCCGGAGCTGGGCGACAAACTCGGCCGCAGCGCGCAGGAGATCCTGCGGCGGCGCGGTATCGAGGTGTCGCTGGGCGTGTCGATCGAGAAGGCGGGGGCGGAGGAGGTCACCTTCACCGACGGCCGGGTGGTGCCGACGCACACGCTGATCTGGACGGCCGGTGTGGTGGCGAGCCCGCTGATCGGCACGCTCGGTGCCGAGACGGCCCGGGGCCGGCTGGTGGTCACCCCGGAGATGACCCTGCCCGGCTACGACGGGGTGTTCTCGCTCGGCGACTCGGCCGCCGTACCGGACCTGGCGAAGAGCGAGGAGGGGGCGGTCTGCCCGCCGACCGCGCAGCATGCCATGCGCCAGGGCAAGAAGGTCGCCGACAATGTCATCGCGACCCTGCGGGGTCAGCCGCTGCAGCCGTATGTGCACCGCGACCTGGGTCTCGTCGTCGACCTCGGCGGCAAGGACGCGGTGTCCAAGCCGCTCGGCGTCGAGCTGCGCGGGGTGTCGGCCCAGGCGGTGGCCCGCGGGTACCACTGGTCGGCGCTGCGCACCAACGTCGCCAAGACCCGGGTGATGACGAACTGGCTGCTGAACGCGGTCGCGGGCGACGATTTCGTCCGCACCGGCTTCCAGGCCCGCAAGCCCGCCCGGCTGAAGGACTTCGAGTTCACCGACTCGTATCTGACACCGGAACAGGTGCGGGCCCGGGCGGAGGGCGCGGGGAGCCCGTGATGTGACACGGACCGCTGAGGGCCGCTGATCACTGTGCCGGCCGAGGGCAGGTGGCCCGGGCTGTCGTGCGATGCTGGGCCGTAGATCGGATTCCGGCACGGGAGAGAGCGCGGCGGCGTGAGCACAGCGGGACGGCCTGGGCGGGTACGGATGCGGGACCGGCTGGCGGCGTCCGATCCCGGGCTGCTCAGGCTCACCGCCGGTCTGCGCACGGTCACCGCGATCGCGCTCACCCTGGCTGTCCTGGCCGCTGTGCGGGTGCCGGTGCCCCAGCTGGTCGCCGGTGCCATGGCGGCGATGGTGTCGACCTTCGCCGTCCGCGACAAGCAGCGCGCGCAGCAGGCCGTGACGCTCGGGCTCGGCCTGCCGGTGGCCTTGGCCTCGGTGTCGCTGGGCGCGCTGCTGAACCAGCGGGTCGTCGTCGGGGACCTGTTCTTCGTCGTCCTCATCTTCTGCGCGGTCTACGGCCGGCGGTTCGGCGACCGCGGCACGGCGCTGGGCCTGATCGGCTTTCAGATCTACTTCCTCTCGCTGTTCGTGCACGCGACCGCCGCCACGCTGCCCGCGCTGTACGGGGTCATCTGTGTGGCGTTCGCGTGCAGCGCCACCGCCCGCTTCGTACTGCTGCCGCAGACCCCGGCCGGCACCCTGGACCGGTTGCGGCGGGCGTTCCGTGCCCGGCTCGCCCAGTTGATCGCCGTCCAGGCCGAGCTGCTGGACGCGGGCCCCGGTGAGGTGGAGAAGGTCCTGCAGGATCTGCGCACCGCCACCGCGCGGCTGCACGAGACGGCGTTGCTGATCCAGGGGCAACTGGAGGAAGGCACCTCCGACGAGGCGACGGCCCGGCTGCTGCAGCGCCGGATCGCCGACGCCGAGATCGCCTCCGAGCGGCTCGGCCTGCTGCTGCTCACCGCGCGCAGCGCCGAGCGGACCAACACCCTGACCCTCCATCTGCCGGGCGCCCCGCTGCCGTCCGGCGGTGAGCTGCCGGTGCGGGACGAGGCGACGGCGGCGCTGCATAGGGACCTGCAGGCGCTGCGGGTGCTGATGCTGCGGCCGGTCGGTGAGGCCCGGGGCACCGCGCTCGCCCAGGTGCGCAACCGGCTGCTCGGCTACCGCGAGGAGGAGAACCTGCCTGCGGCCGCTCCGGCCGTGCAGGACGTCTTCCGCGGCCTCGGCGAGGCCGCCCGCGCGGCCCTGGGTCTGCGGCTGGCCCTCGACGGACCGCAGGACGAGTCGGACGACAGCCCGGCGACGGCCCGCTCGCGCGAGGAGCTGGACGCGGAGGACGCCGCGATCGAGGCGGGCGAGGAGGCCGAGACCGAGGCGCCGGAGCCGACCGGGCTCAGCCGGCCCACGACGCGGGCCGCGGTCCAGGTGGCCGTGGGTTCCGCGCTGGCCATCGCGGGTGGCGAGCTGCTGTCCAGTCAGCGCTGGTACTGGGCGGTGCTGACCTGCTGGATCGTTTTCCTCAACACCGCCTCCACCGGCGAGATCCTGGTCAAGGGCTACCGGCGGCTGCTGGGCACGGTGCTCGGTGTGGTGGCCGGCATCGGGCTCGCCGGGCTGGTCGGGCACCACACCTGGACGGCGTTCGCGCTGGTGCTGGTGTTCATCTTCGCGATGTTCTACTCGGCGCCCCTGTCGTACACGCTGATGTCGTTCTTCGTCACGGCGATGCTGGGGCTGCTGTACACGCTGCTGAACACCTACAGCCTGGCGGTGCTGGTGCTGCGGGTGGAGGAGACGGCGCTCGGCGCGGCCTGCGGGGTGATCGCGGCGGCGCTGGTGCTGCCGATCCACACCGACCGCCGTACCAACGAGCTTCTCGTCGAGGTGCTGAACCGGCTCGCCGATGTCACGCGGGCCGCCGTCGAGCAGTTGAGTGGCGGGGCGGGCGACGATCTGGTGGAGCAGGCCCGCGATCTGGACCAGGCGCTGGCCGACCTGCGCGCGGCCACCGAGCCGTTGACCCACCCGATCGCCCCGCTGCGGGCCCGCCGGGACACCGCCCGGTATGTGGTGGCGCTGCTGGAGACCTGCGCCTACCACGGGCGTTCGCTCGCGGCGACGGCCGAGCTGCTGCCGACGCATCCGTCGATCGCGGCGGATCCCCGGCTGCGCGGGGCGTGCGCGCGGATCGTGCACAACATCGAGGCGATCGCCGCGCATGTCGCCGACCCGCGCGCCACGGCGGAGATCGAGCGGGGCTCCAGCATCGCCTCGATGCTGGGGCCGGGCACCCTGCGCACCCCGCGCTACGGCCGGGTCACCGACCGGGTGCTGCGCCATCTGCAGCGCCTGGACGAGGCGGTCTTCGGCCTGGCCCGGCCGCTGGGCATCACCAGCGGGGCGGACCGGCCCAGGAAGTGACGGCCCGTCGGCCGCGCTCTCAGGCCGGGCCGGCGCCGCCCGCGCGCCGGCCCATCGCCTCGTCACGGACGCGGGCGCAGCTGCGGCTGATCAGCCGGGAGACGTGCATCTGGGAGATGCCCAGCCGGTCGGCGATGCGGCTCTGCGTCATGTCCTCGAAGAACCGCATGTAGAGGATGGCACGCTCGCGCTCGGGCAGGCGGCGCAGCCCCTCCTTGGCGGCCTCGCGGTCGACCACGACGTCGTAGGAGGCGTCGGCCGCGCCGAGGGTGTCGGCGAGGCTGTAGCCGTCGTCCCCGGTGGACAGTTCGGCGTCCAGGGACAGGGTGCTGTAGCTCTCCAGTGCCTCCAGGCCCGCGGCGACCTCCTCCTCGGTGAGGCCGGTGTGGGCGGCCATGTCGGTGACGGTGGGTTCGGGGCTGCCCGGGTGCTGGGCGAGTTCGCGGCGCGCGATGCGCACCCGGTTGCGCAGTTCCTGAATGCGGCGCGGCACCCTGAGGGCCCACATCCGGTCCCGGAAGTGCCGTTTGATCTCGCCGGTGACGGTCGGTACGGCGTAGCTCTCGAAGGCCCCGCGGGACGGGTCGAACCGGTCGACGGCCTTCACCAGCCCGAGCGCGGCCACCTGCCGCAGGTCCTCGGCGGACTCGCCCCGGTCGCGGAAGCGGCCGGCGATCCGGTGCGCCATGGGCAGCCAGGCGGCGACGAGTTCATCGCGTACGGCGTCGCGCCCGGGGCCGTCGTGCAGGTTCGCCAGCCGGGCGAACAGCTCCGCGGTGTCGGGGGCGTCATCATGGGTCCGGCGCGCGGGTGCGGCGTCGGCGGTCGTGGCGGACGTTCCGGGACGGCGTGTCGACTGGTCGGTCAGCATGCGGAATCGCTCCTGAACGTGGTTTCAGGGCACGGGGCCGGAACTGGGTTCCGGGGCCTGCCCGAACGGTGAGGTCGGGGTGGGCCGCGGGTGATCCGCCCGGTCCGCCGGAAGGGGACCCCGGCGGTCGTACTGCTCCCGCCGGGCGCGCGCCTCCGGTCCGAAGCACGAGGGTCCGCCTGCCCCTCGCCGCGGAGGGGCAAACACCGCGGGGGAACTTCCGGGAGGCTTCAGCGCAGCGGTACGACGGCCGTGATGCGCTTGCCGCCGCAGGGCAGTTCGGCGACCCGCACGTCCTGTGCCAGCCGGCACACGATGGGCCAGCCGCGGCCGCCGGGCCGGGCGTGACCGCGCTCGTCGACGGGCGGGACGGTCACGGGTATCGCGGCGCTGCGGTCGCTCACCGACACGCGTACGCCGGCGGAGTCGACGTCGACGTCGAAGCCGGTGATGCCGCCGCCGTGCAGGATGGCGTTGGTCGTCAGCTCCGAGACGACCAGCAGGACGTCTTCCATGGCCTCGGCCCGGCAGGGGACGGCGCGGGCCCGGCATCGCTCGGCCACCACGCGCCGCACCGCTCTGCGCGCGTCGGCCGGCCGGGTGGGTAGCTGGTGGGGCGGTTCCCGCAGGGCTGCGGAGGAGCTGGTCCGGTGCCTGACGCGCATGCCTTCCTCCTTGAGCGATGCCCGGATTACTCGCCTCTCTCTTCCTTCTCGGCTGACCCCTTCGGGCGCGCTCAAACACCATGGGTGCCGGTGTCATCACCCGGGGCGTCGCGGGTACCCGAGGGGTATGACCAATGTGGTGGACGCGGACGAGTTGCTGCGGCGCATCCAGCGTGGCCGGGAGCGTGCGGCCGAGGAGGAGCTGGTCTGGCGGGAGCGTGCGCAGAGCATGAAGACGACGGATCCGGACGGCGCGTGGGAGGCCGCGGTCCGGGCGCGGGCGTTCGAGGCGGTGGAGCGGGTGCTGGAGGAGATCATCAGCCCGGGCACGGTACCGGCGGAGGCGGAAGGCGTGAAACAGGTCACGTGACCCACTTTTGGTTACCCAAACGTACGTCAGATGGTTTACCGTTCACACATACGTGATGCCGGGGGTGACCGGAACCGTCCTTCCTCCCCCATGGCGTCACCGCATACGGCCCTGGCTGGTCTCCCCCGTCCAGCCAGGGCTTTTTGCTGCCCGGAACCGGCGGCGGACCGGGGATCCGGCGAGGAAATCCGCCTCCTTCGAGGTGCCCGGAGCAGCCGCAGCGGCTGAAATGGGCTTGAGGGAAAGCACCCGAACCGCTGCCGGCGAGGAGCCCCGCGCCATGACCAAAGCGATAAAACTGCTGACCGCCCTGCCCCAGGCGCAGCGCGAGCGCCTGATGGAACTGGCCGAGGAGGTCTCGTTCCCGGAGGACACGCGCATCTTCGAGGCGGGCGGCGCCGCCGACCGGTTCTGGGTGATCCGGTCGGGCGCGGTGCACCTGGACCAGCAGGTCACCGCCCGGCAGCGGGTGACGGTGGCCACGCTCGGCGCGGGTGACCTGCTCGGCTGGTCCTGGCTGTTCCCGCCGTACCGGTGGGACTTCGGCGCCGCGGCGTTCAGCAACGTACGGGCCTACGAGTTCGACGGGCCCTCCGTGCTCGCACTGAGCGTGGAGGATCCGCTGCTCGGGCTCTCGCTGGTGCGGACGGTGGCCGAGATCCTCGCCCACCGCCTGGAGACGACCCGGGGCAAGCTGATGGACCAGTACGCGATCCAGCGCCGCACCGGCCTGCTGTAGCTCAGATGCGGTAGCGGCGCAGTGCCGGTACGGCCGCGGCCAGGGCCAGCATCACCACGACGACCAGGGCGCCGCCGCCGGCCACGGCGGCACGGGGACCGAACACCGAGCCGGCCGTGCCGTGCAGGACGTCGGCCAGGCGCGGCCCGCCCGCGACGACCACCGTGAACACGCCCTGCATCCGGCCGCGCATCTCGTCGGTCGCCGCCGACAGCAGGATCGCACCGCGAAACACCATCGAGACCATGTCGGCGACACCGGCCGCGGCGAGGAAGGCCAGGGCCACCCACAGGTTGCCGCTCAGCCCGAGGCCGGCGACGGCCACGCCCCAGCCGACGACCGCGCCGATGACCATCCAGCCGTGCCGGCGGGCCCGCGAGAACACCCCGGAGAACAGGCCGCCGAGCACCGCGCCGACCGGGATGCCGGCGAACAGCACGCCGAGCGCGAGCCCTTCGCCGTAGGAATGGTAGGTCTGGGCGGCCAGCTGCGGGAACAGGGCGCGCGGCATGCCGAGGACCATGGCGACGATGTCGGCGAGGAAGGACAGCAGCAGCACCTTGTGCCGGGAGATGTACCGGAACCCGGCGGCTATCTCGCGCACCCCGGCCCGGCGGGCGGGGCCGTCGCCGAGCGGCGGCAGCGCGGGCAGCCGGAAGACGGCCCACACCGTCACGCACAGCGCCAGGGCGTCGATGAGATACAGGACGGGCAGCCCGATGACCGGGATCAGCACACCGGCGAGCAGCGGGCCCGCCACCAGGCCGGTCTGCATCACGGTGGAACCGAGCGCGCCCGCGGCGGGCAGTTCCTCGGCGGGGACCAGCCGGGCGATGGAGGCGTTGCGGGCCGGGGAGTTGAGACCGAAGAACGCCTGCTGCAGCGCCAGCAGGACCATGAGGACGACGACCGAGTCCAGCCCGGTGACGGCCTGCGCCCAGAACAGCAGCGAGGTCACGGCGATGCCGGAGTTGGTGACCAGCAGCAGCTTGCGGCGGTCCACGGTGTCGGCGACCGCCCCGCCCCACAGCGCGAACGCCACCATGGGCACGAGGCCCGCCAGGCTCGCGTAGCCGACCCAGGCCGAGGAGTGCGTGATGTCGTAGATCTGCTTCGGCACGGCGACGGCGGTGAGCTGGCTGCCGACGGCGGTGACGATGGTCGAGGACCACAGGCGCCGGTAGGCGGGGATGCGCAGCGGACGGGTGTCCATGGCCCAGCGGCGCCAGCCGCGCCGGGGCGGGGGCGCCACGTCCGTGACGGCGTCGGGTTCGGTGGTACCGCTCTCGCTCGTGTCCACGGGTGTCCTGTTGCCGATAGAGGTTGCTCGCTACATCTTTTCGCTTCGAGAGCCTAACTATCTCAGCAACTCCTGTTCGGCGAACAGATGTGCTCAGGATCCGGCCATGAGGGTGGCCCCCAGCGCCAGCATGGTGACGGCCACCAGCGCGTCCAACATCCGCCAGGCCGCCGGACGGGCCAGGTAGCGGCCGAGCAGCCGGGCGCCGAAGCCGAGCGCGGCGAACCAGCACAGGCTGGCGAGCGCGGCGCCGAGTCCGAAGGTCCAGCGCAGCGCGCCCTGGTCGGCGGCGAGGGAGCCGAGCAGGAACACGGTGTCCAGGTAGACATGCGGATTGAGCCAGGTCATCGCCAGACAGGTGAGCACCGCCCGGCGCCGGGAGCCGGCGGCCTCCCCCGCCGCGCTCAGTCCGGCGGCGCCCGGTCTGAGCACCCGGCGGGCGGCGAGGGCGCCGTAGCAGAGCAGGAAGACGCCCCCGACGAGCCCGACCGCCCGGACCGCGCCCGGCCACGCCACCACCACCGCCCCGACCCCGCCGACGCCGAGCGCGATGAGCACCGCGTCGGACAGGGCGCAGATGCCCACCACGGCGAGGACCGCGTCGCGGCGCACCCCCTGCCGCAGGACGAAGGCGTTCTGGGCGCCGATGGCGACGATCAGCGAGAGGCCGGTGCCGAATCCGGCGGCCGCGGCGGTCAGGGCGTGGTTCATGCCGTCGACGCTAGGAACACCGCATGCCCAAGTCCAGCTAAAGATTCTTACGTATCCTTAGCGCTTGTGATGACGGAGCTTCCCCTGGACCAGGTACGGACGCTGCTCGCCGTGGTGGACGAGGGCACCTTCGACGCCGCCGCGGCCGCCCTGCATGTGACGCCGTCGGCGGTCAGCCAGCGGGTCAAGGCACTCGAACAGCGCACCGGCCGGGTGCTGCTGCAGCGCACCAAACCGGTACGGGCCACGGAGTCCGGCGCGGTGCTCGTGCGCTACGCCCGGCAGCTCGCGCGGCTGGAGCGGGACGCCCGGGGCGAGCTGGGGCTGAGCGGGGCCGGGGAGGCGACGCGGGTGTCGGTGGCGGTGAACGCGGACTCCCTGGCGACCTGGTTCCTGCCGGCGCTGACCCGGGTGGCGGGACTCTGCTACGAACTGCACCGCGAGGACGAGGACCACACGGCGGCCCTGCTGCGCGAGGGCCTGGTGATGGCGGCCGTGACCTCCGCCGCCGATCCGGTGCCGGGCTGCACCGCACGGCCGCTCGGCCGGATGCGCTATCTGCCGGTCGCCACACCGGAGTTCACCGAGACCCACCTGAGCGGGCGGCCACTGCCGGAGGCACTGCCCCTGGCCCCCGTCGTGTCCTTCGACCGCAAGGACGACTTCCAGGACGCCTTCGTGCGCCGGCTGGGGCGTGGCTCGGCCGGCCCGCTCAGGCACCAGGTGCCCACCTCGGAGGGTTTCCTGGACGTGGTCGCCGCGGGACTCGGCTGGGGCATGGTGCCGGAGGCCCAGGCGGACCCGCTGCTCGCCCAGGGCCGGCTGGCGCGCCTCGCCCCCGACGCGTGGATGGACGTCAGGCTGTACTGGCAGCAGTGGAAGCTCGACTCCCCCGCGCTCGCGGCACTGGCCGAGGCGGTGACGGCGACGGCGGCCGAGGCGCTGCGCCGCTGACGGCCCCGTCACGGTTTATCCGTTTCGCCCCACCAGAGGGGACCTGCGCAGTACGGTGGCCGGGCAGTGGCGCGGCGGACGGCGGTCCCGCCTGGTCCTCCCTCTCCGGCTCCGCGTCACCGGTGCCCGGTCGGGCACGGGTGCCCGCGGCCCGATGGCCCATCTCGCCCCGTTTCCCGGCCTGTTGAGCGTATACGGCTCGCCTGCGCGCCGTACGCGCGCCGGTGGCCGGATCGCGGCCCTCGCGCGGTCCCCCTGCCGCACGCGCCGTTTCACACCGCGCCGCCCTGGTCACCCGAACCCGGACCACGCAGAGGACAGGCACGGACGACTTCGACCCGATCCGCTCCATCCGATCCACTCCATCCGATCCAGGAGACTTCGATGGACCACTGGCGCGACCACGCCGCCTGCCGTGACGAAGATCCCGACCTCTTCTTCCCCGTCGGAACCACCGGGCCCGCCCAGGTGCAGACCGAGCAGGCCAAGGCGGTGTGCGCGCACTGCCCGGTCCGGGAGCCGTGCCTGGACTGGGCGTTGGGGACGGGCCAGAGCATGGGCATCTGGGCCGGTACGACCGAGCTGGAGCGCCGCGCGCTGCACCGCCGCGCCCGCTTCCGGCCGCACTCCCTCTGACCCGACCCCCCACCCGCGGGCCGTCAGGGTGCGTCGCCGGGCGGCTCCGCGGCGGGCAGCCGCAGCCTGAAGACCGCGCCCGCGCCGGACTCGCTCGCGGCGCCGGCCCTGCCGCCATGGGCGGCGACCAGGTGACGCACGATCGGCAGGCCCAGGCCCGCTGCCGCCGGTGCGGCGGCTGCATGACTTCTCGGCACGCCAGAACCGGTCGAAGACATACGGCAGATCCTCCGACGCGATCCCCGTGCCGGTGTCGGTCCCGGCCAGGACGACGTCCGCGCCGTCCCGGCGGAAGGCGAGCGTGACCGTGCCGTCGGCCGGGGTGTGCCGCAGCGCGTTGGAGACCAGGTTCCCGAGGGCCTGCCGCATCCGTACCGGGTCGCGTCCAGCCAGGCCGGATCGTCGGTCTCGGTGCGCAGAGCGACCGAGGCGGCGTCGGCGGCGACCTGGTCGAGCAGGTCGGCGGCGCGCAGCGGCTCGCGGTGAGCCGCAGGGTACCGGCGTGCGGGGAGCGCAGGTCACCCAGCATGTGGTGGGCGCTCCAGCCGTGCAGCGTCATGGGGTCCCGGTCGAGCGGAGCCGAGACTGGGGCAGTGCGGGCCAAGCGGCGCCTGGCTGCCGGCCGATGGCGATGCGTTCGTACCGGACGACCGTGCAGACCCGGGAGTTCTCCCCGCGCCCGGTGACGACGACGGCCTGCCCGCAGCGCTCGGGGATCGCCGCCGACCGGGCGGGGCCGAGGCTGGGTATGCCCTGTAGTGCCTGCTCGGCCTCGACCGCCTCGGCTCCGCGCGCCGTAGGCGGTGAGCAGCAGCAGGGAGGCGAGGAGCGGGAGCGCGGTTCTGCGAGGGATCACGGTGTGTCGACCCTGGCCGACACTTGTTGGGAACCGGTCAGGGTTCAGGCGCTGTTCGGCTTGCCCTTCGTGAACAGCCAGGTGCGGAACAGCCCGTCCAGCCGCTTCCCCGAGATCCGCTCGGCCAGCCGCTCGAACTGTGCCGTCGTACCGTGGCCGCCGCGGTTTCCGGTCGCCCAGGCGCGCAGGACACGGAAGAAGTCCCGGTCGCCGACGGCCTTGCGCAGCTCGTGCAGGGTCATGGCGCCGCGGGCGTAGACGGGCGGGCCGAAGATGTTCCCGCCGCTGCCCGGATCGCCGGGCGGGTAGGCCCACAGCGGGTCGCTCGCCGGGCGGGCGTAGAGGGCGGCGAAGGTCTTCTGGGCGCTGTCGCCGCCGTGCTGCTCGGCGTACAGCCACTCGGCGTAGGTGGCGAAGCCCTCGTTGAGCCAGATGTCCTTCCAGGCGGTCAGCGTGACGGAGTCGCCGAACCACTGGTGGGCGTTCTCGTGGACGAGGGTGCTGATGTCGGGCGCGGAGTCGTACAGCGGCCGGGTCTGGGTCTCCAGGGCGTAGCCGATGTCCGGGGCGTGGTCGACGATCGACCCGGCGGAGCGGAACGGGTACGGCCCGAACAGCCTGCTCTCCCACTCCAGGACGGACGGCAGTTCCTTCAGCACGGGCGCGGCCGCGGGCGCCTCGCGTGGGTCGACGGCGTTGTACACGCGGATGCCGTCGCGGGTGGTGTACTGCTCGATCTGGAACTTTCCCACGGTGGCGGTGGCCAGGTAGGCGGCCATGGGCTGGGTCTCGCGCCAGTGGAAGGCCGTGTGACCGTGTGCGGTGTGCTGTCCGAGCAGGACGCCGCCCGCGACCGCCGTGCGCCCCTGGGGGACGGTGATCGTGATGTCGTACGACGACTTGTCCTTGGGGTGGGCGTTCGCCGGGAACCAGGTCATCGCGCCCTGCGGCTCGCCCGCGACGAACGCGCCGTCGTCGGTGGGGATCCAGCCGTCCGCGCTGCCGTCGGGGTCGGTGACCGGCTTCGGGGTGCCGCTGTAGGTGACGGTGACGCTGAAGTCCCGGCCGGCGCGCAGGGTGTGGCGCGGGGTGACGACGAGTTCCTGGCCCTTGCGGCGGAAGGCGGCCGGGGCGCGGTCGACGGTGACGCCGGTGACCTTCAGGCCCGTCAGGTCGAGGTCGAAGCGGCTGAGGTTCTGGGTGGCGCGGGCGGTGAGGGCGGCCCTGCCGTCGAGGTGCCGGGAGGAGGTGTCGTAGCCGAGCGTCAGGTCATAGTGCCGGACGTGGTAGCCGCCGTTGCCGCTGAGCGGGAAGTAGGGGTCGCCCGCGCCCGCCGCGCCTGCCGCACCCTCCGTACCGGTCGCACCCGTCGCCGTGGGTCCGGCGGCGCCGATGAGTGCCGCCACCGCGACGGGGACGGTGGCGAGGACCGCCTTGTGGCGCAGCACGGTTATCCGGCTCCGGGCGGGCTGTCTGCGGGACGGCGTCACGGGCGCTCCTCGGAGGGTGACTGATGATCGGCTGGCCGACAGACTAGGCGCGCCGGTGCGCCGGGTTCACGCTCGATCAGGTCAAGTCTCGTCGCGTCGCCCCCGTTCGGGCCAGGGCCGGCGCAGTACGCTCGCGGCACCGTCCGCCGTCCCGAGCTGGAGTGACGACCGTGAGTGTGCGTGTGCGCCGGATCTACGAACCGCCCGAGTCCGACGACGGCCTGCGTGTGCTGGTCGACCGGCTGTGGCCGCGCGGCGTCGCCAAGGAGGAGGCGCACATCGACGAGTGGCTCAAGGGGCTCACGCCCTCCGGCGAGCTGCGCAAGTGGTATCACGGCGGCGGCTCGTACGAGGAGTTCCGGCGGCGTTACGAGGCGGAGCTGGACGCCCCCGAGGCCGCCGAACTGCTCGACGGCCTGCGCCGGACGGCCCGCAAGAAGCGCGTGACCCTGCTGACCTCGTCGAAGACGCCGGAGCAGAGCCACGCACAGGTGCTGCTGGAGCTGCTGACGGGCTGACCGTCAGCCCGTGTGCCGGGCCGCGTGCCGGCCCGCGGCCCGCCCCGAGAACAGGCAGCCGCCGAGGAAGGTGCCCTCCAGCGCGTTGTAGCCGTGCACACCGCCGCCGCCGAAGCCGGCCACCTCGCCCGCCGCGTACAGCCCGTCGATCGGCGTGCCGTCGGCGGCCAGGGCGCGGGAGTCCAGGTCGGTCTGGATGCCGCCGAGGGTCTTGCGGGTCAGCACCCGCAGCCGGACGCCGATGACCGGGCCCGCGGCCGGGTCGAGGATGCGGTGCGGGGCGGCGACCCGGCCGAGCCGGTCGCCGATGTAGCGGCGGGCGTTGTGGATGCCCTGGACCTGGGAGTCCTTGCTGTAGGGGTTGGCGATCTGCAGGTCGCGGGCCTCGATCTGGCGGCGCACCTCGGCCGCGTCCAGCAGCGGCTTGTCGGTCAGCGCGTTCATCTTGCCGACCAGCTGCTCCAGGTTGCCCGCGGTCACGAAGTCCACGCCCTTGTCGACGAAGGCCTGCACCGGTGCGGGCGCTCCCTTGCCGAGCAGCCGGTCACGCAGTACGGCCTTGCGGTCCTTGGCGGTGATGTCGGGGTTCTGCTCCGAGCCGGAGAGCGCGAACTCCTTCTCGATGATCTTCCGGGTGAGGATGAACCAGGAGTGGTCGTATCCGGCGATGTCCTCGGTGGTGCGCAGGTGTGCGAGGGTGCCCAGGGTGTCGTACCCCGGCAGGCAGGGGTCGGGCAGCCGGCGGCCGAGGGCGTCCAGCCAGATCGAGGACGGGCCGGGCAGGATGCGGATGCCGTGGCCGGGCCAGATCGGGTCCCAGTTCCGCAGGCCCTCGGTGTAGTGCCACATGCGGTCCCGGTTGACCAGGCGGACGCCTGCCTCGGCGCTGATGTCGAGCATCCGGCCGTCGACGTAGGCCGGGACGCCGGTGACCATCTCGGCCGGGGGTGTGCCGAGCCGTTCGGGCCAGTAGCGGCGGACGATGTCGTGGTTGGCGCCGATGCCGCCGGTGGTGACGACGACCGCCTGGGCGGTGAGTTCGAAGTCGCCGACGCGGTCGCGGCTGGAGGCGACACCGCGCGGGGAGCGGTCCTCGGCCAGCACGGTGCCGCGCACTCCGCGCGCCGCGCCGTCCTCGATGACCAGCTCGTCGACCTGATGGCGGTGGTAGAAGGTGAGCAGCCCGTCGCGGGCGGCCTGCCGGGCGTACCGCACGAACGGCTCGACCACACCGGTGCCGGTGCCCCAGGCGATGTGGAAGCGGGGTACGGAGTTGCCATGCCCGCCGGCTCTGAGGTCGCCGCGCTCGGCCCAGCCGACGGTCGGCAGCAGCTCGATGCGGTGGTCGCGCAGCCAGGACCGCTTCTCGCCGGCCGCGAACTCGACGTAGGCGCGGGCCCAGCGCACCGCCCAGGAGTCCTCGTCGTCGAGCCGGTCGAATCGCGCGCTGCCCCGCCAGTCGTTCCAGGCGAGGTCGAAGGAGTCCTTGATGCCGAGGCGGCGCTGCTCGGGGGAGTCGACGAGGAAGAGCCCGCCGAAGGACCAGAACGCCTGTCCGCCGAGGTTGGCGGCGTTCTCCTGGTCGACCAGGGCGACCCGGCGCCCCCGGCTGGTGGCTTCGTGCGCCGCGACCAGGCCGGCGAGGCCCGCTCCGACGACGATGACGTCCGCGTCCATCGTGACTGTGTCCTTCCCTCTACGACTCATACGGGCGTGCCGCTGCCGTCCGTCAGCAGGGCGGTGAGCAGTTGCTTGAGCCAGGTACGGGCGGCGTCGACGTCCTTGTCCAGCAGCAGCTGGGTGGTGACGCCGTCGTAGGCCGCGACCACCGCGTGTGCGGCGCCGTCGACATCGCCGAGCAGGGCCGGCAGTGCGGTGTGTCCACGGGCCCTCGACAGCCGGTCGGCGATCGCCTCCCGAAGCCGGGCGCGGTGGTCGAGGAGGGCCCGGGCGACCTCCGGTTCGCGGGCCGCGTGCACCAGGAAGTCGGTCTTGACCAGCAGCCAGTCCACATCGAGCAGCAGGACTTCGGCGACTCGGTCCACGGAGGCGGGTACGTCGAGGTCCGGTCCCCCCTCCTGGGCGAGGGCGTCGGCCACCTGAGCGGCGATGAGGTCGGCGCGGTCCTGGTAGAGCGCGAAGAACAGCTCGTCCAGCGTGGCGAAGTTCGAGTAGAAGGCGCCCCTGCTGTAGCCGGCGGCCTCGCAGACCTCCTCGATGGAGACACGGCCGAACCCCTTGGCGGCGAACACCGCGAAGGCGGCGTCGAGCAGGTTGGCCCGTGTTTGGGCCCGCCGCCTGGTGACCCGCCGCACCGCGTCCTGCGCCGTCATCGCCGCCACCTCCGTTCGATACGAAAATGTATCCGATACATCTATGTATCAAAAGACCCCCGTCATGGGAACGTATTTTCGATTAAGGAGTAGGCTGGACCCATGTCCACGCACCTTCAGGGCTCCCTCTTCGACCAGACCGACGAGCTGCAGCTCGGCTCCCTCGACGGGCTGCGCCGGACCGAGCTGGGCGCCGGGGCCTGGATCGATGTCCTGCCGGGCTGGCTGAGCGGGGCCGACGCCCTGTTCGAGAGGCTGGCGGCGGACGTGCCATGGCGTGCGGAGCGCCGCACGATGTACGACAACGTGGTGGCCGTACCGCGCCTGCTGGCCTTCTACGCGGCACACGACCCGCTCCCCCATCCGGTGCTGGACGACGCCCGTGCGGCCCTGACCCGGCACTACGCCGACGAACTGGGCGAACCGTTCACCACCGCCGGGCTGTGCTTCTATCGCGACGGCCGGGACAGCGTGGCCTGGCACGGGGACCGGATCGGGCGGGGCGCCAGGGAGGACACGATGGTCGCGATCCTGTCCGTCGGCGCGCCCCGGGACCTGCTGCTGCGTCCGGCGGGCGCAGGCGGTACGACGGTGCGGCGGCCGCTCGGACACGGCGATCTGATGGTGATGGGCGGCTCCTGCCAGCGGACCTGGGAGCACTGCGTGCCGAAGACGGCCCGGGCCGCGGGGCCGCGCATCAGCATCCAGTTCCGGCCGCACGGCGTGCACTGACGCGACCCACCGGTGCGCGGCACCGGCACATCTGGTTGGCTGTCCCCGACGGTCAGCCGCACAGGGCTCGGGGAGATCATGCGGGCAGAGGTACACCAAGTCGCCGACGGCACCTTTCTGGTGCACGGCAACCACGTCAACTGGGTGATCCTGAAGGACGGGGACTCCGTCACCCTGGTGGACACCGGCTATCCGGGCGACCGTCAGGGAGTCCTCGCGTCCCTGGCGGAAGTCGGCAGTTCACCGGAGGCGGTCGCCGCCGTGCTGATCACCCACGCGCACAACGACCATCTGGGCTCGGCCGAGTACCTGCGCGCGACCCACGGCACCCCCGTGTATCTGCACCCGGCCGAAGTGCCGCACGCGCGGCGGGAGTTCCTGCAGCAGGCGACCATCGGCGACGTGGTGCGCAACGCCTGGCGGCCGGGCGTGCTGCCCTGGGCGGCGCATGTGATCCGGGTGGGCGGGACCGACCACAACCCCGTCACCGCGCCCGAGCCGTTCCCGGCCGAGGGACCGCTGGACCTGCCCGGCCGCCCCGTGCCCGTGCACACCCCGGGCCACACCGACGGCCACTGCGTCTATCACCTCCCCGGGGCGGGCATCGTGATCTCCGGCGACGCGCTGGTCAGCGGGCACGCGACCTCGCGGATCAAGGGCCCGCAGATACTGCTCGACTTCTTCCACCACGAGCGCGCCCGGGTCGTGGACTCGCTGGAGCTGATCGGCGCGCTCGACGCCGACACCCTGCTGCCCGGTCACGGGCCGGTCCACCGGGGTTCGGTGCGTGCGGCGGCCGAGCAGGCCCGGGACCGGGCCTCCTAGAACACCCGCAGGGAGCCTTAGGGTTCGTGCCATGGCCTTGCAGATCAGCGCCACGAACCCGGAGCATCCCGCGCTCCTGCTCGCCCTGCCCTGGGACGTGCCCCTGGAGAAGTGGCCCGAGGAGTACCTCGTGCCGCTCCCGAGGGGCATCTCGCGGCACGTCGTGCGGTACGCGCACGCCGGTGACGAGGTGATCGCCGTCAAGGAGCTGGCCGAGCGGCCCGCGCTGCGCGAGTACGGGCTGCTGCGCGACCTCGACCGGCTCGGCATCCCCGCCGTCGACCCGCTCGCGGTGGTCACCGGGCGCACCGACAGCTCGGACGCCCCGCTGGAGCCGGTGCTGATCACCCGGCATCTGCGGGGCTCGATGCCGTACCGCTCGATGTTCGAGACGACCATGCGCCCGGCGACCATGCACCGGCTGATGGACGCCCTCGCCGTGCTGCTGGTCCGGCTGCACCTGGCCGGGTTCGCCTGGGGCGACTGCTCGCTGTCCAACACCCTCTTCCGGCGTGACGCGGGCGCCTACGCCGCCTATCTGGTCGACGCCGAGACCGGGGAGCTGCACCCCCGGCTGAGCCCGGGGCAGCGGGAGTACGACCTTGATCTGGCCCGGGTGAACATCAGCGGCGAACTGCTCGACCTGGAGGCGTCCGGTGCGCTGCACCCGTCCGTGGACCCGGTGGAGTTCGGGCACGAGATCTGCACCCGGTACCAGGGGCTGTGGCAGGAGCTGACCCGCACCTCGGTGTATCCGGCGGGCAAGTACCACTACATCGAACGCCGGATCCGCCGCCTGAACGAACTCGGCTTCGACGTCGCCGAGATGCAGATCGAGCACTCCTCGGGCGGCGACACCGTCACCTTCGTGCCGAAGGTCGTCGACGCCGGCCACCACCAGCGCCAGTTGCTGCGGCTGACCGGCCTGGACACCGAGGAGAACCAGGCGCGGCGGCTGCTCGGCGACCTGGAGAGCTGGATGGCCACGCAGGACGACTACGCGCCCGGCGATCCCCTCGCCGCCCGCCCGGAGGTGCTGGCCCACAGATGGGTGCGGGACGTGTTCCGGCCCACGGTGCGCGCGGTTCCGCCGAAGCTGCGCGGCTCGGTGGACCCGGCCGAGATCTACCACCAGCTCCTCGAACACCGCTGGTACCTGTCCGAGCACGCCCAGCACGACATCGGCCTCGACACGGCCGTCCAGGACTACATCGACAACGTCCTGCCCCAGGCGCGGGCCGCCTTGGAGCCGACCGACACCGAGTGACTCACGCGTGCGGGACCACCGCGACCGGGCAGCCGGCGTGGTGCAGCATCCCGTGCGTGACCGAGCCGATCCGGGCGCCCACGGCACTGCGGTGCGCCCGGCGGCCGACGACCATCAGCTGGGCCCGGCCGGCCACCGACAGCAGCACCTGGCCCGCGCTGCCCATCTCGACCTGCTCGGCCACCGGCACCTCGGGAAACCGCTCCCGCCACGGCCGCAGCGCGTCGGCCAGCGCCTGCTTCTCGAACGGCTCCAGACCGCCCGCGTCGTCCAGCAGCCTGAGCGAGCCGGGGCTGTAGGCGAAGACGGGCGGCAGCGTCCACGCCCGTACGGCCCGGACGGTGGCGCCGCGGGCCGCCGCGGTCTCGAAGGCGAACCGCAGGGTGGCCGCACTGTCCTCCGGGTCGCCGTGCTGGCCGACGACGACGTCCCGCCCGGCGGCCTCCGCGGCAGGCCGGTCCCCGGCGCGCACCAGGACCACCGGACGGGTCGCCTCGGCGATCACCTGCTGCCCTACCGAACCCAGCAGGAACCCGAGGACGGGGCCGTGTCCGCGCGAGCCCAGCACCAGCAGCTCGGCCTGCGCCGCGGCGCGGGCCAGGGCATGCACGGGCTCGCCCTCGACCACGTCGACGCTCACCTCCAGCCCCGGATGCCGCTCGGAGACCGCGCGCACGGCCTCCGTCACGCCCTTCGACACCCATCCGTGCTGGGTGTCCCGGTCGGCGGTGGCGAGCGACTCGGTGTAGCGCCAGGCGTGCAGCACGCGCAGCGGCAGCCCGCGCCGTACGGCCTCCCGCCCGGCCCAGTCCAGCGCTGCCAGGCTCTCCTGCGAGCCGTCCACCCCTGCCGTGATCGGGCGTGTCATCGCGGGCCTCCTCGTCGTCGTCCGTCCTTGCCCGGTGCTGCCCACTATCGGACACCGGCGCGGACGGGCGCGACGATCTCGTCCACGAGGCGTCGGACGATCCCCAGGGGGTAGGGGGCGCGCAGGCTGAGCACGATGTGCGTGAAGCCGGCCGCGATCAGCCGCGGGCGCGTTCGATGAGGGTTCCACGGAGGTGTGGGGCGGGACGGGGATGTTCCAGATGTCGGCGTGCTCGGCGACCAGGCGCAGGGTGCGGGTGCCCCAGCCGCCGATCAGCAGGAGCGGGACCAGGGTGATGCCGTAGGCGACGTACTCGGCGACGGCGGGGTCCTCACCGGCGACGCCCCCGGCGCCCGGCGGCTGATGGGTGCCGCCCACGCCGAGGCCCGTGATCAGCCGGCCGCCCGAGATGACGTCCACCGTGGTGGCGATCTTGCCGACGACGGCGGGGGGACGGATCCGGTTGCTCGTCACCAGCAGGCCCACCCGCAGCCGCCGGGTGCGTGCCGCCAGCGCGGCGAGCAGGGTCCAGCCCTCCAGCACCGTGCCGTCCTTCGGCCCGGCGACCGGCATCAGGTGGTCCCACAGCCAGGCGTCCGCGATGTCCGCAAGGCCGTCGGCCTCCTCCCACACGCGCAGGATCTCGTCGTAGCCGACCCGCAGCCCTCTCCGACGCGGACGCCGAGCGCTTCCTGGGCGCGCTGCGGACACTGGCCGGTGTCACGGAGGCCGACGCGGTGGCCCGGCTCCCCGGGGAGCGCCGTTCCTGATCACGGTGCCCGCTCCGTCCGGAGCGAACCCGGGCGATCGAACATACGATGGCTGCGAACCGGTGCGGTGGTCCCCACGACACCGCCCCGTGGAACCGGACGCTCGGGGTGGGAGACGTATGGCACAGGCCGCCGAGACGGCGCGGACCGTCATCCTGACCGTGGACGACGACCCGGGGGTCTCCCGTGCCGTCGCCCGCGATCTGCGGCGGCGCTACGGCGAGTCGTACCGGATCGTGCGCGCGGAGTCCGGGGAGTCCGCGCTGCAGGCGCTGCGCGAGCTGAAGCTGCGCGGTGACCTGGTGGCGGTGATCCTGGCGGACTACCGCATGCCGCAGATGAACGGCATCGAGTTCCTGGAACAGGCACTGGACGTCTATCCGGGGGCGCGGCGGGTGCTGCTCACCGCGTACGCGGACACCAACGCGGCGATCGACGCGATCAACGTGGTCGACCTGGACCACTATCTGCTCAAGCCCTGGGACCCGCCGGAGGAGAAGCTCTACCCGGTCCTGGACGATCTGCTGCAGGCCTGGCGCACGAGCGCCTACCGGCCCGTGCCCAGCACGAAGGTCGTCGGGCACCGCTGGTCGGCACGGTCGTCGGACGTGCGCGAGTTCCTGGCCCGCAACCAGGTGCCGTACCGCTGGTACTCGGTGGAGGAGCCGGAGGGGCAGCGGCTGCTGGCGGCGGCCGGGCAGGACGGGCAGCGGCTGCCGCTGGTGATCACCCCGGACGGCGGCACGCTGGTGGAGCCGGAGGCGCCCGAGCTGGCGGCGCGGGTGGGCCTGGCGACGACGCCGACGGCCGACTTCTACGACCTCATCGTGATCGGCGGCGGGCCGGCGGGGCTCGGCGCGGCCGTGTACGGGGCCTCGGAAGGCCTGCGGACCGTGCTCGTCGAGCGGTCGGCGACCGGCGGCCAGGCCGGGCAGAGTTCCCGGATCGAGAACTATCTGGGCTTCCCCGACGGGGTCTCCGGCGCCCAGCTCACCGACCGGGCGCGCCGGCAGGCCGCCAAGTTCGGCGCGGAGATCCTGACCGCCCGCGAGGTGACGGGACTGGAGGTCAACGGCGCCGCCCGGGTCGTACGGTTCGCGGACGGCTCGGCGATCGCCGCGCACAGCGTGATCCTCGCGACCGGCGTGCAGTACCGGCAGCTGGAGGCCTCCGGCTGCACCGACATGACCGGCCGCGGGGTGTTCTACGGCTCGGCGCTGACGGAGGCGGCGGGCTGCCAGGGGCAGGACATCTACATCGTCGGCGGCGCCAACTCGGCGGGCCAGGCCGCGATGTACCTGTCCAGGGGCGCGAAGTCGGTGACGCTGCTGGTGCGCGGCCCCGACCTGTCGGCCTCGATGTCGTACTACCTGATCCAGCAGATCAACGAGGCGCCCAACATCTCGGTGCGCCCGCACACGGTCGTCGACGCGGCGCACGGCGCGGACCACCTGGAGCAGCTGACGCTGCGTCACACGGTGACCGGGGACTGCGAACAGGTCGACGCGCACTGGATGTTCGTGTTCATCGGTGCCGCCCCGCTGACCGACTGGCTGGGCGAGGCGGTGCTGCGCGACGAGCGCGGGTTCATCCTCGCCGGGCCCGATCTGACCGTCGACGGGCGGCTGCCGGCCGGCTGGGAGCTGGACCGGCCGCCGTACCACCTGGAGACCAGCGTTCCCGGCGTGTTCGTGGCGGGTGACGCGCGCGCCGATTCCGCCAAGCGCGTCGCGTCCGCCGTCGGCGAGGGAGCCATGGCCGTGATGCTCGTCCACCGGTATCTGGAGCAGTCATGAGCGGTCAGATCATGCCGTGCAGCCCCAAGGAGATCGGCTCGCTGTTCCTCTTCGAGAAGCTGAGCCCCGAGCAGCTCGGGCGGTTGTGCAGCGAAGGCCGGGTCGAGCTGTTCCAGCCCGGCCCGGTGTACACCGAGGGCGACCCCGCCACCTGCTTCTTCGTGATGATCGAGGGCACGGTCGTGCTCTCCCGCCGGGTCGCCGGTGACGACGTGGAGGTCACCCGCACCGCGCAGGGCGGGGTGTACGCGGGCGCGATGCAGGCCTACCTCGGCGACCGGGTGCGGCAGGTCTACAACAACTCGATGCGGGTGACGGAGCCGACGCGGTTCTTCGTGCTGCCGGCGGACATCTTCGCGGACGTCATGACCGAGTGGTTCCCGATGGCCGTGCATCTGCTGGAGGGCCTGTTCTTCGGGGCGAAGAACGCCCAGGCGACGATCGGGCAGCGGGAGCGGCTGCTGGCGCTCGGCTCGCTGTCGGCGGGGCTCACGCACGAGCTGAACAACCCCGCGGCGGCGGCCGTACGGGCCACGGCCACGCTCCGCGAGCGGGTCGCGAAGATGCGGCACAAGCTGGCCGTGATCGCCGAAGGCCCCTTCTCCCGCGACCAGTTGGCGAGCCTGATCGAGATCCAGGAGCGCACCGCCGAACGGGTCGCCAAGGCCCCGGCGCTCAGCCCGCTGGAGACCGCCGACCGGGAGGACCTGCTCACCGACTGGCTGGAGGACCACGACATCGGCCACGCCTGGCAGCTGGCGCCGGCCTTCGTGCAGGCCGGGCTCGACGTCGACTGGCTGGAGCAGGTCGCGACGGCCGTGGACGAGGAGATCCTGGCCGGTGCGATCGGCTGGCTCAACTACACCATCGAGACCGAGCTGTTGATGAACGAGATCGAGGACTCCACCACCCGTATCTCGCATCTCGTCGACGCGGCCAAGCAGTACTCGCAGCTGGACCGGGCGCCCTACCGGGTGGTGGACGTGCACGAACTCCTCGACAGCACGCTGCTGATGCTGTCCGGCAAGATCGGCGCCGGTATCGAGGTCGTGAAGGAGTACGACCGCACGCTCCCGCCGGTGCCCGCCTATCCGGCGGAGCTGAACCAGGTGTGGACGAACCTGATCGACAACGCGGTCTCCGCCATCAACAGCGCGGGCGGCACCGGCACGCTGGCCGTGCGCACCGGACTCGACCACGAGCGGCTGCTGGTGGAGTTCAAGGACACCGGGCCCGGCGTGCCGCCCGAGGTCAAGGACCGGATCTTCGACCCGTTCTTCACCACGAAACCGGTCGGCGAGGGCACCGGGCTCGGCCTGGACATCTCCTGGCGGATCGTCGTCAACAAGCACCACGGCACCCTGCGTGTGGAGTCGGTGCCCGGCGACACCCGTTTCCAGGTGCTGCTCCCGCTGACCGCCGAGATGCCGGACACGTCCATCGGGCAGGCGGAGGAGGCCGTATGAGGTTCACCGAGGGGTTCGACGCGAGCGTGCCGCCCAGCGGCACCGGCTGTGCGGAGTGCGAGGAGGCCGGCGGCTGGTGGTTCCATCTGCGCCGGTGCGCGCAGTGCGGACACATCGGCTGCTGCGACGACTCCCCCGCGAAGCACGCCACCGCGCACTACCACTCCACTGGGCATCCGGTGATCCGGAGTTTCGAGCCGGGCGAGGAGTGGTTCTGGAACTACGCGACGGATGACCTGTACGCCTCGGGTCCCGACCTCGCGCCGCCGGCCAGCCATCCGGAGGACCAGCCGGTACCCGGCCCGGCCGGGCGGGTGCCTAAGAACTGGGCGGAGACGTTGCGGGGTTGAACGCCTGCTGGAACACCTCCTGACCCGGGGGGTTCTGCAGCGTGTCAGGATGGGGGCGTGTCGCAGATCGTCTTCAGTGCGCCGCCGTTGATCGGGCGGGACGAGGAAACAGCCCGGCTCATGGGTGTGCTGGAGCATGCCCGGGGTGGGGTGGCGCGGGCGGTGCTGGTCGGCGGGGACGCGGGGGTCGGCAAGACGCGGCTGCTGGACGAGATCGCGGTGCGGGCGGTGCGCGCGGGGACGACCGTGGTCACGGGGCACTGCGTGGACCTCGGGGACGTCGGCCTGCCGTATCTGCCGTTCACGGAGATCCTCGGCGTGCTCGCCGCCGACGAACGTTTCGCGTCCGTGCTGGCCACGCATCCGGCGGCGGACCGGCTGCTGGGTGCGGGCACGGATCCGGCGCGCGGCCCGGACGAGCGGCTGCGGCTGTTCGAGGACGTCGCCGGTCTGCTGGCCGAACTGGCCGCCGTGGCACCGCTCCTGCTGGTCCTGGAGGACCTGCACTGGGCCGACCAGTCCTCCCGGGACCTGCTGCGCTTCCTGCTCAGCCGAGGCGTGCTGCACCGGCCGGGCGGCGGGGCCCCCGACCGGCGGCTCGCGCTCCTTGCCTCGTACCGGTCGGACGATCTGCACCGCCGCCACCCCCTGCGCCCACTGCTCGCCGAACTGGTCCGGCTGCCCGCCGTGGAGCGACTGGAACTGCGGCCGCTGCCGGATCCGGAGGTGGCGCGGCTGGTGCGGGCGCTGGACGACCACACGGCCCGGCCGCTGCCCGAGGCCGTCGTACGGGGCATCGTGGCCCGCGCGGAGGGCAACGCGTTCTATGCGCAGGAGCTGTTCGCGGCGGCCGGCGCGGACGCCGGCGGTGTGCCCAGCGGGCTCGCGGACCTGCTGCTCATCCGTGTCGAGCAGCTGCCCGAGACCGCGCAGCAGGTGCTGCGGACCGCCGCCGTGGCCGGGCGCCGGGTGGAGCACGAGGTGCTGCTGGAGGCGGCCGGGCTCCCCGAGGACGCACTGGAGGCGGCACTGCGCGAGGCCGTCGGACGGCAGTTGCTCGTCCCCGGCGACGGCGACACCTACGCCTTCCGGCACGCCCTGACGCGCGAGGCGGTCTACGCCGACCTGCTGCCCGGCGAGCGGTCCCGGTTGCACGGCGCCTACGCCCGCCTGCTCGCCGCCCGCGGCCCCGCCCCGGAGACCGCCGCCGAGCGCGCCCATCACGCCCGGGAGAGCCATGACCTGGCCGGGGCGCTCACGGCCTGTCTGGAGGCGGCCGACCACGCCCGGCGGCTGGGTGCGCCGGCCGAGGAGCTGCGGCATCTGGAGACATCGCTCGACCTGTGGTCGTCGGTGCCGCCCGAGGCGCGGCCGTCCGCCGACGGGATCGCCCCCATCACCCTGACCCTGCGCGCCTCCGCCGCGGCCGCGCAGGCCGGGGACGGCCATCGGGCGGTGTCGCTGACCCGGGCCGCGCTCGCCGAGGTCGGCCAGGACGCCGACTCCGCGCTCGCCGCCCGGATCCGCTACACCCTCGCCGGCAATCTGCTCACGGTGGACCGGCTGCAGGCCGCCTTCCGGTACAGCAGCGAGGCGCTGGCGCTGATCCCCGCCGAGCCGCCGTCGCGTACCTGGGTGTGGGCGGCGGCCACCCATGTGATGGCGGCCCGTCACCTCGGCGCGGACGAGACGGCCCTGGGCGTCGCCCATCGTGCCCTGCGCGTCGCGGAGGAGCTGGGCATGGCCGACGCCCGGGCCGATCTGCTGATCTCCCTGGCCAATCTCGAAGGAGGCGGCCGGCGTTCCCCGGAAGGCCAGGAGAGGCTGCGGCAGGCCGGGGAGCTGGCGCGGTCCGCCGGGCACGGTCCGGTGGAGATGCGCGCCCTGTTCAACCAGGCCATCAGCCGGCTGGAGGCCGGCGAACTGGAGGCGTGCCTGCCCTTGCTGGGCGAGGCACTGGAGCGGGCTCGCCGGACCGGTCTGCTCTCCTCGCCGTATCCGCTGGAGATGCGGTATCTCCAGCTGCTCGCGCTGTACACGCTCGGCCGGTGGGACGACTGTCTGCGCGCGGCGGCCGAGGCCGCGGCCGCTCTGCCCGCCACGGGCGCCTTCGTGGCGGGCCCCGCGCTGTATGTGGCGGTGGCGCGGGGCGACCTCGGGGCGGCCGAGCGGGCCGAGGCGCTGCTGGAGGGCCCGTTCACCTGGATGGGCACGCTGGTCGCCGGCATCGTCCGCACCGACGCCGCCGCGCTGCGCGGCGACGCGGAGGCGGCAGTGGAGGGGATGCGGGCGGCGCTCGGCGCGCTGAGCGACGACTCGGGGCGACGGCCCGACGTCGCCGTGCGGCTCGCCGCGCTCTGCCTCGCGGCGGTCGCCGACCGGATCGCGCAACTGCGCCGTGCCGGGGACGCACCGGCGGTGCGCCGCTGGAGCGACACCGCCACCGAGCTGGTGGAGCAGGCCCGGGCCTCGGCCGCACGGGACGAGGAGGGGCGTCCGCAGGGCCCCGAGGGCCAGGCCTGGCTGGCCCGCGCCGAGGCGGAGTGGACCACCGCGCTGTCCGGCCCGGATCCGGCGGCCTGGGAGAAGGCGGTCGCCGCGTTCTCGTACGGCGAGGTGTACGAGCGGGCGCGCTGCCGGGTGCGGTACGCGCAGGCGCTGCTGGCGGCCGACCGGCCTGCGGAGGCGGCGGACGAGCTGCGCGAGGCGAGGGTGACGGCGGCCGCGCTGGGCGCGGCACCGCTGCTGGAGCGGATCGACGCGCTGGCCCGCCGGGACCGCCTCGCCACCGGCGCCGCCGGCTCGGCCGGGGCCGCGCCGCTGACCGCACGGGAGCAGGATGTGCTGCGGCTGCTGGCGCGGGGCCGCAGCAACCGGCAGATCGGCGAGGAGCTGTTCATCAGCGGCAAGACGGCGAGCGTGCACGTCTCCAACATCCTGGCGAAGCTGGGTGCCGCGAGCCGTACGGAAGCGGTGGCGATCGCCTACCGCGAGGGCCTGATCGCGCCGGAGCCGGCCGGGTCGGGGTGACCGGGGCGGGGTGAGCTGCGCGGGCGCGGGCTCAGCGGGCGCACTCCAGGTGGTCCGGGTCGACGGCGTCGGCCAGCGCCCGCATTCCCTTGTCGTCGGGGTGCAGATGGTCGCCGCTGTCGAAGGACGGCAGGAGCCGCTCGGGGTGGTGCGGGCTGCGCAGGACGCGGTCGAAGTCGGTGACGGCATCGAAGTCCCGGCTGGTGCGCAGGAACCGGTTGACCTGCTGACGGACCGATTCGGCGGCCGGATCCCATTCGGGCCAGCCCTTGAACGGGCCGACCGTCGCGACATCCAGGCACTCACCGGCGCGGTGCACCTGCCGTGCGATCTCCTGGTATCCGGCGATCAGCCGGGCCGCGGTGATGCCGGTGTGCGCCTTGATGTCGTTCACCCCCTCGAAGAGGAACACGGTGCGTACACCGGGCTGGGACAGGACGTCGCGGTCCAGCCGGTCGAGTGCGCTCTGCCCGGCGCCGTCCGCGAGGACCTCGTTGCCGGAGATGCCTTCGTCGGCGACGCCCTTGATGTCCGTGCCGGACGCGGTCAGGCGCCGGGCGAGGTAGTCGGGCCAGCGGTGGTTGCGGTCGGCGGTGGAGCGCCGGCCGTCGGTGAGGGAGTCGCCCAGCGCGACCACGGCCCCGCTGTCCGTGCGCGTCGTCCGTACGGACACGGCGTCGAGGTACCACCAGGAGCCGGTCGTCCGGCCCCAGTTGCGGGCGTTCTCCTCGCCGGTGTGGTCGCCCTTGCCGGTGTACGACGTCTGCAGCGCCAGCCGGTGGCCGGTCGCCGGACCGGTCGCGCCCGGGGTGTGCAGGCTGACGGCCAGGTCGGTGCCGGCCGGCCAGCTGCCGGGCAGCGGGTCGCTCCAGGCGGCGGCGCCCGCGGGCACGGTGACGGTGCGGGCGCCGCCGAAGGTGAGCCGCCGGTTGCTGCCCGGGCGCAGTGCGGCGCCCCGGGCCCGCAGGCCGGCGTAGCCGCTGTCCAGGGTGAGCGGCCGGTCGCCGAAGGCGTTGGTGACACGGATGCGCAGGCCTGTGCCGCCGGCGCTGATGTGCACGATCATCCGGTAGCCCCGGCCTGCGGTGCCCTCGCCCAGGCGCTCGGCGCTCGCCGCCCAGGTGACGACCCCGGAGGCCCGCTCGGCGGACGGGGGCGGGGCGGCCGCGCGGGCGGGCGCGGGCTGACATGCCACGGCCGTGAGCAGGGCGGCGGCGAGGCGGCAACCGCGTCCGATCCGGCCGTTCACCGGGCGGGGTCCCGGAGCGTGACGGACCCGAAGGGTCGCCTGCGGACCGTCCGGGACGTGCCTGCGTACTCCACGGTGGTCATGGTCCCGCCGAAGCCGCGGATGCGCACCTCGGTGGGGCTTGTGCCCCGGCGGCGCCAGTGGCACGGCGCGTGGTTCCGGACATGCGGATGCCCCGCGCGAGGCGGGGCATCCTGTGGCGTGACCGTCCGTCAGTGACCGGTCGGCGTGTTGGCGGCGGTGACGTTCACCGCGGCCCACGCCTTGTCCACCGTCTTGTACTCGGTGCTGTTCGCTCCGTAGAGGTCCTTGGCCGCCTTCAGCGTCGCGACGCGCGCGTCGTGGAAGTCGGTCGTGGAGACCATGTAACGGGTGAGCGCACGGTAGAAGATCGCGGTGGCCTTGGCGCGGCCGATGCCCTTGACCGTGGAGTGGCCGTAGGTCGGCGAGTCGTAGGCGACACCGTTGATCGTCTTCTTGCCGCTGCCCTCCGCGAGGAGGTAGTAGGCGTGCGAGGAGACACCCGAACCGGCGTGCACCTCGGTGTAGTACGTGTCCTTCGACCAGTAGTCGATCGTGCCCTCGAGCTTGTCGAGCGACGGGTGGTCGAGACGGCGCAGGAACTTCTGCGCCAGGCCCAGCTTCTCGCCGATCAGGTAGTCCGGCGTGTCCTTGGGGTTGTTGGCGTAGAACTCGACGTTCGAGCCGAAGACATCCGCGAGCGACTCGTTCAGCGCGCCCGGCTCACCGTACTGGTTGCCGTTGGAGTCGACGTAGGTCGGCTCCAGCTTCGCGGTCGCGTCGACCACGCCGTGGGTCAGCTCGTGGCCGGTGACGTCGAGGACGACGAGCGGCTTCTTGAAGGTCTGGCCGTCACCGTCGCCGTACAGCATGCAGTTGCAGGTCGGGTCCCAGAAGGCGTTGGCGACCTTGTTGCCCCAGTGGACCATGCCCTGGGCTGCCTTGCTGTTGTTGGCGATGCCCTTGCGCCCGAAGGTGGACTTGTAGAAGTCCAGGGTCTTCGTGATGCCGTACTGGGCGTCCGCGGCGGCGCTGGCCCGGTTGCTGGTGGTGCCGTTGCCCCACACGTTGGTCGTGCCGGTGAACGCCGTGCCCGCGCTGAACTTCTCGGTGGTCTTGCCCTTGGCGTCACGCGTCTCGGTGCCGTACCGGCTCGGGTCCTTGAGCTGGTAGTGGCCGCGCGAGGTCTGCGTGGTGGTCAGGCCGACGCTGCCCACGAAGAGCGTCTTGCCGGTGCCCTTCGCCGCCGACGGGTAGCCCGTGGCGCCGGAGATGCCGTTGCCGAGCAGGCCGGCGTCGGGGGCGGCGGAGCCGGTGGCCGGGTCGAGCGTCTCGCCGTGCTTGCGCAGGTCGGCGAGGAGCTTCGGCGACAGGAACTCGTCGCTGTCGGGGGTGTTGCTGCGCACCTTGCCGGTGACGGCGTCGACGACGACGGTGTTGGTGCCCTGCTGGTCGGTCACCGTCACCTGGTAGGCCAGGGCGGCGGAGCCACCGCGCGCGTCGACGACGAGCTGGGCGCTGCCCGCGTCGCCCTTGGCGGCCTCGGCCGCCTTGGCGGCGGCCTGGTCCGCGGTCAGCTTGGCCTGCGTGGTGGCCGGCTTGACGGCGTGGTCGGCGGCGCGGGTCACGCCCGTGTACGCCAGCTTCTGGTCGAGGTGGACGACGAGGTCACCGCCGAGCACCGGCATGCCGTCGTGCGTGCGGACGAACCGGACGTGCCGGGCGCCCTCGGGGTCGAGCATCACGTCCTGCGCGTGCAGCTCGTCGCCCTGGGAGACGCCGGTCGCCGAGGCGTGGGCGAAGGCTGCGGTGCTCGCCGCCTCCACCACCGCGGTGGTGTTCGTGGCGGTGGAGGCCGAGGACCGCTCCACCCCCGTGCTGGGACCGGCGAAAGCCGTACCGGCCAGGCCCGTGGCAGCGGTTGTCACCGCGATGGCGACGGCGACGCTGCGTATGTGCGGTCTACGCAAGGATCAGGGTTCCTTCGTTCGAAGGCAGCAGGGATCACCAACCGCCTTGAGACGTGACGCGGTTGTGCGTCACAGGGACTGGTCGGGCCCCCGAGGCGTAACCCTTACGGATCCGTCATGTGCACGTAAAGACGGAATGATCGATTTCGCGACCTTCTAGGTCAATCCTTTACATATGCGCGCCACAGAGTGATCACTTACTGACCAACTGTGTGTCGGCTGTGGAGACGTTGACCCCATCCCCTAGGTTCCAGGGCCGGAATGTGACCGATCTCTCATATCACTGAAAGTGGGTTCCGGATGGTCTCGGCAACGGTGCGGAGGGGCGCGGTCCTCGGAGCGGTCGCGCTGTCGGTCCTCGCGGTCCCGGCGCGGGCCGCGACAGGAGCGGCGGCCGCCCCGGCGGCGGCGCTCGCGGCGCCCGACACCCAAGGACTCGCCGCGGCACTGCAGTCCGCGGTGAAGGACGGTGCGCCGGGCGCCCTGGCCCGGATCGACGACCGCGGCAAGACGTACAACCGGACGTACAAGGTGACCCGCGGAGTCGCCGACCGGCGCACCCGGCGGGCCGTCTCCGCCGCCGACCGGTTCCGCGTCGGCAGTGTCACCAAGACCTTCTCGGCCGTCGTCCTGCTGCAACTCGCCGACGAGCACCGGCTGGCGCTCGACGCGCCGGTCGACCGCTATCTGCCAGGGCTGCTGCCGGACGACCGGATCACCGTCCGCCAGGTGCTGAGCCACCGCAGCGGCCTGTACGACTACACCGACGACATGTTCGCCGACAGCGTGTCCGGCTTCGAGGCGGTGCGGCACAAGGTCTTCACCTACCGCCAGTTGGTCGCCCTCTCACTGCAAAAGCCCCGCACCAACGCGCCGGGCGCCGCGTACTCCTACTCCAACACCAACTTCGTGGTGGCCGGCATGCTCATCGAGAAGCTCACCGGGCACTCCGTGCGGACCGAGTACCAGAACCGCATCTTCAGGCCGCTGAAGCTGCGGGACACGTTCTACGTCCATCCCTCGACCGCGATTCCGGGCCGGTACGCCCGTGGCTACCTCACGCCGGACCGGGCCGGCAACCCGCTGGTCGACGCCACCGACCAGACGGTGTCATGGGCGCAGAGCGCGGGGGCGATCATCTCCAGCGCGCGGGACCTCGACGTCTTCTACCGTGCGCTGCTCGGCGGCAAGCTGCTGTCCGCCGCGCGGCTCGGTGAGATGGAGCGGTTCAACCGGGTCGACGCCACGACGGCGTACGGGCTCGGACTGCGGCGGCGGGAGCTGTCGTGCGGAGTGGCCGTGTACGGGCACACGGGGGTGGTGCAGGGGTACTCGACGTATGCCTTCGCCACGAAGGACGGGGCGCGGAGTCTTACGGCCGTCGCCAACACGTCCAACAACGCGAAGGTGTCCAAGGCGTTGGCGGCGGCGCTGGAACCGGTGTTCTGCGGCAAGAAGGGGGGCAAGGGGTAGGGGGTGATCGCCGTTGCCGGTTTGCGGGTGGCTGGGGGCTCGCGCAGTTCCCCGCGCCCCTTCGCCAGCGGAACCTTCTTCCATGTGCCGGGCGTTGTTCGTTGTGTGACGAGCGAGCTGATGCCCGGGGGCAATGTGGCGCTGCCCGTCGGCGTGGTGCTGATGCGGGTGAGCGGGCCCTTCGACGTGTCCGCTCTCGTCGGGGGTGCGGACGGCAGGGTCGGGTCCGATGCCGACTTCGTGTTCTACAACCAGCCTCAGGCGCCGGGGGTCCGGCTGCGCGGTGACGGTCTGGCCGTGGATCCGGCCCGGCTGCGCGGTGGGGGCTGCCGGGTCACGGTCGTGGTGAGCGCGACCGAGCCCGGGACACCGCTCGGGCGGCTGCCCGCTCCCCTGCTGGAGGTCACGGACGGCTCCGGGCGACCGGTGGCCCGGTTCACGCCGCCGCGCCCCGGCCCGGAGACCGTGCTGCTGCTCGCCGAGCTGTATCTGCGGCCGGGCACCGGCTGGAAGCTGCGGGCGGTCGGCCAGGGGTACGCGGACGGGCTGGCCGGGCTCGCCCGGGACTTCGGGGTCGATGTCACGGACGACGGCGGGCAGACGGCGTCCGTCGCGGCCGCTCCGGCGACCGTGCCCCGGTCGCGCCCGTCGTCCGGCCGGCGCGCGGACGGCTGGGCGGAGGAGTTTCTGCGTCTGGTCAACTCCGCCCGTGCGCAGGCCGGTTCGGCGGCCGTCGGTCTCGATCCGCGGCTCGGCTCCGCCGCGCGCGCCCATGCCCGGGCCATGGCGGACGCCGGGCGGCTCGGTGCCGAGGGGCGGGACGGCGTCTCGGTGCACCAGCGGATCAGCGCCGCCGGATACACGTATGTCACGGTGGGCGAGCATCTCGTGTCCGGGCCCCGCTCGCCGGCCGAATTCGTGGAGTACTGCCTGGGCTCGGACCGGTCCCGGCGCACCGTGCTCGACCCGGCGTTCCGGCACGCCGCCCTGGCGCACGCCGACGGCGGCGACCGGTACTGGATCGCGCTGTGGGCCGCTCCGCTCACCCCGGACGCGCTGTCGTGCACAGCCGCCGAGGTGGTCGCGCTCACCAACGCCGAGCGGGGCCGGGCCGGTCTGCCGCCGCTGGCGGTGGACCCGCTGCTCACGGTCGCCGCGCAGGCGCACTGCGCGGACATGGTGGCCCGTGACTTCTACGACCACACCTGCCCCGACGGCTCCCAGCCCTGGGACCGGGCGGCTGCCGCAGGATCCCGGCTGCGCGCCATCGGCGAGAACATCGCCTGCGGCCAGCGCTCCCCCGCCGAGGTCGTGGACGGCTGGATGAACAGCCCCGGCCACCGCGCCAACATCCTCAAGCGGGACTTCGGTCACATAGGTGTCGGTTTCGCGGGCGGCGGCCGGGCGGGCACCTACTGGGCCCAGCTGTTCGGTGGCTGACCGGGCACGCTCCGTGATCTTGTCGGAACGGCCGCCTCCGGGTCACCATGCCCCGCATGAAGGGTGACCTCTTTTCCAGTGCGCACGTGGTGCGGCCGGCCGTGGAGCCGGGCATGTCCGTCGAGAACGCCAAGTGCATCAGGTACGCCGTGAACGGCGAGATGTACGCGCGTCAGGGCGCGATGGTCGCCCACCGCGGCAGCCTCAGGTTCGAGCGCAAGGGGCAGGGCGTCGGCGGCATGCTGAAGCGCGCGGTCACCGGTGAGGGGCTGCCTTTGATGGCGGTGCGCGGCGAGGGCGAGGCCTGGTTCGCGCACGAGGCGCAGAACTGCTTCATCGTCGAGGTCGAGCCCGGCGACCAGTTCACGGTCAACGGCCGCAACGTGCTGTGCTTCGACGCCTCGCTGTCGTACGAGATCAGGACGGTGAAGGGGTCGGGCATCGCCGGCGGCGGACTGTTCAACAGCGTGTTCACCGGGCAGGGCCGGCTCGGTCTGGTCTGCGAGGGCAATCCGCTGGTCATCCCGGTCTCCGCGCAGTCCCCGGTGTACGTCGACACCGACGCGGCGGTCGGCTGGACCGCGCATCTGCAGACCTCGCTGCACCGCTCCCAGTCCATCGGCTCGATGCTGCGCGGCGGTTCGGGGGAGACCGTGCAGCTGATGCTCCAGGGCGAGGGCTTCGTCGTGGTGCGGCCGAGTGAGCTGACCCCGCAGAAGGCACAGCAGCACTGAACCCTCGCAGCGTGTGATCCACGCCGCACGGGCAACCCCGCTCGCCGTGCCTGCGTCTTGATCGGCAACAGACCGACACGCCCCGGTCGCTTCGGCCGGGGCGAATTTCCCACACCCTATACACGCGATGTATACACATGGTGTATAGAAAGGCACGCATGTACGGCAAGGCTTTCGCCCCGGAGTACCAGGGCGCCCTGACCACCCTGTCCGTGAACTCCTCGCTGGTCGATGTGCTGGCGGAGGGCACCGAGAAGCTGCGCGAGGCCGAGCGGTCCGGGCGCCCCGCCGAGGCCGCCCGTTGCGGTCTCGCCGTCGCCGAGGCGCACCGGCGGCTCGGCCACGTGGGCGACGCGGACCGGGCCTGGAAGGCCAGCTACCGCGCCGCCCGCGCCGCCGACGACACCGCCGCGATGGCGTGGGCCCTGTGGAGCGGCGGCACCCTCGCCCGGCAGCGCGGGGCCTTCCCACTGGCCTGGCGGCTGCTCGGGCTCGCGGCCGAACTCGGCGAGCGCGGCGGGGACATCGTCGTCCGCGGCTACTCGCTGGCCGGCCTCGCGGAGACCGGCCGGATCCAGGGCGACTACGCGGCGGTCGGCCGGCTGCACGAACAGCTGCTGGCCGAGGCGCGCAGGCGCGGTGAGGCCCGGCACACCGTATGGGCGCTGGAGGGCATCGCGCAGATGCACCGCAACACCGGCGACCACGACCGGGCGTACGCGCTGTTCGAGGAGGCGGCACAGATAGCCGAGCAGGCCGAGGACCGGCGCGGGTACGCCTGGGCGCTGCGCGGACTCGCCGACATCCTCTCGGTGCGCGACAAGGACACCGAGGGCGCGCTGGAGCTGCTGTCGCGGGCGGAGGCCGGCTGCCGGGCGATGAACCTCACCAGCGCGCTCGCCTACAACCACAAGATGCGCGGCAACGTCCTGTACCGGGCGGAACGTTACGCCGAGGCGCGGGAGCTGTACGAGCAGGCGCTGGAGGAGTTCCGCGTGATGAGCGAGCCGCGCGGCGAGGCGCTGGCCCGGCTGGGCCTCGCCAAGTCGCGGGCGCAGCTGGGCCGGGACCGCGCCGAGACCGCGGCCGAACTCGCTGATCTGGCACGGACGCTGGAGCGGAGCGGGCTGAAACACTCCCGCGAGATGGTGGCCCGGGCCCTGGAGGAGTTCGGCCTCGCGGCGGAGATCGTCCGATGACCGCGGTGCAGGCCCCGCCCTCGGCGTCCGAGGTCCTCGCCCGCTGCCGTGACCTGGTGCGTCCGGCGCTGCGGGAGGCGGTGGAGCGGCTGCATCCGTGGGTGGCCGAGATGGCCGGGTACTCCTTCGGCTGGTGCGAGGTCGGCGGGGCGCCCGCCGCCGCACCGGGCGGCAAGGGCGTACGGCAGGCGCTGGCGGTGCTCGGCGCCGAGGCGGCGGGCGCCGACGGGCGGGCCGGCGTCCCGGCGGCGGTGGCGGTGGAACTGGTCCATGCCTTCTCGCTGCTGCACGACGACATCATGGACGGCGACCCGACCAGGCGCCGCCGCCCCGCCGTGTGGAAGGTGTACGGCACGGGCCCCGCGGTGCTCGCCGGCGACGCCCTGTTCGCGCTGGCGGTGGAGATCCTCGCCGCCACACCGCAGGGGGCCGGCGCCGTACGGCTGCTGTCGACGGCCCTCGCCGACCTGGTGCGCGGGCAGGCCGACGACCTGCTGTTCGCCACCCGCCCGTGCAGCGGCCCGGAGCGGGTGACGCCCGAGGAGTACCGGTCGATGGCCGAGGGCAAGACCGGCGCGCTGCTGGGCTGCGCGGCCGCGCTGGGCGCCGTGCTCGGCGGGGCGGATGAGCCCACGGCCCGCGCGCTGGACCGGGCCGGACGGCATCTCGGGGTCGCCTTCCAGCTGGTCGACGACGTGCTGGGCCTGTGGGGCGACCCGGCCGTCACCGGTAAGCCCGTGGGCGGCGATCTGCGGGAGCGCAAGATGACGTATCCCGTGCTGGCCGCGCTCGGCTCGCCGCGGGCCGGTGGGCTGCCCGAGCTGCTCGGCTCACCGGAGCGCGCCGCGGAGGCCGCCGCGCTGGTCGAGGCGGAGGGCGGCCGTACGGCGGCGCTGGCCGAGGCGCGGGCGCACACGGCCGCCGCCCGGGCGCTGCTCGCACGGGCGCCGCTGGCCGGCGACTCCGCCGGGGACCTGTTCCGGTTGCTGGACCATCTGGTGGACCGGGAGTTGTGATCTTGCGGTCACCCGGTGAAACCGTGTTGACCCCGGCGGTCCGCACGGGTCAGGGTGCGATCGGCGCGGCTCTCACCCCCCGCGCCGGAAGGGTGAAGCACCTTGATCGGCATCAGGGAGATCGAAGCGGCGGCGGAGCGGATCGCCGGGCATGTCGTGCGGACGCCCACCGTGGCGAGCCCGGGGCTGACCGCGCTGCTCGGCGTCCCGGTCACCACCAAGCTCGAACTGCTCCAGCGCACCGGCTCGTTCAAGGCGCGCGGGGCGACGGCGAAGCTGCTGTCGCTCAGCGAGGCCGAGCGGGCGGCGGGCGTGGTCGCGGTCAGCGGCGGCAACCACGGGATCGCCCTCGCGGTGATGGCCGCGGCCCTCGATGTGAAGGCGACCGTGGTCATGCCCCGTACCGCGTCCGCGCGTTCCGTCGCGCTCGCCGGGGAGGCGGGGGCCTCGGTACGGCTGACCGACGGTATGGACAGTGCGTTCCAGCTGGTGACACGGCTGCGGGACGAGGGGCTGACCCTGGTCCACCCGTTCGACGACCCGGTGGTGATCGCCGGACAGGGCACGGTCGGGCTGGAGTTGGCCGAGGACGCGGAGGACCTCACGGACGTCGTCGTCAGCATCGGGGGCGGCGGGCTGATCGCCGGGATCGCGGTGGCCCTCGCGGCCAGGCGGCCCGGGGTGCGCGTGTGGGGCGTGGAGACCGCCGGCGCCGAGGCCATGTCCGCCGCGCTGAAGGCGGGCGGCCCGGTGCAGGTGCCCCTGTCGTCCGTGGTCACCACGCTCAGCGCGCCCGCCGTGTCCCAGCTGACGTACGACCATGTGTCCGCGCTGGTCGAGGAGGTGCTGGTGGTCCCGGACCGGGACGCGGTGCAGGGCTGCCTGGACCTCGCCGAGCACGCCAAGGTCTGGGCCGAGCCGGCCGCGGGCTGTCTGCTGCCGGCCGCCCGGCAGGTGGCGGCACGGGTCGGCGACGGCGCCCGGATCGGCCTCGTGGTGTGCGGCGGCAATACGACGCCGGGCGAACTGACCGGCTGGGCCGAGCGGTTCGGACTGCTGTGAGACCGGGCCGCACCCGGGAATTACCCTCGGTTACCCGCAGGTCGAACGACAGCCGGGTGCGGCCATCCCAAACTCGCAAGCCCTTTCGAAGAATTGAATGAAAGGCAGGAACGGCGCCCGAGTCACGGATTCTTTGAACACACCCCGGCCTGCGCCGCGTACCCCTGTGAGACACGCAACAGGGGTTCTCAGCGAGGGATGACCATGGTCAAGGCGCACGTCTCCGCACACGAGTTGGTGGCCGGACGGTACCGGCTCCTGGAGGTCTTCGCCCGCGAGACGAACCGCCTGTGGTGGTACGCCGAGGACGTGACGGCGGAGCAGCCACGGCTGGTGGCCCAGACCGCCCTGCCGGAGTCCTGCGCGGACGACGCCGCGCGTCGGGTCACGGCCCGCGTCGTGCGGACCTGCGAGACCATGCGGCTGCTGTGTCCCGGCCAGGTCGCCGCGGTCGTCGACGCGGTGGTGGAGGCCGGCGCCCTGTGGACGGTCACCGAGTGGATCGACGGCACGCCCCTCACCGAACTCCTCGACCGCGAGGGCGCGTTCAACGCGGTACGGGCGGCCCGGATCGGTCTGGAGCTGCTCGACGTGCTGCGCGCCGCGCACGACGAGGGCATCACCCACGGCGAGCTGAGCCCCGGCCAGGTCTTCGTGCGGGACAGCGGCCCGGTCGTCGTCACCGGGTTCGGGCTGGCCGGCGCGACCCTGGTGCCGCGGCTGACGGCTCCGTCGTACGCCTCGCCGGAGCAGGCCCGCGACGAGCGCCTGGGGCCGGCCGCCGATCTGTGGGCGCTGGGCGCGCTGCTGTACACGATGGTGGAGGGCCGGCCGCCGTTCCGGGACCGGGGCCGGCCCGACGCCACCCTGAAGGCCGTGGACCGGCTGCCGCTGCGCACTCCGCTGCGCGCGGGCCCGCTCACCCAGGCCGTGCAGGGGCTGCTGCGGAAGAACTCGCGGGAGCGGTTGTCCCGGCCGGTGGTCCGCGACGCGCTGATCCGGGCCCTCGACGGGGACAGCGACGCCGACCGGCGGCCGGCCCCGGCACCCCGGCTGCGCGGCGCGTACCAGGGGGTGCGGCTCGCCGGGCGCGGGCGGAGCAGGCCGGCCCTGGCGGCCGGTACCGCACTGGCCGTGCTCACCGTTGCCGCGGCCGTCCTCGCCGCGGCTCATCTGCTGCCGGGCACCGGCACCGCGCAGGCGCCGGACCACCCGGGCGCCCCGGCCACGTCCGCCGGCCGGCGCGGCGGCAGCACCGCGACGCCCTCCGCGAGCCCTACGCCGACCGCCTCCGCCACGTCCGCCCTGCCGGCCGGCTACCGGCGCTACACCGCCCCGGAGGGCTTCTCCGTCGCCCTGCCCGACGGCTGGAAGCGGCTGACCACCTCCCGCGTCCCCGGGGCCTACCGCATCACCCTCGGTCAGGGCGGCGCCTCCCCCACGCTTGCCGTCACGCACAGCGAGCACGTGGGCCCGGACCCGGTCGCGGTCTGGCAGGACGACGTCGAACCGGATCTGCGGCGGCTGTCCGGCTACCAGCGCGTCGGCGCCGTCCGGGCCACCATGTACCAGGGTCACCGGGCCGCCGACCTTCAGTGGCTGGCCGGGACGGGGGACGCGCGGGTGCACACCTTCGGGCGCGGCTTCCTGCTCGGCGGCGGCGACGCCTTCTCCCTGCGTTTCACCACCCCGGCCGCGGCCTGGGACGACGCCGCGAACCGGCTGGCGCTGACGACGTTCCTGCAGACGTTCCGGGCGCCGGAGAACTGACGGGGACCGGCCCAGGGCCCGGATAGGCTTTCCTGTCCGCGCCCGCTTCCGGGTGCGGTCCCTTGAGCATCTTCGCAGGAGAGTCATCCGTGACCCTGGTCATCGACCCGTCCGAGACGTCCGCCCCGGCCGCGCCGCCGCTGTCCGAGCCGGTGGCGCGCGACGCCCGTGCCTTCGGCGGCTACGCGCGCACCGGAAGCTGGGCCTTCGCGCTGATGGTGGCCCGCAGTGTGCGGCCCGGCGGACAGGCCGCCGGTGAGACGCCGAAGGTGTCCGCGAAGGAGTTCGCCGAGCTGGCCGGCTGCTCCCCGGAACGGGTCATGCGCTACTACAAGGCCTGGGACCGGGCCGCCGACGACGGGCTCGTGCCGCACTTCGAGGCCCTTGAGCCGGGCCAGGAGATCGACCTGCCGGACGCGGACGTGTGGCTGAGTTACTACGTCTCCCGCAACAGCGCGACCTCCGAGCGCGGCACCGCGATCGCCGAGGCCGCCGAGGCCGAGGGCATCCGCCCCACCAAGGCGCTGGAGGTCGCCGAGAACCCGACCGCGCTGCGCGCCGCGATCCTCGCCGACCCCTCGACCGCCCGCGCGGCCCGCGCCGCCCTGCTGGACCGGGTGCGGGAGGACCCCGAGCTGCAGGCGGAGCTGGCGCGCGACGTCGTACGGACCGACGACCTGAAGAAGGCCGTCGCGACCGAGAGCCGGGCCGCCGACCGGATCGGCTACGTCCGGCAGATCGCCGAGTCCGGGCAGATCAGGACCCCGGCCGGGCAGACCGTCGAGGCCCCGGCCGAGCTGCGCGACGAGGCCGAGCGCCATCTGTCGCTGATCGACGAGCTGGAGGACGGCGAGGACACCGGCGAGTGGGCCGCCGAGGCCTACGACACCATGAAGTCGCTCGTCGTGGAGGCCGTGGAGGCCGATCCTGAACTGCGCGTCCAGGAGCGGCGTACGAAGTTCTACAGCAGCCTGCAGAAGGCGACCAAGGCGTTCGAGGAGCTGACCTTCGACGACGCCCAGGACTTCTACGAGGACGACATGGTCCAGCGGCTGGAGGAACTCCAGCACGCCATCGGCAGCTGCCTGACCGCACTGCGCGGAACCGGCCGGAATCAGTCGCAGGAGTGAGCTTTCCGGGCGACACGGGGTACTAGAGGGTCGTGAGCCGATCGTTGCCGGAGGCCCTCGCATGAAGTCGTTCGTGCACACGACCCTGCTGGTGGAGCTGCGTGCCGAAGGCACCGGCCGCTGCCCCGTGTTCGCCCATCTCGGCTACGACGCCGCCGACCCGTTCGCCGTCACCGCCGTCTTCGGTCACGACGGGCATGTGCTGGCCTGCTGGCGGCTGGACCGGGAGATGCTCCGCGACGGTCTGCTGCGGCCGGTCGGCGCCGGGGACGTGCGGCTGCGGCCGGCCTCGACCGGTGCGTGGCACGAGCTGCGCATGGAGTTCCTCGGCCTCGCCCGGCCGGACGGCAGCCGGCACCACGCGGTGGTGTTCGCCTGGGCGCCAGCCGTCGCCGCGTTCCTGCGGGAGACCCACCGGGTCGTGCCGCCGGGCCGGGAACGCTTCCCCGTCGACGAGCTGTTGGCCGAGATCCTCGCCGCCGGCTGAACAGCCGTACTCCTCACGCCGGGTTCGGCGGCGTGGTCGCCTTTCCGGAGTCGCTCCGTCTAGGCGTGACCCTGGCCGGCGGCGCCGCCGGCCGGCCCCGGGGGCTCGGCCCGGTCCTCCGGCCGGGTGTGGTGGCGCCGGGCCCACAGGGGCAGGCCGTACCAGCAGACCAGGTACCAGACGACGACGGCCGCCACCAGATAGGGCACATAGCCGCTGTGCGTGGCCACCCGCAGGATCAGCAGCAGGGCCGAGGCCATCGTCATCAGGAGCAGGACCAGTCCGGCGAACGTCATCCGGGACGCCAGCCGCACCGCCTGCGGCTTCACCCGGCGGCCGGAGACCAGGCGGTGCAGGGACACCGGTCCGACGAGGGCTCCGGTCGCGCAGGCGCCGAGGACGACGGTCCCGATGTAGATGGCCTGGTCGGCGGCGGCGAGCTGGGCGTACTTCTGCTGGAAGACGACGGTCAGCAGGAAGCCGAAGAGGATCTGCACACCCGTCTGGGCGACGCGGACCTCCTGGATGAGTTCGACCCACATCCGGTCGGCCCGCTCCTCCTCGGTCTCGTTGCGCCCCCTGCGCCGTCCGTCCTCCGTCATGCGATTGCGTGTAACCGTCGGGCCGTTCGTTCAAACGACGCGCGTCCAGGCGCCTACCAGCGGTGCACGACCTGGCTCTCGATCCGCCGCTCGTACAGCTCGCGGATCGCGGTGAAGGTCTCCTGAGGCAGCGGCGGCAGCTTGGCTGCGGCCGCGTTCGCGCGGGCCTGCTCCGGGGTACGGGCGCCGGGGATCACCGTGGTCACGCCGTCCTGCTCGACGATCCAGCGCAGCGCCAGCTGGGCCGGGGTGTACCCCTCGGGGGCGAGCGCGGCGAACTCGGCGGCGGCCTCGACACCGGTCGCGTAGTCGACGCCGGAGAAGGTCTCGCCCTGGTCGAAGGCCTCGCCGTGCCGGTTGAAGGTGCGGTGGTCGTTGGCGGCGAACACCGTGTCCTTGGTGTACTTGCCGGACAGCAGGCCGGAGGCGAGCGGCACGCGCGCGATGATGCCGACGCCGGCCTCGCGGGCGGCGGGCAGCACCTCGCGCAGGGGCTTCATGCGGAACGGGTTGAGGATGATCTGTACGCTCGCCACGTTCGGCCGCGCGATCGCGGTCAGCGCCTCGGCACAGGTCTCCACGCTGACGCCGTAGGCCGCGATGCGTTCCTCCTCGACCAGGGTGTCCAGGGCGTCGAACACCGCGTCGGTGGAGTAGACGGGCGTGGGCGGGCAGTGCAGCTGGACCAGGTCGATGCGGTCGACGCCGAGGTTGCGGCGTGAACGGTCGTTCCAGGTACGGAAGTTGTCCAGGACGTAGTTCGCGGGGATCTGCTCGACGCGGCGGCCCATCTTGGTCGCCACCAGCACATGCAGGTCGGGCCGGCCGCGCAGGAAGGAGGCGATGGTCTCCTCGCTGCGGCCGTCGCCGTACACGTCGGCCGTGTCGAAGAAGGTGACCCCCGCCTCGGCCGCCGCCTCCAGGACGGACAGGGCCTCCTTGTCGTCCACGTCGCCCCAGTCGGCGCCCAGCTGCCATGTGCCGAGACCGACCACCGATGCCCACTGACCCGACCTGCGGAATGCGCGTTCGTCCATGGCGCCAGTCTGTCATCCGGGACGGGGCACGCGGAACGGACCGCTCCGGCGGGCGGCCTGTAGGTCTGTCACCCACATGGGTGAGATGCGTCGATGGAACGCGGAGAACCCTGCGGCGCCTCCTAACGTGACCCCGTGATCGATCGTTCGTCGGACAACCTCCTTTCCGTGGGCGGCAGTTCGGACCCGCTCAGCCGGCGCGGTCTGCTGCGCGGGGCCGCCGCGCTGGCCGCCGTACCGGTGCTGATCGCGGCCGACCCGGCGCTGGCCGCGGCCGAACTGCCCGGGTTTCCGGCGCGGGTGGCGCTCTACCGCTCGGCGTACCGCAACTGGGCGGGTGCGATCACCGCCGACGGGCTGTGGGCCTGTGCGCCGAGGGGACCGGAGCAGGTGCTCGCCGTGGTCGACTGGGCATGGCGGGCCGGCTGGCGGGTCCGGGCGCGAGGACGCTCCCACGGCTGGTCGCCGCTCACGATCACCGAGGGGACGCGGGCGGACAGCCGCGTCCTGCTGGTGGACACGGCCTCGCATCTGACCGGGCTGACGCTGGAGTCGGACTCGGCGGTCCGTGCCGGCAGCGGAGTCACCCTGGAGGCCCTGCTCACGTTCCTGGAGGGGCACGGGCTGGGCCTCACCGCGACGCCCGCGCCGGGCGATCTGACCCTCGGCGGCGCCCTGGCGATCGACGCGCACGGCACCGCCGTACCGGCCGACGGCGAACGTCCGCCGCCGGGAAGCACGTACGGCTCGCTCAGCAACCGGGTACTGGAGCTGACGGCGGTGGTGTGGGACGCGGCCAGCCGGGCGTATGTGCTGCGGACGTTCCGCCGTACGGAGGCGGACTGCGCCGCGCTGCTCACGCATCTCGGCCGGACGTTCGTCACCGAAGTGGTGCTGCGGGTCGGCCCCGACACCCGGCTGCGCTGTGTCAGCCGCACCGACATCCCCGCCGGCGAGCTGTTCGCGGCGCCCGGCTCCGGCGGCCGCACCCTGGAGGGCTTCCTGCGGCGTTCGGGCCGCGTCGAGGCGATCTGGTTCGCCTTCACCGAGTTCCCGTGGCTGAAGGAGTGGAGCGTCGCGCCGGTCCGGCCGGCCCGCTCGCGACAGGTCACCGCGCCGTACAACTACCCCTTCTCCGACCGCGTGCCGGAGCCCGTGGCCGATCTGGCGGGGCGGCTGGTGACGGGCGCGGCCTGGTACCTGGCGCTGGAACTCGGTGCCGCGCAGCTCACCGTGGCCTCCCTGGGGCTCGCGGCCACGGACTCCGCCGACCTGTGGGGACCGTCGAAGAACACGCTGCTGTATCTGCGGCCGACCACCCTGCGGGTGACCGCGAACGGGTACGCGGTGCACACCACCCGGGCCGGAGTGCAGCGGGTGGTGCACGAGTTCACGCGGTACTACCGGGAGCTGCTGGCCGCGTACGCGGCACGGGGCCGTTTCCCGGTCAACGGCTCGGTGGAGATCCGGGTCACCGGTCTCGACGACCCGGCCGACGCCGGGGTGCCGGGCGCCGAGGCACCGCTGCTGTCCGCGCTGCGGCCGCGCGCGGACCGTCCCGAGTGGGACACGGCGGTGTGGCTGGACGTACTGACCCTGCCCGGCACGCCGTACGCCGGGCAGTTCCTGCGCGAGCTGGAGCGGTTCCTGCTGGACAGCTACGACGGCGGGCACGCCCTCGCCCGTGTGGAGTGGTCCAAGGGCTGGGGGTACACGGCGGACGCCGCCTGGAGCGACGCGGAGGTGCTCGGCACGGCCGTGCCCGCTACCTTCGGCCGGGAGGTGTGGACGCGGGCGGTCGCCGTTCTCGACCGCCTGGATCCGCACCGGGTGTTCGGTAACGCTTTCCTGGACCGCCTGCTGCGCTGACCGCTGCCTGCCGGGGCACTAGACCTGGAAGCAATGGCCCTCGTCCAGGTCCGCGAGCAGTCCCGGCTCACGCGGCTCCCAGCCGAGCAGCTTGCGGGTCAGCGCGCTCGACGTGGGGTTGTCGACCGCGACCCACCGGCCGAGGAAGCCGAAGTGCTCGTGGGCCCGCTCGGGCGGGATCCCGGTGACGGGCACGTCCAGGTGCCGGCCGATCACCTCGGCGATGGCGCGCAAGGGCACCCCTTCCTCGTCCGTCCCGTGCAGCCTGCTGCCGGCGGGTGCCCGCTCCAGGGCCAGCCGGAACAGGCGGGCGGCGTCGTACCGGTGGAGTCCCGGCCAGCAGTTGGCACCGTCACCGACACAGGCCGCCACGCCCTTCTCGCGTGCGATCGCGATCAGGCGCGGCACAAAGCCTTGGTCGCCGCGGCCGTGCACGCTCGGGGCGAGCCGGACCAGCGAGGACCGCACACCGTCTGCGGCCAGCGCGACGGCCGCCTCCTCGGAGGCGGTCCGGTGGGTGCCCGGGGCCGGTCCGTCCTCCTCGGTGACGAGGCGGCCCGCCGCGGCGATCAGCGTGCCCGACGTGACCACGAAGGGCCGGCCGGAACCCGCGAGCGCGGCGCCCATCGCCTCGATGGCCCGCAGGTCGGCGGCGCCCGCGGCATGGGCGTCGGTGCCGCTGTGCTTGGTGGCGAGATGGATGACGCCGTCGGCCTGCGCCGCCGCGCGGGCCAGGCCCTCCGGGTCGTCCAGGCTGCCGCAGTGGGTCTCGGCCCCGGCCGCCTCCAGGGCGGCCACGCCGTCGTCCGAGCGGGCGAGTCCGACGACCCGGTGGCCCGCGCGGATCAGTTCGGGGACGACGGCGGAGCCGATGAACCCGGTCGCACCGGTGACGAAAACACGCATGGTGAGGCGCTCCTGTGATGCTGGGTGGAAGTGATTCCATCGTCGGTCCGCCCGGCCGACCGCGTCCAAAGCCTGTTTCGCACAAGGTGATACGCCTGAGGCATCACACCAGGTCGGCGGGGGACGTACGCTGGCACGATGGACGCCCCGGCAGGCACTCCCGACCTCGATCTGAGGCTGGTTCGGTACTTCACCGTCGTCGCCGAGCACCGGCACTTCGGGCGCGCCGCCACCGCTCTGCACATCACCCAGCCCTCCCTCAGCCGTCAGGTGCGACGGCTGGAGCAGGTGCTCGGCGCCCGGCTGCTGGACCGCACCCCGCGGGGCACCCGGCTCACCGGGGCGGGCGAGGCCTTTCTGCCGCGGGCCAGGGACCTGCTGCGCGCCGCGGCCCAGGCGGCCGCCGCGGCCCGTGCCGCCGCCGAGCCCAGCCGGATCACCATCGGGTACGCCACCGGCGTCTACGTCACCCCGGCCGTGCGCGAGCTGCGGCGCGGGTTTCCGGACGCCGATGTGCGGACCCTTCATCTGCGCTGGCAGGAGGTGCGCGAGGCACTGCTCGACCACCGCATGGACGCGTTCGTGGCCCGGCTGCCGATCCCGGCCGAGGGCCTGCGGGTGACGGTCCTCTACGACGAGCCGCGGGTCGTCGTCGTCCCGGCCGGCCACCGGCTGGCCGGCCAGGAGTCGGTCACCCTGGACGACATCGCCGACGAGCCGCTCCCCCGGGTCGGGGACCGGCTCCGGGACGCGTTCTGGCGCATCGACCCGCGCCCCGACGGGCGCCCGGCCCCCGACGGTCCGTACGTCGACGGCTTCGAGGACAAGTTCGAACTCGTGGCCTCGGGGCAGGTGTTGGCGATCACGGCGGGCGTTCCCGGCGTTCACATCCGTCCCGGCCTGACCACGATCCCGCTGCTCGGTGTCGCGCCGAGCCAGGTCGCCCTGGCGACCCGGGCCGACGACGACGGCCGTCTGCTCGCGGCCTTCCGCAGGGCCGCGCAGTCCCTGCTGACCGGGCCGGACGAGGCTCGCTGAGTCAGCCGCCGGGGGTCAACTGGGCCTGGACGAGCGGCCCGTAGCGGTCGGCGATGGCATCGATACCGGCCTCCCGCAGGCGCGGGCCGCGTGCGATGCCGTACATCACGCCGAGGCCGACGAGCGCGGCGACGGCGAGTTCGGCGCGCAGGCCCGCGTCGGGGCCGGTGAGCCGGGTGGCGAGGCGATCGGTCACCTGGGCGCGGAAGTTGGCGCGCAGGATGTCGCCGTGGTCGCCGTGCAGCGGGGCGAAGGCGATGCGCAGCAGCGGGTCGGCGCCGCGCTCGCGCTGGCTGGACACGACGTGCCGGACCATGTGGCGGCCGAGGCCGGCGAGCGGTGCGTCCAGCAAGGCGTCCGCGTCGGTGTCGAAGGACATGACACGGGCGAACAGGGCGTCCTTGTTGCCGAAGTACTTCACGATCAGCGGCGGGCTGACACCGGCGCGTTCGGCGACCGCCTTCAGCGTGATGTCGGCGTGCGCGTGCCGGGCGAGGAGGTGGCGGGCCGCGGTGAGAATGGCCGCCTTGGTGGCCTCGGCGTCGCGGCGGGCGGACAGGCTCGGTGCGGGTGGAGTGCTCACACCCCTCATGCTCCCTCCATCTCCTCGTCGCGGGCGTCCCGGGCGGTGCCCTCGGCGCGGCGGGTGCCGTCCGAGCTGCCGTCGCCGGGGATGGACAGGGCGGCGGCGCAGGCGGCGAGGGCGACGGCGCCCGCCGTCGCGAAGGCGAGCTGGTAGCCGTGCAGGGTGGGGACCGGGATGCCGCCGACCGGGCTGCTGTGGTGGACGAGGACGGCGGCGACGGCGGCGCTGGAGGCGGCCTGGCCGATGGTGCGCATGAGGACGTTGACGCCGTTCGCGGAGGCGGTCTGCGCGGCCGGGACGGCCCGCAGGATGAGCGTCGGCAGCGCCGAGTAGGCGAGCGTGGTCCCGGTCGCCACGACGGTGGCGCCCAGGATGATCATCCACAGGTCGCGACTGTCGGCGATGCGGAGCGCGTAGCCGCAGGCGATGACGGCGGCGCCCAGCGCGAGCGTGATCCGCGGGCCGCGCGCGGCCGAGATACGGGCCGACAGCGGTGAGAGCAGCAGCATGGTCACGCCACCGGGCAGCAGGCACAGACCGGTGGCCACGATCGACAGGCCGAGGCCGTAGCCGGTGGCCTTCGGCGCCTGCACCAGCTGGGCGGTGACCAGCGAGTTGGCGTAGAAGGCAAACCCGGTCAGCAGGGCCGCCACATGCGACAGGCCCACCCGTGGCCGGGAGACCAACCGCAGGTCGACCAGCGGCCGTTCGGCGCGCAGTTGCTGCCACCACCAGCCGGCGAGGACCACGGCGCCCCCCAGGAACAGCCCGAGCACCCGTGCGCTCCCCCAGCCCCAGGTGCCGCCCTGCGACACGCCCAGCAGCAGGCAGACCAGACCGGCGGCGAGACCCAGCGCGCCGAGCACGTCGAAGCGGCCGGGCTCGCGTACCGTCGACTCCTTGACCGCCCACCAGGTCGCCGCGACGCCCAGCGCGCCCAGGGCGCCGGTCAGCCAGAACATGGTGTGCCAGTCGGCGTACTGGACGACCAGCGCGGCGAGCGGCAAGCCGAGGGCCGCGCCGATGCCGACGGTGGAACTCATCAGCGCCACCGCCGAGCCGCGCCGCTGCGGCGGCAGTTCGTCGCGCAGGATGCTGATCGACAGCGGGACGACGGAGGCGGCGGCGCCCTGGAGTGCGCGGGCGGCGATGAGCACGCCGATGTCCGAGGTCAGTGCGCACAGCACCGAGCCGATGGTCATCAGGGCGAGCGCGCAGATGAGCACCCGCCGCTTGCCGTACATGTCGCCGGCCCGGCCGAGCACCGGGGTGAGGACGGCGCCGGAGAGCAGGGTGGCGGTGACCGTCCAGGAGACGGTCGCGGCGGAGGCGCCGGTGAGCCGGGGCAGGTCCGGCAGCAGGGGGACGACGACGGTCTGCATGACCGCCATGAGGATGCCGCCCGACGCCAGCACCGGGATGGTGAGCCGGTCCCGCAGTCGGGAGGTGACGGCGGGTGGCCTGGGTATCGGGGCGGGCTGGTCCATCGGCGCTCCTGTCGGCGGCACGGCTGCGTGGTGAATGGCGATTCACCCTACCGAGTGAATTGCCATTCACCAATGATTTCCGTACCGGCGCGGGGCGCTCAGCCGAGGTTCTTCTCCAGGGCGGCCAGATAGTTGTGCATGAAGTGGTCGCGGATGCCGTCGGAGGCGGGCGCGAAGGCGTCGGCGGTCAGCCCCTTGGCCCGGTCCGCGAGGGCCGAGAACATGGGCATGCTCTCGTGCAGCCTGCCGCCCGAGTCGATGTAGCGCAGCGCCCGGACATGGGTGAAGACGGGCTCGGGCGGCAGCTGGGGGACGATGTCGTTGTTGTTGACGAAGCGGTACATACGGCCGCCGAATCCCTGGTGGAAAGCGTCGGCGAGCAGCCGGTCGCAGGTGCGCGGCTGGCCGTAGGTGTACACGCCGTCCGCGGCCAGGTGCGGGTCCTCCAGATACATCCGGGCGCCGGCCAGCATGGCGAGGGCGCCGCCGAGGCTGTGCCCGGTGAAGTAGACGCTCTGGCCGTCGGTGCGCAGTTCCGCAAGGGTGTCGGCGACCTCCGGGTACACCGAGCGCAGGGCCTCGGCGAAGCCGTGGTGGACATACCCGTTGCCGCCGGGCCCGGGGCTGGGCGGGGTCGTGGCGTCGGAGAGCCAGTCCTTGATCTGCGCGGGTTCGGTGCCGCGGAACGCGGTGACGATCATCCGGTCGCCGGCCATCGTGTACGCCTGGGTGTCCTGCAGCGGGAACGGCGGGGTGAACCGGGTCTCGTGGTGCCGCACGGTGCCGAAGCCCCAGTTCGCGGCCTGGGCCTCGATGGTGGCGCGGTCCTTGTAGGCGAGATCGGCGGCGCGGGCGAGCCAGTAGGCGCGCCGCAGGCTGTAGCCGGATGAGGTCTGGTCGAACGAGTCGGGCACGGTCATGGACGGGCTCCCTCACGCGACGTAGTCGGACGCCTCCGCAGGGTAGCAGGACGGCCGAACCTCCCGATCGCGTCAGTTTGGCGTGGTGAGCCGGGCCACTCGGACGGGCGGCAGGCGAGAAGGACCACCGAAATCACGGCCCGAACGGCAAGGAATTCCCCGTTCCGGGCCAGATCACCCCTTGACCACAGCAAGATCATCTTGGTTCAACACTGTACGACATGTAGCCAATTGTCCGGATCACAGCCAACCGCATCCGGGCGATTTCTTCCGCTCCCGCAGCCCCCGATAGGCATGCGTCGTCACCACCGGAACACCCTCCAGGAGGACCCGTATGCCCGACATCACCCGGCGCCGCGCGCTCACCGCGACGGCAGCTCTCGCCGCGACGGCAGCCGTCACCACCCTCGCGGCGCCCGCGGCCTCGGCCGCCGGCCATGACCACCCCATGCCGATGCCGCAGACCTTCGACGAGGTCTACAAGGGCCGCCGGATACAGGGCCGCCCGATGAGCGGCGGCGGCCACCACCACGAACACGGCGGCGGAATCGAGGTGTTGATCGACGGCGTGCAGCTGCACGTGATGCGCAACGCCGACAGCAGCTGGATCAGCGTCGTCAGCCACTACGCCCCGGTGGCCACCCCGCGCGCCGCCGCCCGTGCCGCGGTGGACGAGCTGCAGGGCGCCCCGCTGCTGCCCTTCCCCGCCAACTGACCGCCCCCGCAACGACTTCCGGAGCATCGCGCACCATGACCGTACGCAAGAACCAGGCCACCCTGACCGCCGACGAGAAGAAGCGATTCGTAGGCGCCGTTCTGGAGTTGAAGCGCAACGGACGCTACGACGAATTCGTCCGCACGCACAACGAGTTCATCATGTCGGACACCGACACCGGCGAGCGGACCGGCCACCGCTCCCCGTCCTTCCTGCCCTGGCACCGCAGATTCCTGCTCGACTTCGAGCAGGCGCTGCAGTCGGTGGACTCCTCGGTCGCGCTGCCGTACTGGGACTGGAGCACCGACCGCACGGTGCGTGCCGCGCTCTGGGGTCCGGACTTCCTCGGCGGCACCGGGCGCAGCACCGACGGCCGGGTGATGGACGGCCCGTTCGCCGCCGCGGCCGGCAACTGGCCCATGAACATACGGGTGGACGGCCGCGGCTTCCTGCGCCGCTCGCTCGGCACGGGCGTGCGCGAGCTGCCGACGCGCGCGGAGGTGGAGTCGGTGCTGTCGATACCGACGTACGACATGGCGCCGTACAACAGCGCCTCAGACGGCTTCCGCAACAACCTGGAGGGGTGGCGCGGGGTCAATCTGCACAACCGGGTCCACGTCTGGGTCGGCGGCCAGATGGGCACCGGGGTCTCCCCCAACGACCCGGTGTTCTGGCTGCACCACGCCTTCGTCGACAAGCTGTGGGCGGAGTGGCAGCGGCGGCATCCGGACGCGACGTATGTGCCGGCCGGCGACACCCCGGACGTCGTGGACCTGAACGACACGATGAAGCCGTGGAACGACGTGCGTCCGGCGGACCTGCTGGACCACACGAAGTTCTACACCTTCGACAGCGAGAACGCGTGAAGACCGGGCCAAGACTGCCCGAGACCGACCCACGACCGACCCAAGACCGGCTGAGGGCGGGCTGAAGACGGCTGATCAGGCCTCGGCCGTACGGCACTCCGGGTGGCCCCAGCCCTGCGTGTTCTTGGCGATGGACTCGCCGGCCGCGTAGGAGCGGCCGCACAGGCAGCGGCCGGGGAACTTCGCCTTGATGGTGCGCGAGGACGCTCCGCCGCCGGTGCGGCGGGGCGCCTTCTTGCGCGGGGCGGCGGCCTTCGGGGTGTCGGGCGACGACGGCGGCAGGGGAGAGCCGAGCGCGCTGCCGGCCGCCTCCTGGACGGAGGCCGCCTGGCTGGCGGCGCGGTCGGCGAAGTCGTTCAGCGGGTCGCCGTCGACCTGGTGGGCGGGGACGTAGCGGAACTCCACCGACCGGCCGTCGAGCAGCTCGTCGATGCGCACGACCAGGTCCTGGTTGGCGACCGGCTTGCCGGCCGCGGTCTTCCAGCCGTTGCGCTTCCAGCCCGGCAGCCAGGTGGTGACGGCCTTCATCGCGTACTGGGAGTCCATGCGGATCTCCAGCGGCACATCCGGCTCCACGGCCGTGAGCAGCCGCTCCAGGGCCGTCAGTTCGGCGACGTTGTTGGTGGCCCTGCCGAGCGGGCCCGCCTCCCAGCGGGCGGCGGTCCGCTCGTCGTCGGAGACCACCCACGCCCATCCGGCCGGTCCGGGGTTTCCCTTCGAAGCCCCGTCGCACGCGGCCACCACACGTTCACGCATACGCACGATCATGCCACGGCCGGGCCGGACGTCGTCACGGGCGGGTCAGACGTCCTTGACCTTCGGCATCTCGCCCTCAGTGGTCGTGATGTCGATCACCGAGAAGTTCGCGCCCTGGGGGTCGCTCAGCGCCGCGAACCGGCCGAAGGGGCTGCTCATCGGCCCGAAGCGGAGGACACCGCCGAGCTTGGTGGCGCGGGCCACGGCCTCGTCGCAGTCGTCGACCGTGAAGTAGACGTTGATGTACGACGGCACCTCGGGCGGGAAGTCGTCGGTCATCCGCATACGGCCGAGAACGGTGTTCTCGCCGACGTCGAACATCCGGAAGTCGACGGCGTGGTCCTCGATCTGCTTCATCCGGTACGGGAAGACGGCGGACAGGAAGGTGTCGGCCTTCTCGGGCTCACGGGTGAAGACCTCCGCCCAGCAGTAGGCGCCCGGGGTCGCGACCGCCTCGAAGCCCTCGTGGGTGCCGGCCTGCCAGACACCGAAGACGGCTCCGCTGGGCTCCCGGGCCAGGCACATCGTGCCGAAGTCGCCGACCTGCATCGGCTCCATCAGCACCTCGCCGCCGTTCTCCCGGATCTTGGCCGCGGTGGCGGCGGCGTCCGGCGAGGCGAAGTACAGACACCACTGCGACTGGCCCTCCTGGCCGGGCATGGGCGGGACGACGGCGGCCACCGCCTTGCCGTCGGCGTAGGCCTGCGTGTAGTTGCCGTACTCCGACGACGACTCGCCGAAGGTCCAGCCGAGGACATCGCTGTAGAACCGCTTGGCTCCCTCGACATCGCTGAACATCGCATCGGCCCAACAGGGCGTTCCCTCGGGTTGTACGGCCATGCTCGCGGCCCTCCTGGCGTGTGTCCCGTACGAATGATCCCCACCTGTGGCGCTATACCCCGAACCACACGCTAACCACCCCACCGCCACCCCGCGCGCCGAACGAACACGACCCACCGAAGCCGGTCCGCGGTCCGCGGGTCGGGGGCCGCGGGTCGGGGGCCGCGGGTCGGGAGCCGCGGGTCGGGAGGCGAAGGCCGCAGACCGGGAGGTGGCAGGGCGCAGGCCGGAGGGGGGCAGGGTGCAGGCCGGAGAGGGCAGGGTGCGCGCTGACGGGCATGTCGGGCGGGGGTGATCAAGGGGGCAGTGGACCGGCGCGCGGGTGCGGCGTTCGTCGGGTGTGCGTCCATCCGGAGGTTTACGCACCTCAGTAGACGGTTCCGCCCCCTTCGCGCTGTATCGGGCACCTCACGAGGGCTGTTTGGCTTGGCCCGGGTACAGGGCCACCACGCTCACCACCCATCGATCCCGCCACCCCTGTTCGCAAGCAGCTCCGCTGGAGGGAATGTGACCACACCGGACAGCGCCACCGGTTCCGCAGTCGACGAGCCCGTCCCCGAGCCCGAGGCAGACGGGCAGCTCACCAGTCTGAGCACCCGCGCGGCACGGCAGCTCACCACGACCACCAAGTCCGAACCGCAGATGCAGGCCATCACCTCGCGATGGCTGCTGAAGACCCTGCCGTGGACGGACGTCAAGGGCGGCGCCTACCGGGTCAACCGGCGTCTGCAGCTGCGCACGGGGCGCGGCCGGGTGCACTTCGAGCAGAACGGCGCCGACGACATCCGGGTCATCCCGGAGACGCTGACCGAGCTGCCGATCCTGCGCGGCTATCCCGACATCGAGGTGCTGCGCGAGATCGCGGGCCGTTTCCAGCCCCGCGAGGTGCGCGCCGGGCAGGTGCTGTTCGAGGCCGGCCAGCCAGTGACGGAGGCGTATCTGGTCGTCCACGGCCGGTTCACCCGCTACACCACCGGCAAGTACGGCGAGGAGGAGATCACCGGGGTCGTCACCGACGGCGACCAGATGGGCGATGAGGCGGTCGGCCAGTCCGACCCGCTGTGGCTGGGCTCGGTGCGGGCCGAGACAGCCGGTGTGGTGCTCGCGCTGCCCTGGGCCGTCGTGGAGGAGTTCACCGAGCGGGTGCCGTCCCTCGCCGCGCATCTGCAGGCGTATGTCGAGCGGCAGAACAGGCCGATGAACCGCAAGGGCGAGGCCGAGGTGCCGGTGCAGGCCGGCCATGTCGGCGAGCCCACCCTGCCCGGCGGTTTCGTGGACTACGAACTCGCCCCGCGTGAGTACGAGTTGTCCCTCACCCAGACCGTGCTGCGGGTGCACACCCGGGTCGCCGACCTCTACAACCATCCGATGGACCAGACCCAGCAGCAGCTCCGGCTCACGGTCGAGGAGATCCGCGAGCGCCAGGAGTGGGAGCTGGTCAACAACCGGGAGTTCGGGCTTCTGCACAACGTCGACTACGGCCAGCGGATCAGCACCTTCACCGGCCCGCCGGTGCCGGACGACCTGGACGAGCTGTTGTCGATGCGGCGCAAGACCAAGGTGTTCCTCGCCCATCCCAAGGCGATCGCGGCGTTCTTCCGGCAGTGCAACCGGCGTGGTCTGGTGCCCGGCACCGCGAGCGTCGACGGCCACGAGGTACCGGCGTGGCGCGGGGTGCCGATCTTCCCGTGCAGCAAGATCCCGATCAGCGAGGACCACACCACCAGCATCATCGCGCTGCGCACCGGCGAGGCCGACCAGGGTGTCGTAGGCCTCTACCAGACCGGTATCCCCGAGGAGTTCCAGCCGGGCCTGAACGTCCGGTTCATGGGCATCGACTCGGCCGCGATCATCAGCTACCTCGTCACCGCCTACTACTCGATGGCCATCCTCGTACCCGACGCGGCCGGGATCCTGGAGAACGTCCAGATCGGCCGGTTCCCCGAATGACCTCCGAGCAGTCCACGGCCACATCCGCTCCGGTCTACACCCTGCCCGGGCCGCCGGACATCGCGCAGAGCCTGCGCAGGCGGCGGCGCACCGGGGCGATCCCCGGGCTGCACTACCAGCCGGCCGCTTCCGCCGACCCGGAGAAGGCCGCCGAGGTGGACCGCCGGCTGGAGGCCTGGGCCCGGGACCTCGATCTGTTCCCGGCGGCCTGGAAGGGGGACTTCTCCGGCTTCCAGTTCGGCCGGGCCGTCGTACTGCAGCATCCGGGCGCGCTCGACCTGGACCGGCTGACGGCCGCCGGCAAGTTCCTGCTCGCCGAGAACATCGTCGACTCCTGCTACTGCGAGGAGGACGAGGGCCGGGGCGGATCGCGGCGCGGTCTGGGCGGCCCGCTGATCATCGCCCAGTCGGCGCTCGACCCCTTCCACGGCGTGCCGGAGCTGGAGGCCGAGTGGCGTGAGGGCATCCAGGCCGACGGTCCGCTGCGCTCGTACTACTTCGCCCTGGAGGACTACGCGACCTTCGCCACGCCCAGCCAGACCAGCCGGTTCGTGTACGACATCGCCCGGCTGCACCTGGGCTATCTGGGCGAGGGCGCCTGGATGGAGACGAAGTACGTGCCGCGGGTCTGGGAGTACCTGGTGATGCGGCAGTTCAACAACTTCCGCCCCTGTCTGACGCTCGTCGACGCCGTGGACGGCTACGAACTGCCCGAGCAGATCTACGCCCGTCCCGAGATCCAGCGGATCACCGCCCTCGCCAGCAACGCCACCACGCTCGTCAACGACCTGTACTCCTTCACCAAGGAACTGGCCAGCGACCCCACCCACCTCAATCTGCCCCAGGTCATCGCCGCCAACGAGCGGAACGGGCTGAAGGCCGCGTACCTGAAGTCCGTCGACATCCACAACCGGATCATGGCGGCCTTCGAGGAGGAGGCAGCCGTGCTGTCGGCCACCTCGCCCCTGGTGGAGCGCTACGCCCAGGGCCTGGCCGCCTGGGTGTCCGGCAACCACGAGTGGCACGCCACCAACACCCACCGCTACCACCTGCCCGACTACTGGTGAGAACCGCGCCCTACCGCGTCTTTTGGAACCACCGTCACATGCGCCACGAGGAGCCACCGTTGACCACTGCCCCTGTCGCCCGGACCACTCCCGTTCCCGTCCCGGCCCAGTCCACCTACCAGACCCGGGTCGCTGACTACTGGAACGCCGAGGAGAACCCGGTCAACCTCGAACTCGGCAGGATCGACGACCTGTACCACCACCACTACGGCATCGGAGCGGCCGACCGGTCGGTCCTCGACGAATCCGATCCGGCCCTGCGCCGGGACCGCATCACCACCGAGCTGCACCGCCTGGAGCACGCCCAGGCCGAACTGCTCGCCTCGCATCTCGGCCCGCTCTCCCCCGCCGACCGCGTCTTCGACGCCGGCTGCGGCCGGGGCGGCGGCAGTGTCGTGGCCCATCTGCGCTACGGCTGCCACGCCGACGGCGTCACCATCTCGGCGAAACAGGCCGACTTCGCCCATGAGCAGGCCCGCGCCCGCGGCATCGACGACAAGGTGCGCTACCACCACCGCAACATGCTCGACACCGGTTTCGAGACCGGCGCGTACGCGGCGTCCTGGAACAACGAGTCCACCATGTACGTCGAGCTGGACCTGCTGTTCGCCGAGCACGCCCGGCTGCTGCGCCGCGGCGGACGCTATGTGGTGATCACCGGCTGCTACAACGACACCTACGGGCAGGCCTCGCGCGAGGTGTCCCTGATCAACGCCCACTACATCTGCGACATCCACCCGCGCTCGGAGTACTTCAAGGCGATGGCCCGCAACCGCCTGGTGCCGGTGCATGTCGAGGATCTGACCGAGGCGACGATCCCCTACTGGGAACTGCGCAAGGAGGCCGGCCATCTGGTCACGGGCATCGAGGACACGTTCCTCGACGCCTACCGCAACGGCAGCTTCCAGTATCTGCTGATCGCGGCCGACCGGGTCTGAGCGCAGCGGGAAACCGGTCGACAGCGAGGGCGTCGAGGCGCTGTCATGGACCCGATGAGTGCCGATGACAGCGACCTGCCGCAGAGGATGCACGCGGACGAGGTCGACCTCGACGCCCCGCTGGTGCGGCGCCTGGTCGCCCGCCGGTTCCCACGGTAGGCCGCGCTGCCCGTACGGCGGCTCGCGTCCTCGGGGACCGAGAACGCCATGTTCCGGCTGGGCACCGACCTGCTGGTACGGCTGCCCCGGCGGCCCGGCGCCGTACCGGACCTGACGCACGAGCAGCGCTGGCTGCCACGGCTCGGGCCGCTGCTGCCGGTCGCGGTGCCCGAGCCGGTGGGCATCGGCGAGCCGGACGAGGGCTTTGCATGGCCCTGGTCCGTCTACCGCTGGCTGGAGGGGCGCAATCCGGTGGCGGGCGCCGTACGGGAGCCGGAACGGCTCGCCGAGGACCTGGCGGCGTTCGTGCGCGGGCTGCGCCGGATCGCCCCGCACGACGCTCCGCCCGGCTATCGCGGCGGTCCGCTGCGGGACCGGGACGAGCCCACCCGCGCGGCCCTTGCCGAGCTGGGCGGAAGGGTCGACGGCGGCGCGGTCGCGGCCCTGTGGGAGCAGGCCCTGCGCGCCCCGGAGCACACCGGTCCGCCGGTGTGGGCGCACGGGGACCTCTCGCCCGGGAACGTGCTGGTCGACGGGGGCCGGCTGAGCGCGGTCATCGACTTCGGCTGTGCGGGCGCGGGCGATCCGGCCGTGGATCTGATCGTGGCCTGGAATCTGCTGCCCGTGTCCGTGCGGGACACCTTCCGCGAGGCCGTGGGCGCGGACGACGCGGAGTGGGCGCGGGGGCGCGGCTGGGCGCTGTCGATCTCGCTGATCCAGCTGCCGTACTACTGGGACACCTACCCGGCCCTGGCGGAGAACTCCCGGCATGTGATCACCGAGATCCTCGCCGAGGCCGGGTGACGGTGCCCGTGCCGGTGCCGGTGCCGGTGCGCTACTCCCCCGCGTGCGCCGCCTCCAGCGCGGCCACGTCCAGCTTGCCCATGCCCATCATGGACTTCATGGTGCGGGCGTTCTTCTCCGGGTCGGGGTCTTGGATCATGTCGAGCAGCCGGTCGTAGACGACCTGCCAGGAGACGCCGTACCTGTCCTTGAGCCAGCCGCAGGGGCCGCCCTCGCCGCCGTTCTCGGTGAGCTTGGTCCAGTAGTGGTCGATCTCCGTCTGGTCGGCGCAGAGGATCTGGAAGGAGACGGCCTCGTTGAACTTGAACTGGGGGCCGCCGTTGAGCGCGACGAACTTCTGGCCGTTGGCCGTGAACTCGACGGTCAGCACGGAACCGGTCTCGCCGGGCCCGGCGTCGGTGTAGCGGCTGACACGGCCGATGCTGGAGTTCTTGAAGACCGAGACGTAGAACGCGGCGGCGTCCTCGGCCTGGCCGTCGAACCAGAGGCAGGTGATGAATCCGTCGGTGGTCATGAGTACCTCCTGCGCGGGGGCGCGGTCGTGAGTGTGGACCGATCCGCGCCGCGAAACTCATCGGCCGGGCCGCCGGCTAATCCCTACGGGTGAACGGCGATCCCGCCTAGCATTCCGATCATGACGTCCACACCCGCCGAACGCATCGAGCCCTTCCGGCTGTCCGTCCCGCAGAGCGATCTCGACGACCTCCACGACCGGCTCGACCGCACCCGCTGGCCGGCCGAACTCCCCGGCGCCGGCTGGGAGTACGGCGTCCCGGCCGGCTACCTGCGGGAGCTGGTCCGGTACTGGCGGCACGAGTACGACTGGCGCGCCGCGGAGGCCGAGCTGAACCGGTGGCCGCAGTTCACCACGACGATCGACGGCGCCCGTGTCCACTTCGCGCACATCCGCTCCCCTGAGCCGGACGCCACACCACTGGTGATCACCCATGGCTGGCCGGGCTCGATCGTGGAGTTCCTGGACCTGGTCGGCCCGCTCACCGACCCGGTGGCGCACGGCGGCGAAGCGGCGGACGCCTTCCATGTCGTCCTGCCCGGCATCCCCGGCTTCGGACTGTCCGGGCCTACCACCGAGCGGGGCTGGGAGGCGCGCCGGGTGGCCGACGCCTGGGTGGAGCTGATGCGGCGGCTCGGCTACGAGCGGTTCGGGCTGCAGGGCGGTGACTGGGGCGCGGCGATCTCGCGTGAGCTGGGCCGCGCCCATCCGGACCGGGCGATCGGCGTCCATCTCAATCTGCTGCCGGGCGCGCAGGCGCTGACCGAGCCGACCGAGGAGGAGCTGGCCGCGCTCGGCCCCGCGGAGCGGGAGCGGACGCTGCGGTCCTGGCGCCGGTGGGACGAGTGGTTCCGCGAGGGCGCCGGGTACGCCGCCCTGCAGTCCACCCGTCCGCATACGCTCGGCTACGCCCTGACGGATTCGCCGGTCGGTCAACTCGCCTGGATCGTCGAGAAGTTCCGCGAGTGGTCGGACTGCGAGGAGCTGCCGGAGGAGGCGGTGGACCGGGACCGGCTGCTGACCGACGTGATGCTGTTCTGGCTCACCGGAACGGCCGGTTCGTCGGCCCGGATCTACTACGAGCGGGCGCACGCGAGCGGCGGACGGACCGCCCGGCCGGCCGAGCCGTCCACCGCGCCGACCGCGCTGGCCGTGTTCCCGGCCGATCCCCAGATCCCGCTGCGGCACAAGGCGGAGCGCACCGAGAACCTCGTGCGCTGGACGGAGTTCGACCGGGGCGGGCACTTCGCGGCCATGGAGGAGCCGGACCTGCTGATCGGCGACGTCCGGGCGTTCTTCCGCGGGCTCCGGGAGAAGTGACCCGGGCTCCGGGGAAGTGACCGCTCAGGCGGCCAGGCAGAGCCCGTCGTAGGCGCGGTGCGGCGCGGTGGCGGGGCGGCGGTGGGTGACGGTGCGCCGGGTCAGCTCGCCGTGCGTCAGTGACAGCAGGTCGCCGAGGCCCAGGCCGAGGGCGTGCGCCGCGGCCGCGAGGACCTCTGAGGAGGCCTCCTTGCGGCCGCGCTCGATCTCGGACAGGTAGGGCAGCGAGATCCTGGCCGCGTCGGCCACGTCCTTCAGGGTGCGGTCCTGTGCCCGCCGCTCGCGGCGCAGCACCTCGCCGACCAGATCGCGCCACAGCGGCTCCTTGGGCTCCGCGGGCTCGGGCTCGGGCCGCGCCGGACGGGCGGGCACCGGTCGCAGGGGGATCACTCGGGCTTCGTCGCTCACCTGGTTGCTCACCCACGTCAGCCTAGGGACGGGAGGGCCGACAGCAAGGGTCCGGCATTGCGCCCTGAGGGAAACCGGGCCTCCCGGACGGGCGGGGTCCGTTTCCCGCCACTGCGGGGCGGTGCGTGCATGCGCGGCGTGAGCGGGGGTACCCGCTCCGTGAACGGCAGCACGGGCACGCATGGAACGCCGGGTTCCGGGTACTCGGGGCGAACGGCAGAGGATCGGCACGAGCGGCCGCCGAGGCAGACGTACCACCGTGACTTTCGTGGGAGAGGCAATGGACACCGCCGGGATCCGGTCGGACGCAGAGGTCGCGGAGAGGGCCGCGTGGAGCGGGACGGGCAAGGCAGTGCTGCCCGGCATCGCGGACCCGGCGTCCGTCGCTCCCCTGGACGCACGTCAGCTGTCCCGCCAGTTCTTCCGCCGGCTGACCGAGCTGGAGGAGGGCACGTACGCGTACCAGTACGCGCGCAACACCCTCATCGAGATGAACATGTCGCTGGTGCGGTTCGCGGCCGGACGGTTCCGGGGCCGCGGCGACGACATGGAGGACATCGTCCAGACCGGCATGATCGGCCTGATCAAGGCCATCGACCGGTTCGAGCTGGCACGCGAGGTGGAGTTCACCACGTTCGCGCTGCCCTACATCGTCGGTGAGATCAAACGGTTCTTCCGGGACACCACATGGGCGGTGCACGTGCCGCGCCGGCTCCAGGAGCTGCGGGTGGAGCTGGCCAAGGCGCGCGAGGAACTGTCCAGCAGGCTGGACCGGAACCCGACGGTGGCCGAGCTGGCGACGCTGATGAACATCTCCGAGAACGAGGTGGTCGAGGCCCAGCTCGCCTCCAACGGGTACAACTCCTCCTCCCTGGACGCCGCGCTCGGCGGCGATGGGCCGGAGGACGGTGAGGCGGTGCTCGCGGACTTCATCGGCGTGGAGGAGGAGGGGCTGCGGCTCGTCGAGGACGTCCACGCGCTCGCCCCGCTGATGGCGAAACTGAGCGAGCGGGACCGGCGGATCATCCATCTGCGGTTCGTCGAGGAGGCCACCCAGGCGGAGATCGGGGAACGGCTCGGCTGCTCCCAGATGCATGTGTCCCGGCTGATCAAGCGGATCATCACCCGGCTGCGCGAGGGCATGCTCGGCGAACTCGGCTGCGCCTGAGGCGGTGGGCGCGCGCCGGCTCAGCGGCTCAGTGCGAAGCGGGCGCGCACCCGCTTGCCGACCGGCACGCGCTCCGCGACGACCTCCGAGGCCAGGGCGTACACGATCTCCAGACCGTGCCGTCCGACACGTGCGGGGTCCTTGGGGTAGGGGCGGGGCAGGGCGGAACTGCTGTCGTAGACGCACACTGTGACGGCGCTGTCCGTGCCTTCGAGTTCCAGGATGTACGGGCCGTTGCTGTGCCGTTCGGCGTTGGTGACCAGTTCGCTCACGACCAGGAGCAGCTCGCCGTCGGCGCGGCGGTCGGCGGTGGCGCACCACTCGGTCCGCAGCTGCTGGAGGAACTGGGACGCGAAGGCACGCGCCTCGGCGATGCTTCCGGGTTCACCGGTGTAGTGCGCCGCGCGTCGCAGCGGTTCCACGGGTACGTCGAAACCAGTCGGTATCACTGCTCCGCCCAGGTGCTTCGTCATTCTGTCTCTCTCGAAAACCCGGCCCGGCCGGTCTCCTGTTGCACCAGTCCTCGTACCCCGAGCCGGCTTCGGCAGTCCCCCGAGGCGTTCGCCGACCGTGCAGAGTGGCGATGGTCACGGTACCCGCAGACCACGACCGCTCATGCCGGGGGCGAGCCCTGCGGCTCCTCATGGGTGGGCGCGGCCGTGGGAGCGGCCGTGGGCACGGCCGGCGGCTCGCCGGGCGTCTCGGGGACCGCCGGGGCGGGAACGGAGCGCTCCGAGGACGGCGGCGCGGGGGTAGCCGCCGGCGCGGACGTGGCCGGCTGCGCGGACGTGGCCGGCTGCTGCTCGGTCGGCTGCTCGGTCGAGGCCGTCGACGGCTGCCCGGTCGAGCGCTCGGTCGACGGCGAACCCGCCGACGGTGACGCCCCCTCGGTGGAGGAGGACGTGGCCGACGACGACTCCGGCGCCTTCGATGCCGTCGGCTTCGACTCCGACGGTGAGGACGAGGACTTCGACTCGGACGGCGACGACGAAGGCGATGACGAGGAGGGGGACGGGGCCGGACTCGACGAGGAGGACGCACTCGACGACGGCGAGGACGAGGACGAGGAAGGCGAGGCGGACGAGGAGGCCGAACTCGACGAGGACGGCGAGGCTGAAGAACTCGACGAGGACGACGTCGACGGGGTCGGCTTGCCCGACGTGGAGCGGCAGGGCCGCGGCGAGGCGCCCGGCATCCAGGTCGTACCCGGCGGGCAAGGTACCACCGGCGGGTTCCACGGGTGCGGGAACTCCGGCGGCTTGGCGTGCTGGTCGTGCCGGCAGTCGTGGTCGCCGCGGTGGCGGTGGATCCAGTCGTTGTGGTGGGGGTCGTAGAGCACGAAGACGTTGACGATCGTCGGCGCGGGGGTGACCACGATCACGTTCGAGGGCCGGTACGCCGACCAGCGCTGGCCCACCAGCGTCGGCGCGGTCTTCTGCGCGACCGGCGAGGTCAGCGGGTTGCCGCAGGCGCAGCGCACGCGGGGTACGCCGTGGCTGTCGACCAGTACGGCGGTGCCGGCCTGGAGCACCGACTGGTAGGCGGTCGGAGCGCCGTCGCGGTAGCCGTGGTTGGTGACGCGGGTGTCGACGCGCAGCTGGACCGGGGTCAGCGAGCGCAGGTAGGCGGGTACGCCGGAGGGCTGGACGCCGGCCACGGAGGCGAACGCCTTCTCCTTGCCCGGGTCGGACTGGAGGAACTTGATCTGCTTCTCGACGTCACAGGCGGGCGTCTTCTGGGTGCCGCCGTACAGGCCGGGCGCCCCGCCCTCCACTCCCTGCACCGCGTTGGCCGTGCCGGAGGGCGCGGCGGAGGCGGCGGGCGGGGGCGGGGCGGAACTCTCCTTCGCGGTCGACTCCGTGAACGGGTCCTGGCCGCTGCTGCTCGCGGACTGCAGGAAGACCTCGCCGCCCTTGGCGGAGGGGCCGCCACTCGGACGGGTGAACACCACCGCGAGAACCACGGCGGCGACGACAGCGGCGGAAAGGGCCGCCACGCGGGGAACGGACTTCCACCACGGCCCGTGCGGTCCCTTGGCCCCACCGCCACCGCCGGGCGGCGGCCCGGAGGGGGGACGGGAGGAGCCCGACAGCGGGCCGGAGGGCGGCCCGGTCGGGCGGCCGGAAGACGGAGGTTCGGCGCTCACGAGCACTTCTTTCCGTCGCGATCGCCGCGGTGCGCGGCGTGATGCGCGGCTTTTCTCAGTCAAATCCCGATTGGTGCATTTGGCTGCACATTGATCCTATTGTGTGTCCCAATGCGGTGCCGCTCGCAAGCCGACGCGGACGGCCCACCCGGCGAGCGGGGTGCCGGGCCACTGCTTAGCGTGTCAACCGTGAGCGCTCCCACCGTCACCGCGCGGCCCGCCGCCCGCCACGGCTGGGCTCGGGCCGTGGCCGCGGTACTGACCGGGCTGGCCGTCATGGTGCTGGTGGCGGCGCTCGGACTGTGGGCGGCCGGAGCGACGGACCTGCCGGACGGCGCGTTCCCGCGGGTGGTGGCCGCGACTCTGGTCACGGCGGTCGGCGGCAGCGTGGAACTCTCCGGCAACGCCGGTGCGCTGGCGCGGACACACGCGGGGCTCACCGTGATCCCGCTGTCGGTGACCCTCGCCGGGGCCCTGGTGATCGGCGCGGGTTTCCTGCGCCCGCTGCGGCACCGGGCGGTCGCCTCGGCCGGGGAACTGGCCGGCTGGGCCGCCCGGATCGCGGTGCTGTGGCTGCTCGCGCTGATCGGCCTGGCCCTCGGCGCCCGGCAGACCTTCGCCGTGGACGTGGGCAGCGGCACGCTCAGCGATCTGACCGGGCTGTTCGACGCGACGCCGAGGATCGGGTTCACCACGGACGTACCGCTGACGGTGCTGTTCGGGCTGCTGTGGCTGGCCGGAGTGCTGCTGCTGGCGCTGCTGGTCGCACGCGGGGCCCCGCTTCCGGCGCGGCTGCTGCGTTGCCAGGAGTCGGTGCGGCCCGCGGCGCACGCGATGGTGGTGTTGCTCCTCGCGTACGTCGTGGTCGCCCTGGGTACCGCGCTGATCACGGCGGCCACCCGCGGCCACGCCGCCGCCACCTTCGCGCTGATCATGCTCGGACTGCCCAATCTGGCCTGGCTGGCCCTGACCATCGGCCTGGGAGCGACCTGGGACGGCCGGGTGGACGGCCCGTTCGGCCTGCCGATGCCGCATGTCCTGGACGTGATCCTGCGCACCCGGGACGTCTCCGCGCTCAACCTGCGCTCGCTCACCGCCTACGACGGCCGGTGGTGGTGGCTGATGGCCGTGGACGCGATCCTGCTGCTGGCCGTGGCGTTCCGGATGGCGGTCGCCTCACCCGCCCGGATCCGGCTGTGGCAGCACGCCGTGCATCTGGCCGTGGCGCTGGCGCTGACGGTGCTGATGATCTGTCTGACGGGGCGTGTCTCGGCGCACTACGGGCTCTCCCTGCTCGGCATCGGCGACCTGGGCGGCGGGCTGTCCGGGGAGCTGTTCCTCAGGCCGCAGCTGTGGCGGGCGGTGGGCCTGGGCGCGCTGTGGGGCCTGGTCGCCGGCTTCCTGGGCGGTCTGCTGGCCCGTCCGGTCCGCCGGCCGGGCGAGGTCGACGGGTCCTAGGGCCGCTCGTCACATCCCCGTCGCGCGAGCGTATTCGTGCGTGAGGGAGGCGCCACGTGGGCCTAGGGCGGGAACACCGGGTCGGCCCAGTGTGGGGGGCTCGGGGCCTCGGTTGCCGTGTGGTCCGTCTCCGTGTCGGGCTCCGCCGGGGGGCGGACCTCGGCGGGGGCGGGGGTGGGGGCGGGTGCCAGGGGGGCGCGCAGGGCGGCGACGAAGGCGAGGCAGGTGTCGTAGCGGGCGTCCGGGCTCTTGGCGAGGGCCTTGGCGAAGACCGGGTCGACGGCCGGGAGGAGACCGGGGCAGGCCTCGCTCGGCGGGGGCGGGTCGTCGTACTGGTGGGCCCAGAGCAGGGCCATGTCGTCCTCGCGCAGGAACGGGGGGCGGCCGGCGAGGCTCTCGTAGATGACACAGGCCAGGCCGTAGACGTCGCAGCGGCCGTCGACCGGGCGGCCGGAGATCTGCTCGGGGGCGACATAGTCGAGGGTGCCGACGAACTGGCCGACGCTGGTGAAACCGGTCAGCGACAGGGACTTCTTGGTGAGCCCGAAGTCGGTGAGGTACACGTGCTCGGGGTGGTCGCTGTCGATGCCCTCGGCGACCAGGATGTTGCCGGGCTTGACGTCCCGGTGGACCAGGCCGTGCTCGTGGGCGGCGTCCAGGGCGGAGGCCACCTGCGAGGCGATCCGCACGGCGTCCGGCAACCGCAGCGGTCCGCGCAGGTCGAGCAGGCGGCGCAGATCGCTGCCGGGGACGTAGCGCATGGCGATGTAGAGCACGCCGTCGGTCTCGCCGGCCTCGAAGACCGGCACGATGTGCGGATGGTCGATCGCGGCGGCCACCTGGGACTCGTGGGTGAAGCGTTTACGGAAGGTGTCGTTGCGGGCGAGTTCGGGGGCGAGCAGCTTGAGGGCGACCGTGCGGTCCAGGCGCTGGTCGCGGGCGCGGTAGACGACGGCCATGCCGCCGCGCCCGATCTCGCTCTCGATCAGGTAGCTCGCGATCTGCCGGCCGATCAGTTCCGAGGGCCGGCCGGAGAACAGGCTGGTCTCGCGCGCCATCAGCGCTCACCTTCGGGTGCCACCAGCCGGGTCGGTGCATGCCCGGCGTCCTGCGCGCCGGTGACGTCGCGGTCGGTGGCGTAGGTGGCCAGCCGCCGTCCGTCGCCGTAGACCCAGCGGCCCTCCCCGGGGTCGTAGAGCCACATGGACTCCCCGTCGACCACGATCCCGATCCTCAGGCCCCGGGTGCGGTCCTCGAAGTCCTCTCCGTCCAGGGCACCGTCCGCCAGCTGCCGTACGGCGGTCCGGTAGTCGGCGAGGGCCTGTTCGGCGCGGGCCAGCAGGGGCAGCGGGTCGGCGGTGCCGCCCGTGCCATCGACGGCGGGCGGGTCCTCCGGTACGGCGATGAGTCGGCGGCTGTCCACCCAGGCGCCCCAGCCGTTGGAGCAGCGGACGTACCCCCAGTCGCCGCGTCGCTCCACCAGCTCGACGGGCAGCAGCGGATCGAGGGGCACGGTGGGGCGGGCCGGGTCGGGGGCCTCCCAGGCGGGCAGGCCGCGCCGCGGTACGACGTGCGTGGGCTGGAATCCGGGACTGGGCGCTTTGCTCATCGGGGCGCCTGCTTCCGCGTGTGGGCCATCGCGTTCGCCTACTTCCGCATCACGGCGGGCTCGTGCCGGCGCAGCAGGCGGACGACCACGAGCCCGTAGAGGACGGAGAGCACGACCAGCATGGCCAGGTCGAGCAGCCAGACGCCCGTCGAGTGCCGGAAGAGGGGGTCGGCGGTCAGCGGGCCGGGCACGATCCGGGACAGTCCGACCGTGCCGGCCATGGCGCCGAGCGCCCAGCGGGAGGGCACGAGCCAGGCCAGCTGCTCCAGGCCGGGCACGCCGTTGAGTCTGAGCAGGGTTCCGCAGAACACCACCTGGACGACGGCGAGCAGCACCAGCAGCGGCATCGTCATCTCCTCCTTGCGGGCCAGCGCGGAGACCAGCAGACCGAGCGTCATCGCGGTGAACGCGAGCAGGGCGACGGCCAGGGTGATCTCGACCAGCGGCGGCAGCAGGACGCCCTTCCCGCCGGGAGCGTTCAGGTCGACACCGAGGAGGGCGACCAGGGTGAGGACGACGGCCTGGGCGATGCTGATCGTGCCGAGCACCACGATCTTGGACATCAGATAGGCCGAACGGGGCAGGCCGACGGCGCGTTCGCGCTGGTAGACGACGCGTTCCTTGACCAGCTCGCGCACCGCGTTGGCGGCGCCGGCCAGCACGGCGCCGACGCACAGGGTGAGCAGCGCGTTCATCGCGGTGTCCTGGGTGAGCCGGCTGCCCGCCACGGCGCGGGCCATGGCGCCCATGACGAACGGCAGGGCGATCATGACGAGCAGGAAGGTGCGGTCGGCGCTGAGGACGGCCGTGTAGCGGCGGACCAGGGTGCCGAGTTGGGCGCCCCAGCCGCGTGGGCGGGGCGGCGGTGCCGGGGGGACGGGGGCCGGGCCCGGGTGGTGGGGCTGGGTGGTGGCCTGGGCGACGTAATGGCGGTGGAACGGCGACTCGCGGTACTCCCGCGCCCAGTCGCGGTCCGGGGCCCGCTCGAAGGCCTCGAAGGCCTCCGGCCACTGCTCGAAGCCGAAGAAGGCGAGGGCGTCGTCGGGCGGCCCGTAGTAGGCCACCTTGCCGCCGGGGGCGAGCACCAGGAGGCGGTCGCAGACGCCGAGGCTGAGGACGCTGTGGGTGACCACGATGACCGTGCGGCCGTCGTCCGCGAGACCGCGCAGCATGTTCATGACCGACCGGTCCATGCCGGGGTCGAGGCCCGAGGTCGGCTCGTCCAGGAAGAGCAGCGAGGGTTTGGTGAGCAGCTCCAGGGCCACGCTGACCCGCTTGCGCTGCCCGCCGGACAGGCTGTGCACGGGCTGGTCGGCGCGCTGTTCCAGGCCGATCTCGCGCATGACCTCGTCCACCCGGGCGCGCCGCTCGGCCGCGGCGGTGTCCTCGGGAAAGCGCAGTTCGGCGGCGTAGACGAGGGCGGCGCGCACGGTGAGCTGGGGGTGCAGGATGTCGTCCTGCGGGACCAGGCCGATGCGCTGGCGCAGTTCGGCGTAGTCGCGGTAGAGGTCGCGGCCGTCGTACAGGACGGTGCCGCGGTCGGCGGGCCGCTGTCCGGTCAGGGCGTTCAGCAGGGTGGACTTGCCGGCGCCGCTCGGTCCGACCACCGCGAGCAGGCACTTCTCCCCCACCGGGAAGGACACGTGGTCGAGGAGCACCTTGGTGCCGTCGTCGACGGCGACGGTGAGGTCCTGGACGTCGAGGGAGACCTCTCCGTTGTCGACGTACTCCTGGAGTTCGTCGCCGACCAGGCAGAACGCGGAGTGGCCGATGCCCACGATGTCGCCGGGGCCCACGGGTGCGCGGGTGACGGGCCGGCCGTTGAGGTAGGTGCCGTTGTGGCTGCCGAGGTCGACGATCTCGTACGTGCCGTCGGGGTGGGCGCGCAGTTCGGCGTGCCGGCGGGAGACGATCAGGTCGTCCACCACGAGGTCGCTGTCGGCCGCCCGGCCGATGCGGACCGTGCGCGGGGTCAGCGGGCGGACGCTGCTGGGCTGACGAAAGGTCCCGGTCAGCAGGGGCAGGGAGACCGCGGAGGGGCGGTCGGGGGTGGGCGGCGGGGCGCCGGTGAGGACCGCGCGGGGACCGTCGACGGGGTTGCCGAAGCGGATCACGCTGCCTGGGCGCACGCCCCACTCGTCGATCCTGCGGCCGTCGGCGTAGGTGCCGTTGGTGCTGTGCCGGTCCTTCAGGGTCCAGTGGTCGTGGTCGCAGCGCAGCACAGCGTGGTGCCACGAGACCCGGGCATCGTCGAGGACGATGTCGCTCAACGGGTCGCGTCCGACGTGGTAGTCCTGGCCCGGGCTCATCACCGTGGAGCCCATGTCGGTCTCCAGGACGAGTTCGGGCGCCGTCGGGGCGACCGACCGCTCCGCCATGGTCAGGATTCTACCGATTCGTTCACCTGTGCGCCCGGCACCGAGGGGCCCCCGATGGACACGTGTCAGGCGACGGGGACGACGAGCGCCGGCAGGGTGCGCTGCATGCGCAGTGCGTCCACGGACTCGGCGAGCAGTTCGTACTCGGTGGTGTCGTCGCTGGCGGCGATCCGTACCAGCCGGCCGCCCGCCAGTTCGTCGGCCACCCGCTCCTGGCGTACGTCGTCGGCGCACCAGGCGCGCAGCAGCGCGGGCACGTCGGCCACCGTGTCCGCGACCGGCACCAGCGCGCCCGCCGGGAAGGCGGGACCCTCGGGGCTCGGGTCGAGGCGCTCGGCGATCCAGGACGCCCGGTCCCGCAGCCACCACAGGGCCAGGGCCAGCGTGGGCGCGCGATAGGTACCGAGCGGTACCCCGATGCGGCGGCCGTCGCACATGCCGTACGCCGTGACATGGCACAGGAATTCATCGTGCACGTCCCACTCCCCCGTCGCCTCGCTGATCGGCCGGCCTGACCCTCGCCCTCCGTGCGGCTCCTGTGCGGTGAAGTGCCCCTGGCGTTCGAGTATCGCCACTCCCGAAACACTGTCACCATGACTTTCCGGCCAGTCTGTTGGCATATTCACCGTCCGTTCTGGCAGGAAATGCACCGGCCCATACCGCCTCCCGGGCATTACCAGGCAGGTAATCGACCCGCTCCCCGGTCCTCCGGCATGGTGGTCACACCGGATCGGCGAAGCCCCGGATCCGGCTCCGACCAGCAGTTACCACCTCGATGGAGGCTGATTCACCATGTCCGTGAACACCAACCGTTACGAGAGCGCCGCCGCCCGTTACCTAGAGGCCTGGAACGCCACCGAGCCGGAGGCGCTGAAGAAGGCGGTCGCCGCCGCGTGGACCGCGGACGGCGGCTACACCGACCCTCTCTGCGACGTCCGCGGCCACGAGGGCATCGCGGCGGTGATCGCGGCGGCCCACGAGCAGTTCCCCGGGTTCGTCTTCCGCCCGCTCGGCACCGTGGACGGTCACCACGACACCGCGCGCTTCGCCTGGGAGCTGGTGAACGAAGCTGGGGGTACCCCCTCTGGAGGAGGATCGGCGCCAGTCGCCGGGTTCGACGTCGTCACGCTGGACGGCGACGGCCGCATCCGGCAGGTGCTCGGCTTTCTGGACCGCGTGCCGGCGACCGCCTGACACCGCCTGGCCGGCCGTGGGTTCGCCGAGCCGCCCGGGGAGCCGCCGTCCGACGGCAGGCGAGCGGTACGGGACCGGGAAGCGGGGGCGTCAGCCCTTCACGATGGCGTCGATCCGCGCCAGTTCCTCCGCGTCGAAGTCCAGGTTGCGGAGGGCTCCGACGCTGTCCTCGAGCTGCTGCGGGCTGCTCGCGCCGACCAGCGCGGAGGAGACCCGGCCGCCGCGCAGCACCCAGGCGAGGGCCAGCTGGGCCAGGGTCTGGCCGCGGGACCCCGCGATCTCGTCGAGGGAGCGCAGGCGGGCGACGAGGTCCTCGGTGACGGCGTCGGAGTTCAGGAAGGGGCTGTCACTCGCGGCCCGGGAGTCCTCGGGGATGCCGTCGAGGTAGCGGCCGGTGAGCAGGCCCTGCTCCAGCGGGGAGTAGGCGATGGAGCCGACCCGGAGTTCGTCCAGGGCGTCGAGCAGGCCCTCGTCTTCGGGGCGCCGGTCCAGCATCGAGTAGCGCGGCTGGTGGATGAGGAGCGGGGTGCCGAGGCCGGCGAGGATGCGGGCGGCGTCGCGGGTCTGCTCGGCCGAGTAGTTGGAGACGCCGACGTAGAGCGCCTTGCCCTGCTGCACCGCCGTGTGCAGGGCGCCCATCGTCTCCTCCAGCGGCGTGTCCGGGTCGAAGCGGTGCGAGTAGAAGATGTCGACGTGGTCCAGGCCCATGCGCTTGAGGCTCTGGTCGAGCGAGGACAGCAGGTACTTGCGCGAGCCCCATTCGCCGTACGGGCCGGGCCACATGAGATAGCCGGCCTTGGTGGAGATGACCAGCTCGTCGCGGTACGGCGTGAAGTCGGCCCGCAGCGCCTCGCCGAGCGCGGACTCGGCGGCGCCGGGCGGCGGGCCGTAGTTGTTGGCGAGGTCGAAGTGGGTGACGCCCAGGTCGAAGGCGCGGCGCAGGATGGCCCGCTGGGTCTCGGCGGGCCGGTCCGGGCCGAAGTTGTGCCACAGGCCGAGGGACAGCGCGGGGAGCATCAGTCCGCTGCGTCCGGTGCGCCGGTAGGGCATGTCGGCGTAGCGGTCGGGGTGTGCGGTGTACAACGCGACTCCAGAGGGGTTGGCACACGGTCTACCGGGTCCACTGTTCCCGGGCGGCGTACAGCGGTCCAACAGAAGAATCCGATGGAATTCAGCGGCTAGGCTTCTCAATCATGGAACTGCGTCACCTCCAGCACTTCGTCGCCGTCGCCGAGGACCAGCACTTCACCCGGGCCGCCGAACGCCTGATGGTGTCCCAGTCGGGTCTTTCGGCGTCCATCAGGGCGCTGGAGCGGGAGCTGCGGGCACCGCTGTTCGTGCGCACCACCCGGCGGGTGACGCTGACCGAGGCGGGGCGGGCGCTGCTGGTGGAGGCCGAGCGGATCCTGGCGCAGGTGCGTTCGGCGCACGAGGCGGTGGCGGCGGTGCAGGGCGTGCTGCGGGGCACGCTGGCGCTGGGCACCGAGCAGTGCATCGCCGGGGTGCATGTGGCGCGGCTGCTGGCCGCGTTCCGGGGCCGGCATCCGGACGTGGAGATCCGGTTGCGGCAGGCGGGTTCGGGTGCGCTGGCCGAGGAGGTCGCGGCCGGGCGGCTCGACCTCGCCTTCGCCTACCGCACCCGGGCGGACAGCGACCAGCTGCGTTCGGTGTCGCTGACGAGCGAGCCGATGACCGTGCTGTGCCATCCCGGCCACCCGCTGGCCTCGGCCGGCGCCGTGCTGACCCCTGAGGACCTGGCAGGTGAGGTCTTCGTGGACTTCCATCCGGACTGGGGCCCGCGCCGCGCCACCGACGGCGCGTTCGCCGCGGCGGGTGTCGGGCGCATGGTCGCACTGGAGGTGAACGACGTGCACAGCCTGCTGGACCTGGTGGACGAGAACCTGGGGATCGCGGTCGTACCCCGGCACTTCAGGCACAAGCGACCCTCGCTCACGGCGCTGCCGCTGAAGGGCACGGGCGAGGCGGCGTACGAGACGGTGGCCCTGCTGCCGCCGGAGCGCGCCACCAGCCCCGCCGCCCGGGCACTCGTCACCCTGCTGGAGACCGGAGGCGGGGAGGGGGGCCTGGCACCACCCCAGGAGGGGCCCCAGGCCTCCTGATTCCGGCCGCCGGCCGCCACAGACTCAAGACCGTCGGGCAGGACCACGACGGTCAGGAGGACACATCATGGCGGAACACACCCGGCGGACCGTGCTGCGGGGCACGGCCGGACTCGCGGCGGCGGGCGCACTCACCGGCCTGGGCGCGAGCGAGACGGCGGCCCGCCCCGCAGGGAAAGTGACGGCACGTCATTATCCGTTCCTGGAAGGCGCGTTCGCACCGGTCACCGAGGAACTCACAGCGTTCGACCTGCCGGTGACCGGCCGTATCCCGCGCGAGCTGAACGGGCGCTTCCTGCGCAACGGCCCGAACGTCCTCGGTCTGGAGGACCCCCGGGCCCATCACTGGATGCTCGGCGAGGGCATGGTGCACGGCGTGCGGCTGCGTGACGGAAGGGCCGAGTGGTACCGCAACCGCTGGGTGCGCTCCGCGCAGGTCGCGAGGAAGCTGGGCCTGCCGTACCCGGGTCCGGTGCCGCAGGAGGACTTCGCCTGCAACACGCATGTGATCCCCTACCGGGGGCGGATCCTCACGCTGCAGGAGAGCGGCCCGTTGCCGTACGAACTCGACGGAGACCTCGACACCGTCGGCACATACGACTTCCAGGGCACGCTGGAGGGCACGTTCACCGCACACACCAAGTTCGACGTCCACAGCGGTGAGCTGCACGCCGTCACCTACCACCCGGCCTGGGACCACGTCCGGCACCTGGTCGTGGACGGCGCGGGGCGTCTCGCCCGCACCACCCGGATCCCCGTGGCGGACGCGCCGATGATGCACGACTTCGCGCTGACCGAGCGGTACGTCGTCGTCTTCGACATCCCGGTCACCTTCGACGCCGCGGCGGCCGAACAGGGCGCGCCCGTGCCGTACTCCTGGAACCGGCACCATCCGACCCGGGTGGGTGTGATGCGGCGGGACGGCGGGCCGGTGCGCTGGTTCGGGATCGAGCCGGTCTTCTTCTCGCACACGCTCAACGCCTACGACGAGGACGGCTGCGTGGTGGTCGACCTGACGACCTACCCGGCGCCGTTCCACGTCGCCGGCCGCGGCTCGGACGGTCCGTACGCGAGGGGCACCTCGAAACTGGAACGCTGGACCGTCGACCTGCGCCACGGGCGGGTACGGCAGCGGGTGCTGGACGACCGGCCGCAGGAATTCCCGCGTGTGAACGAGTCGTTGGTGTCCCGCCGGCACCGCTACGGCTACACGGCCGCGGCCGCCGAGCTGACGGCCGCCTATCTGACACCGGACGGCGGCACCCCGCCCGACGACGCGTTCTCCAACGCGCTCGTCAAGCACGACCTGCTGCGCGGCACCACCGAGGTGCACCGGCTGCCGAGGGGTGCGGCGGCGGGCGAGGCGGTGTTCGTTCCGCGGGATGCGGCCGGGCGACAGGCGGCGGAGGACGACGGGTATGCGATCGCGTACGTCCACGACCCGGACCGGGGCGCGGCCGACCTGGTGATCCTCGCGGCGCAGGACTTCACCGGGGAGCCGGTGGCGCGGGTCCATCTGCCGGGGCGGGTGCCGCTCGGCTTTCACGGGAGCTGGATTGCGGACGCGTGAGCGCCCGCCGTTTGGGATGGTGGACGGTATGCATGCCAAGGACATCCTCATCGACGGCTACGGCCGCATCCAGGAAGAAGTCCATGCCGCCCTCGACGGCCTCGGGCCGGAGGCGCTGCACCACCGCCCGGCGCCCGGCGCCAACTCCATCGCCTGGCTCGTCTGGCATCTCACCCGGGTACAGGACGACCACATCGCCGACGCCTTCGACCTCGACCAGGTGTGGCACTCCCAGGACTGGGAGAAGCGCTTCGGCCTCGACCTGCCCCGGCACGACACCGGCTACGGGCACAGCCCCGCCAAGGTCGCGAAGGTGCGGGTCGAGTCGGCCGGCCTGCTGACCGGGTACTACGACGCCGTCCACGAGCAGACCCTCGGCGCGCTGCGCTCGCTTGCCGCCAAGGATCTCGAACGCGTCGTGGACGAGCGCTGGGATCCCCCGGTCACGCTGGGGGTGCGCCTGGTGAGCGTCCTGTCCGACGACCTTCAGCACATCGGACAGGCCGCCTACCTCAGGGGGCTCGCTCAGAGCGCGGCCGCGTAACCCGGCAGGACCACGTCCTCGATGAGGGCCTTGCGCTCGTCGAACGGGATGAACGCGCTCTTGAGGGCGTTCACCGTGACCGTGCGCAGGTCCTCGACCGTCCAGCCGGCCTCCTCGACCAGCAGGGACATCTCCCGGGTCATCGTCGTACCCGACACCAGACGGTTGTCGGTGTTGAGGGTGACCCGGAAGCCCAGGTCCTTCAGCGCCGTGATCGGGTGCTCGGCGATGGAGGTGGCACAGCCGGTCTGCAGGTTGGAGGTGGGGCACATCTCCAGGGCGATCCGGCGGTCACGCACCCAGGACGCGAGGCGGCCGAGCTTGCCGTCCACGATGTCCTCGGTCAGGCGCACGCCGTGGCCGATGCGCTGGGCGCCGCACACCTGCAGGGCCTGGTGGATGCTGGGCAGGCCGTGCGCCTCACCGGCGTGGATGGTGAAGGGCACGCTCTCGCGGCGCAGGTGCTCGAAGGCGGCCAGGTGGTCGGCGGGCGGGAAGCCGTCCTCGGCGCCCGCGATGTCGAAGCCGACGACACCGGCGTCCCGGTAGGCCACGGCCAGGTCGGCGGCCTCACGGACCCGGTCGAACATCCGCATCCCGCACAGCAGGGTGCCGACCCGGACGGGGGTGCCGGCCGCAGCCGCCTTGGCCATACCGGCGGCGAGACCCTCCTGGACGGTCTCCACGACCTCGCTGAGCGACAGCCCGCCCTGCGTGTTCAGCTCGGGGGCGTAGCGCACCTCGGCGTAGACGACACCGTCGGCGGCCAGGTCGAGGACGTACTCCTCGGCGGTGCGCAGCAGGCCCTCGCGGGTCTGCATGACGGCGAGGGTGTGCTCGAAGGTGGCTATGTAGCGGACCAGGTCGCCGGAGTTGGCGGCCTCGAAGTACCAGGCGGCCAGCTCGTCGGGGTCGGTGGTGGGCAGGGTGTGACCGACCTGCGCGGCCAGTTCGACGACGGTGGCGGGGCGCAGGCCGCCGTCGAGGTGGTCGTGCAGCACGGCCTTGGGGAGCCGGCGGAGGGTCTCGGTGTCGATGCGGGACACGGTCATGGCAGGGCGTTCCTCGGGTGGTGCGGTGGAATGTCAGTGGTCGGCGGGCTGGAGCAGGTCCCAGCGGTTGCCGTAGAGGTCCTGGAAGACGGCGACGGTGCCGTACGGCTCGTGCCGCGGCTCCTCCAGGAAGATCACGCCGGCCGCGGTCATCCGGGCGTGGTCGCGGGCGAAGTCGTCGGTGTGCAGGAAGAACCCGACGCGTCCGCCGGTCTGGTCGCCGACCCGGGACCGCTGGGCCTCGTCCTTGGCACGGGCGAGCACCAGTCCGGTGCCGGTGTCCGGGCCGCCCGGTTCCACGACGACCCAGCGGGAGCCGTCGGGGCGCGGGGCGTCCTCGGCCAGCCGGAAGCCGAGCGCCTCGGTGTAGAAGCGGATGGCGTCGTCGTAGTCGTCGACGACGAGGGTGACCAGGGCGACGCGTCGCATCGGGACCTTCCGGTGGGAGTGGTTAGCGGGTGAGGTTATACGTAAAACCCCACGTGCGCCAGTCCTTCTTCTACGCGCGTTGCCCGAGGGCGTTCCAGAGGCGTGGCCGGGCGGCCCGAGGTGTCGTCCGGACGGGTGCGTCAGGGCCTTTCGTCGCCCTGGGCGATCTCGACCCGGTGGTGGAAGTCGGCCATGCCGATGCCCGCGGCGGCGCAGGAGACGGCGGTGCAGGCGAGCAGGAGGCCGGCGATCGCACGGCCGGCCTGGGGCACGCGCGGGGCGGCAAGCAGGGCCTGGACGCGCTGCGGGACGGGGCCCGAGGTCGCCGCGGGTGCGAAGTCGGGGCGCTCGGAGCGGGCGGCATGTCCGGCGAGGGCCGCGCGGGCGATGGCCCGGGCGATCAGCCGCCGGTCGCCGACCTGGGCGGCGGCGGCCTCGTCGGCGGCGCGCTCGGCGGCGAGGCGGATGGTCTCGCGGACCGGGCGCAGCGCCGGATGGCAGTGCGCGGCCAGCTCGGCGGCGGCGAGGAAGTAGTGGTGACCGCCGTCGTTGTGCGCCCGTTCGTGGGCGAACAGCGCCTCCCGCTCGGGGCCGTCCAGGCTGCGCAGCATCGCGGTCGTGACGACGATGCGGTGCGGGCGGCCCGGCAGCGCGTAGGCGTCCGGGCGCGGCGAGTCCACCACGCACAGATCGCCGGCCGCCGGTCGGCGCCCGGCCTCCGTGCGGGCCGCGCGGAAGGCGCGGGTCTGCCGCAGCACCGAGCGGACGAGGGTCCAGCCGCAGACCGCGAGAGCGCCGACGGAGGTCGCGGCGGCGGGCAGGACGACGAGGTCCGAGGCGGTGCGCAGCGGGTGGATCAGCTCGCCGACGGCGGCGAAGAGCGGGACCTTGAGCAGCCCGATCAGGACGAACGAGCCCAGCGCGGCCAGCGAGCAGCCGGCGAGCACTACCGCGCAGCCGGTGACGGCCCAGAGCGCGGCGACCGGGGCCAGCCGGTCCAGGGCCCGCCGGGCCAGGGCCGGCAGGGCCAGCGGCAGCAGCAGGGGCAGCAGAAGCAGCGCGGTCATCGTTCGTCAGGTTCGAGCAGGTCGCGCAGGATGCGCTCGTCGTGAGGGCTGAGCTGGGCGACGAAACGGGCAAGGACGGTCTCGCGGTCGCTGTCCCGGTCCAGCTCGCTGTGCATCCGGCGGGCGGTGAGGCCGTGGGCGTCCGGGACGTCCTGGACCGGGAAGTAGGCGTAGCCGCGGCCCTGGCGGTGCCGCTCGACGACACCCTTGTCGTACAGGCGGGTCAGGATCGTGGTCACCGTCGTACGGGCCAGGTCCGCACCGAGGCTCCGCTGGACCTGGCCGGGCGTCCGAGGTGCTCCGGCGGACCAGAGTGCGGCCATGACGCTCGCTTCTAGCTCACCGGCCGGCCGGCGCTCGTCCTTGGCCTCGGTCATGGAACGTTCCTCACCCCGTCATCGTCTGCGGCCCGGCGACCGTCTACACGATGGTAGTCATTCCGCCCATCGTACGGCCGTGCCCCGGCTTCCCCGTCATCGAGGGTCGCCGCCAGGGCCCGTACTCCCGGGGCCGTGTCAGGTCGCCGCGGTGTGGAGCGCGTCGAGGCGGGTCAGTTCGTCCGGGGTGAGGCGCAGGGCGCCGGCGGCGATGTTCTCCGCGAGGTGGTCCGGGTTGCCGGTGCCGGGGATGGCGAGGACGTGCGGGCCCTGGTGCAGGGTCCAGGCGATGCGGATCTGCGCGGGGCTCGCACCGTGGGCGCGGGCGATGTCGCGCACGGTCTCGTCGTGGGTGTCGGCCGCCGCCTGCGGTCCGGCCTCGCCCGCGACGGCGTAGAACGGCACGAACGCGATGCCGCGGGCGCCGCACAGCCGCAGCATCTCGTCGTCGACCGGGTCGGGACGGTCCAGGGCGTACCGGTTCTGTACGCACACCACCGGGGCGATCTCCAGCGCCTCGGCGAGATGGCGCGGTGCGACCCCGGAGATGCCCAGGTGCCGGATCAGGCCGGCCTCGCGCAGCTCGGCGAGGGCGCCGAAGTGCTCGGCGATCGAATCCTGCTGCTGGCGGCGGAAGTTGACGACGTCGAGATGGTCACGGCCGAGCTGGCGCAGGTTCTCCTCGACATGGCCGCGCAGCTGGTCGGGCCGGGCCGAGGTGCCCCACTCGCCGCAGTAGTCGCGGAAGGGGCCGACCTTGGTGGTGATGACCAGGTCGTCGGCGTACGGGGCGAGGGCCGTGTTGATCAGTTCGTTGGCGGAGCGCGTGGCGGAGAAGTAGAAGGCGGCGGTGTCGATGTGGTTCACGCCGAGCCGGACCGCCCGCCGCAGTACGGCCGTGGAGCGTTCCCGGTCGCTCGGGGTGCCGAGGTGGAACGCGGCGCTGCCCGTCAGCCGCATGGCTCCGAAGCCGATGCGGTGGACGGGCAGGTCGCCGAGTGCGAAGGTGCCGGAGGCGTCCGCGGTGATCGTTTCAACGGTCATTCGGCGGAGTATCGCACAACTGTCCGGCGAATCGGGTCAGTTCAGCGGCTTGGCGAGGACCGCCTTGCGGTGGCTGAACGTCTCGATGGAGTAGCGGCCGTGGTAGCTGCCCATGCCGCTCTCCCCCACGCCGCCGAACGGCAGGTCGGAGACGGTGAGATGGGCGAGCGGCAGGCCGAGGCCGAGGCCGCCGGAGGACGTCTCGGCGGCGATGCGCGCACGGGTCGCGTCGGACTCGGTGAAGACGTACAGCGCGAGCGGCTTGTCACGGTCGTTGATGAAGCCGATCGCCTCGTCCAGGCCGGCCACGGTGACGACGGGCAGGATGGGGCCGAAGATCTCCTCCTGCATCACGGGCGACTTCGGGTCGACGTCCGCGAGGACGGTCGGCGCGATGTACTTGGTCGTACGGTCGCTCACGCCGCCGACCGCGACCCGGCCGGAGCCGAGCAGGCCGGCGAGCCGGTCGAAGTGCCGCTCGTTGACGATGCGTCCGTACTCGGGCGACGCGGCCGGGTCGGTGCCGAACAGCACCTCGACCGCACGGACCAGTGCGGGCTCCAGCGCGGCGGCGGTCTCCGGGTCGGCCAGGACGTAGTCGGGGGCGACGCAGGTCTGGCCGGCGTTGAGGAACTTGCCGCGGACGAGCCGGTCCGCGACCACGTCGAGGTCGGTGTCGCGGTCCACGAACACCGGGGACTTGCCGCCGAGTTCGAGGGTGACCGGGGTGAGGTGCTCGGCGGCGGCGCGCATCACGATCCGGCCGACGGTGCCGTTGCCGGTGTAGAAGATGTGGTCGAAGCGCTCGGCGAGCAGGGCCGTGGTCTCCGGGATGCCGCCCTCGACCACGGCGACCGCGTCGGTGTCCAGGTAGGCCGGGATCAGTTCGGCCAGGGCGGCGGAGGTGGCCGGGGCCAGCTCGCTGGGCTTGGCGACGACCGCGTTGCCGGAGGCCAGGGCGCCGACCATCGGGGCGAGCAGCAGTTGCGCCGGGTAGTTCCAGGGGGCGATGACGAGGACGACGCCGAGGGGGTCGTACTGCGTCCAGGCCGTGGCGTCGGCGCCGAGGTGGGCGGGGACCGGCGCGGGCTCGGGGCGCAGCCACTCGTCGAGGTGGTCGAGGGTGTGGTCGATCTCGCGGATCGTGAAGTCGATCTCGGTGCGGTAGGCCTCGGTGCTGCTCTTGCCGAGGTCGGCGTGGAGGGCGGCGGCGAGGTCGGCGCCGCGCTCCGTGAGCATCGTGCGCAGCCTGCCCAGCTGGCCGGTGCGCCACTCGACGGGCTTGGTGCGGCCGGTGGCGAAGGTGGCACGGAGCCGGGCCACGATGTCGGCGGGCTGCTCGATGGCGGGGTGGTTCACGGATGCCTCGCTGGTGGTGCCGGGCTGGTTCGGCCCGAGCCTAGGTCTCGGTTGATGTATTTGCCAACCTTTCAGGTCCTCAAGTTGATTCCGGCGACGCGGGGTGACGCCGGTCACGTCGTCGTGGGGTCGGTCTCCGTGCGGCGCCGCGCCAGGTAGGCCCGCTCGGCCTCGCTCCCGGCCAGCTCGGCGGCGAGGGCGTACTCCGCCGCCGCCTCGGCGGTGCGGCCCAGGCGGCGCAGCAGGTCGGCGCGGACCGCGTGCAGCACGTGATAGCGGCCGAGGTCGAGGGTGTCGACCAGGTCGAGCGCGCCGGCCGGGCCGTCGGCCTCGGCCACGGCGACCGCCCGGTTCAACGCGACGACCGGGGACGGCGCCACCGCCATGAGCTGGTCGTACAGGCACAGGATCTGGCGCCAGTCGGTGGCCGCGGCGGTCGGGGCGTCGCTGTGTACGGCGTTGATCGCGGCCTGGATCTGGTACGGCCCCGGCTGGTCACGGCGCAGGCATCGGCGGACCAGGTCCTGGCCCTCGGCGATCAGCGCGCGGTCCCAGCGTGCGCGGTCCTGCTCGGGCAGCGGTACGAGGACGCCCTCGGCGTCCAGGCGCGCGGGCCGCCGCGACTCGATGAGGAGCATGAGCGCGAGCAGGCCGATGGCCTCCGGTTCGTCCGGCATCAGCACGGCGAGCAGCCGGCCGAGGCGGAGCGCCTCCGCGCACAGGGCGGGGTCGCCGGTGTAGCCCTCGTTGAAGATCAGGTAGACGACGGCGAGGACGGCGCCGAGCCGCTCGGGCAGGTCGGCGTCGCGGGGCACACGGTACGGGATACCCGCGTCGCGGATCTTGGCCTTGGCGCGGACCAGCCGCTGGGCGAGTGTCGGCTCCGGCACCAGGAAGGCGCGGGCGATCTGTGCGGTGCTCAGGCCGCCGAGCAGGCGCAGAGTGAGGGCGACCCGGGCCTGGAGGGCGAGCGCGGGATGGCAGCAGGTGAAGATGAGGCGGAGCCGGTCGTCGCGCACGGGGCCCTCCTTGGGCGGCGCGTCGGGCATGTACGGGTCGGGTGCGTACAGGTGCGGCGCGTACAGCCGGGCGGCGTCGGCGTGCCGGGCGTCCCGGGAGGACTCGCGGCGCAGCCGGTCGATCGCGCGGTTGCGGGCCGTGGTGATGATCCAGCCGGCCGGGCTCGGCGGCACGCCGGTCCCGGGCCAGGTGCGTACGGCGGTGGTGAAGGCGTCCTGCACCGCTTCCTCGGCGAGGTCGATGTCGCCGAGGAAGCGGACGAGGACGGAGACCGCACGACCGTACTCCGCGCGGAAGACGGCCTCGACGTCGCAGGCCCCGGACATCAGTGCCGGTCGACGAACGGCCGTACCTCGATGGGCAGCGTGGTCGCGAGGGCGGCCTTGCGGCCCCACTCCAGCGCCTCGTCCAGGTCGGCGGCGCGGATCAGGCAGAGTCCACCCAGGTACTCCTTGCCCTCGGCATAGGGGCCGTCGGTGACGAGGACCTTGCCGCCCTCGGGGCGGAGCACGGTGGCGGTCTCCGGACCGTGCAGGCCGCCGGAGAACACCCAGGCTCCGGCGGCCCGCAGCTCCTCGTTGAAGGCCTCCACATCGCGCATGATCGCGGCGAGCGCGTCGGGGGCGGGCGGGGTGCCGCCGGCCGGCTGGACCACGCTGAGCAGGTAGTGCTTCATGACGTCCTCCTAGGTGACTTCAGGGTCTCGCGGATGCGTGTCACCACCTACACGAACGCACGGCTCCCGGATCGACACGGTGCGGGGGGAAATCTTCGGAAGAATCTTCCGTATGACAGCCACCACCGCGCATCCGCTCCTCGACCGGGCCCGCCGGCTCGCTGCGGACCTGCTGATTCCCGAGGCCGAGCGGGTCGACCGGGAGGGCGTGCCCGCGAGCCACATCGAGGCGGTGAAGAGGTCAGGGCTGCTCGGGGCGGGCGCGCCGGTCGCGTACGGCGGCTCGGGAGCGCCGCCGGACGTGGTCCGCCGGATCGCGGAGATCCTGGCCGGGGCATGCTGTGCGACATGGTTCGTGCAGACCCAGCACCACACTCCGGTGCAGACCCTGGTGGAGAGTGAACTCCCGGTCCGGGAGCGGCTGTTGGGCCCGCTGTCGCGGGGTGAGCTGCTGTCCGGGGTGGCGTACGCGCATCTGCGGTCGTATCCGCGCATCCCGGTGCGCGTCCGCCGGGAGGGCGCGGGTTGGCGGTTCGACGGGACGGTGCCCTGGTACACCGGATGGGGCCTGAACGACGTGATGCTGCTCGCCGGGGTGACCGATGCGGACGAGGCCCTGTTCGCGTTCGCCGAGGCACGCGACCAGCCGGGGCTGCGCGCATCGGAGCCGATGCGCCTCGCGGCGCTGACCGCCGCGCGCACGGTGTCGCTGGAGCTGACCGGGCTGTGGCTGCCCGAGGAGTCGGTGGCCCTGCGGATGCCGTACGAGCGGTGGGCGCCCGGCGACCGGGCCAGGACGCTGAACGCGGGCCCGGCGGTCTTCGGCGTCGCGGAGGCCGCCCTGTCGCTGCTGGACGCCGCGACGGCCGCCCCCATCACGGCCCGGCTCGCCGATGTCCGCCGCCGCGCCTACGCCCTGGCCGATGATCCGGCGCCGCTGGAACGGGTCGCGGAGCGGCTCGCGGTACGCGCGGAGGCGTACGAGGTGCTGCGCACGGCCACCACCGCCGCGGTCGTAGCCGGCGGCGGCCGGTCCATGGCCCTGACCAGCCGGGCCCAGCGCCTCGCACGGGAGGCCCTGTTTCTGCTGGTACAGGGACAAACGGCCGAATCGAAGGCCGCGCACCTGCGAGCGCTGGCGGGCGCCTGAGCCATCAGCGTCGGCGCAGCACGCCCTGAGCCACTGCGAGGTGCTGCGCACCGCTACCACCACCGCGATCGAAGCCGGCGGCGGCCGATCCATGGCCCTGACCAGCCCGGCCCAGCGCCTCGCACAGGAGGCCCTGTTTCTGCTGGTACAGGGACAAACGGCCGAATCGAAGGCCGCGCACCTGCGAGCGCTGGCGGGCACCTGAGCCATCACCGCCGGCGCAGCACGCCCTGAGCCACTGCGTGGGTGGCGATCGCGGCCGCCGCGGCGAAGGCGAGCCCCTCGGCCAGGTCTCGCGCCCGGGTGGGGCGCAGGACGCCGGACCTGCGCAGCCGGCCGCGGGCCCACACGGTGAAGGGGAGGACCACGATCGGTGTGGTCGCGGAGCCCGGGGTGTAGCCCCGCATGACGGCGGCCTGCGCCAGATGGACCAGGCCGTGCAGCCCGAAGGCGTTGAGCGCGGTCTGGTAGACGGCGGACCGGCCCCCGGTCCGCTGCCCGTCGGCGCACGCGGCGGCCAGGACGACCGCCATCGCGGCGACCGCGGTGGTGAACTCCCGCGTGTCCACGGACTCCAGCCGCCGCCACACCGCCTCCGGCACCCGGGGGAACCTCTTGCGCAGCTCCGGCACCTGGGTGCGCACCCAGTGCGGCACCATGACCACTTCCTCGGTGTCGTGCAGCGCCCACGCGGCCAGCAGCCCCCAGGTGACGGCCGCGTCGACGTCGTTCGGTTCTCGTGTCATGAACCGGCAGTCTGCCAGGGCGGGTTGGTCAGCTAGCGAACGGCACCTGGGCCGAGGGAGCGGGCGCCGTAGCATCGGGGTGCGTCCACAACCCCTGCGCGGCGAGCCGGGGCAGTACGCCCTCGCCGAACCAGTACGCCTCCTCCAGGTGCGGGTAGCCGGAGAGCACGAACTCGTCGATGCCGAGGGCGTGGTACTCCTTGATCCGCTCGGCGACCTCGTCGTGGCTGCCGACCAGGGCGGTGCCCGCGCCGCCGCGCACCAGGCCGATGCCCGCCCAGAGGTTGGGGTGGATCTCCAGGCTCTCCCGGCCGCCGCTGTGCAGGGCGAGCATGCGCTGCTGGCCCTCGGACTCACTGCGGGCGAGGCCCGCCTGGACGGCCCGTACGGTCTCCGTGTCGAAGCCGGCGAGCAGCCGGTCCGCCTCCGCCCAGGCCTGCGCCGAGGTGTCGCGGGTGATGACGTGCAGCCGGATGCCGAAGCGGAGCGTACGGCCGCGCTCCGCCGCCAGTGCGCGGACCCACGCGATCTTCTCGGCGACCTGGGCGGGCGGCTCGCCCCAGGTCAGGTACACATCGGCGTACCGGGCCGCGACCTCGCCTGCGGCGGGCGAGGAGCCGCCGAAGTACACCTCGGGCACCGGGTCGGGCACCCGGCTGAGCCGGGCCTGCGCCACCTGGAGGTGCTCCCCGTGCAGGTCGACGCTCTTGCCGTCCCACAAGTCCCGTACGACGTGCAGGAATTCGCCGGTACGGCGGTACCGGGCGTCCTTGTCGAGGAAGTCGCCGTAGGCCCGCTGCTCGTGGCTCTCGCCGCCGGTGACGACATTGAGCAGCAGCCGTCCGCCGGTCTGCCGCTGGAAGGTGGACGCCATCTGCGCGGCCAGCGTCGGCGAGACGAACCCGGGCCGGAAGGCGACGAGGAACTTCAGCCGCTCGGAGTTCTGGCTGACCATGGCGGTGGTCAGCCACGCGTCCTCGCACCAGGCACCGGTCGGGGTCAGCGCGCCCACGAAGCCGAGGTCCTCGGCGGCCCGGGCGATCTGGCTCAGATAGGCGACCGTCGGGGGCCGGTCCCGGCCGGAGGCGGTGGCCGGGGTGCCGTGGCCGCCGCCGACCACATGGCGGCTGTCGCCATTGGTGGGCAGGAACCAGTGGAAGGTGAGGGACACGTGGGGTCTCCGATCGCGAGTGTCCGTGAGAGCAGGCCGTGCCGCGGCGGCCGGGTTCCGGTCAGCACGTACGTGGTGGGCGGGCGACGGGTGGGCGGGAGCGGCAGTGCTTTACGCCGGTCAGCAGGTACGACCCGTCGGGCTGCGGTGTCGCTCCGCCCTTTGACGGCGGATCACATGGGCGTAGGCGAAGTGGCTCTGCCGGATCCGAGCGAAGCCGCCGTCGGTGAATTGGCCGGTGATGTATTCCGGGCATGCCGAAATCCATGTACGGGGAAACGCGGGGGAATTCAGCGGCGCCGGAGCGGAGCGGGGAGCGGCGGGTCCGGGAGAGGCCGGACGATCAGGCCGCGGCGCAACAGGAGGCGCTGGAAACGCGCGCGAGGTCGACATGGCGTCGCCGCGTGAGGTCCAGTCGCATCGTCATGGCGTCGATCGTGGCAGCCGCCGGTGAGGACCGTCAAGGAAGACCCGACCGGTCTCGTATCGCGGACCATTGAATTTCACGAAGGTGCGACAGGAAAACCCTTGAACGGACTGCGTGACACCGCGCATTCTGCGGCTGCGGTGACCGAACAGCAGGAATACCCGGCGGCGGCGACGACCCGGCTCGGCTCACTGCGCCTGGCCGGTATGCGCAACGCCTGTCGGCGGGCCGGCACGATCACGTATCGGCCGATCGCCGACGACACCGCCCTGGTGCTGCTGACGCCGCGGCGTCGGCGCGCGGAGTCGGTGCCGAGGGCGGCCTGGGACCTGCACGAGGTCTTCGTGCGCCGGGCCCGGGAGCTGGCGGCGGCCTGACGGCCGAGGCGGAGCCGGCGGTCGCCGCACTGCCCGGTGACGGCGTGCGGCCGTCACGGAGTGCGGCCGTCCTCGTCCCGCGGCTCGGCCACGACGAGGAAGGCGTCGGACTTCAGGTCCATCACCACACGCACGCGCTCGCCCTCGGCGCGGCGCGCGGCCGCGTACTCCTCCGCGGGCCACGATCCTCGCGGGGCCCCGGCGGGGAACCGCTCCAGCACTTTCCCACCCATGACGGTCGGTCACCTCCCGGGCCGGCAGCAGGACGCGCGGCACGTCCCTCACTGCTCCGCCTGCCCGGATTCGATGCGGACATGTCACCCGACGCCGGAGCATCCCGTGGCCCGGCCGAAGTGGGTCGCACAGCTCTACACATAAAGACGAAATAAGAGCAAACTGGGGTCAAGCGGTGCTTACCTCACACCGCACCAGACGCGGTCTGGCCTGCAAAGTCAAAGGAGACGAGTCATGGCCAACGTCTCGCACAGGGGTGATATATCGGCCCACCCCGATGTCTCCGAAATGCGGGAACGCTACGCCCGCATGCTCGGCGGTCGTGATGTGGCGCTCGTGGACGGGCCGGTCTTCCTGCTCGGGCTCTACTGCGCGGCATCTCCGTGGATCGTGCACTACACGACGAGCCAGCCCGCACTCGTGACCCACAACCTGATCGTGGGGATAGCGATAGGCCTGCTGGCACTGGGATTCACCCGGGCCCCCGAGCGGATGTACGGCCTCAGCTGGGCCATGTGCGCCATGGGCATCTGGCTGATCGTCGCTCCGTGGATCGTGGGCAGCGGCCCCGACAGGGGCGTGATCATCAACAACGTCATCATCGGCGCACTGGCGCTCGTACTCGGACTGGTCTGTGCCGGTACGGCGGCGCGGAGCACACCCAGGCCGTAGCCGGAGACGAGGAAAGGAAGAACAGGGAGTGACGAAGGCCGGTCCGCCCGAGCGGGCCGGCCTCCCTCGTGCCCGTTTTGCCCTTGGATTCAAAGGTTGAGCGATGGAATATGTACCGATTCGAGGAGAACGCTACGAACATCTGTTACATGATGTATGGGTGGCCTTGATGAACGGTTCGTAGCGTCGAAGACACACCGACGAACGAAACCGATCGAAGGACAGTTCACCGATGCGTGCACTTCGCACCCTACGCACCACCCTCGTAGCCGCCGGCGCCACCGCCGTCCTCGCCGCTTCGGCCTCCGGCGCGTTCGCCGCCGCCGCTCCCGAGGCGGCGCCCGTCGCCCACGCCTCGACCCACTGCAACGACAAGCGCGTCCTCGTCAAGACGGTGCGGCTCGCGGACAAGGTCTCCGTCGCCAAGGTCTACAAGACCGGCAAGCACCGCTTCGAAGCGGAGATCTGGGCGAAGGGCAAGAAGTACGGGACCCTCGCCACCAAGGGCAAGCACGCGCACGGCCGGCACAACGGGCTGCACGTCACGCTGCACCCGAACGGCAAGGTGACGTCCTGGGTCGAGCGGGCCAAGCCGAAGCCCGCGCCCAAGCCGCAGCCCGTCGCCCAGCGCATCCTCGTCTCCGTGGCGACGCTGGCCGACGACGCCTCCACCGGCAAGGTCTACAAGCTCGGCGCCCATCACTACGAGGCCGACATCTACGCCCACGGCAGCAAGATCGACACCCTGGTCGCCAAGGACCGCGCCGCCTACGGCCAGAACAACGGCCTGCACGTGGCCCTCCAGCCGGACGGCCGGCTGAGTTCCTGGGTCGACGACGCGCCGAAGCCGGCGCCGACGACGGACAACTCCGACACCAAGCCGGCCCCGCAGCCCGCCAAGAGCGACGACGCGCCGACCCCGCTGCCGGACAACGGCAGCGACAAGAACGACAAGGCCGCCGCACCGGCGCCCGTGATCACGGACGCGCCGGTCGCCCAGAGCACGCCGGAGGCCGCGCAGGCGCAGTAACCCGGCTCCGCTCAGCCGGTCACGGCGAACGAGGTCCACACGTCCGGGGGCAGCTCCGGCCGGTCCGGTACCGGCCGGAGTTCGGCGGACCGTCACGTCCGCGGAAGAGGTCTCTGCTCGCGAAGAGTGCCGTAACTCTAGGTCAGCTCAAGGGCCTTGTACTCCTCGGTGATCTCCTTCGGGCCGAACGGCCACACCTTCTCCAGCCGCGCCCACACCACGTAGGCCACGCAGCCGAGGGCCAGCCAGGCCAGGGACCATTCGATGGGGTGGCGGCCCGGGGAGTTCCTGTCGGCGTAGCCGTAGATCACGCACCAGCCGGCGAACGCGAGGATGCTCGGCACGGGGTAGAGCCACATCCGGTACGGGCGGCGCAGGTCCGGCTGCCGTCTGCGCAGGACGGTCAGGGCGACGATCTGGGCGAGCGCCTGGACGATCACCATGACCGTGGTGAGCAACTGGATCAGCGTCGCGAGGTCGGTGTGCCGGCCGATCAGAAAGCCGACCGCGGTGATCACGCCCATGGTCGCGAGGCCCAGCATCGGGAAGCGGTGCCTGGGGTGCAGCTTCTCGTACGGCCGGAAGAAGACGCGGTCGCGGGCGGCGTCGTAGGGCACCCGGGAGCCGCCGAGCAGGCCGGTGAACACCGAGGCGAACGCGGTGACCAGGATGAGCACGGTCACCACGTCGGCGGCACCCTTGCCCCAGGTCTTCTCCAGCACCGCCGAGGCGACCGAGGTGGAGGCGATGTCGTGCGGGTCGGTCATCCGGCGCCAGTCGACGACGCCGAGGGTGCCGATCTGGAGCAGCAGGTAGATCGCCATGATGCCGAGGATGGAGAAGAGGATCGAGCGCGGGAGGGTACGGCCCGGGTCCTTGATCTCGGCGCCCATGTACGCGGTGGTGTTGTAGCCGAGGTAGTCGTAGATGCCGATGGTCAGGCCCGCGGCGAAGCCGAGCCAGAAGTGGTTGCTCGTCAGGTCGAAGGCGCCCGACGGGTAGGTGAAGGCCAGATGCGGGCTGAAGTCGGCGGCCGCGGCGACGATGACCAGGAGCACCGAGGCGATCATCACGGTCCACATCACGGCGGTGATCCGCGCGATGTGCTCGATGCCGCGCCAGAGCAGCAGCACGACGAGGGCGATGACGCCGAGGCCGGTCGCGTCCCCGGCGTTCTGGCCGAGATCCGGGGCCAGATAGCCCAGGTACTGCACGAAACCGACCACGCCGGTGGACATGATCAGCGGGATGAAGAGCATCGCCGTCCACACGAACAGGAACGGCACCAGGCGGCCGGTGCGGTACTGGAAGGCCTGGCGCAGATAGACGTAACTGCCGCCGGAACCGGGCATCGAGGCGCCCAGCTCGGCCCAGACCAGTCCGTCGCACAGCGCGAGGACCGCGCCCGCCGCGAAACCGATGGCCGCCTGCGGGCCGCCGAACGCGGCGACCATCAGCGGGATCGTGACGAACGGGCCGATGCCGCACATCTGGCTCATGTTGATGGCCGTGGCCTGGAACAGGCCGACACGGCGGGCGAAGCCACCCGGGGGCGGCGGGCTACCGGACATGGCCGATAAAGTTAAGGAGCCTTACTAGCGGCGTCAAGTATCCGCGGGGAATGCGTGAGAATGGTGCGATGGCCGCGAGCGATGTCATGGAGCAGCAGGAACAGCCCTGGAGCCGCCGGCGGCTGCGCAGTACGAACGAGCGGCTGCTGCTCGACCGGCTGCGTGCCCTCGGCGCCGCCTCGCGCGCCCAACTGGCCCGCGAGACCGGCCTGTCGAAGCCGACGGTCTCCAGCGCGCTGGCCTCTCTGGAGACGGCCGGCCTGGTGCACGAGGTCGGCACCCACGCCCCGGAGCGCGGCCGCACCGCCGTGCTGTACGCCCCCGACCCGGCCGCCGGGTACGCGCTCGGCGTGGACATCGGCCGCGGCTGGCTCCGGGTGGCCGTGGTCGACCTGGACGGCACGGTGGTCGCCCGGTCCGACGTACGCAACCGCGCCCGCACCTCGGCCGCGCTCGCCGACCTGGTCGTGGGCACCGCGCGCCAGGTGATCGCGGGCTCGGGAGTGGACCCGGCCGAGGTGGTGCACGGGGTGGTCGGCACGCCCGGCGTCTACGACGCGAAGCAGCGGCGGGTGCGGTACGCGATGCACCTGCCGGGCTGGGGGCGCGCGGGGCTCGTCGACCGGATGGGCGAGGAGCTGGGCGTGCCGCTGGAGGTGCACAACGACGCGAACCTCGCCGCGCTCGGCGAGTACACGTACGGCGAGGGCACGGGCACCCGGCTGTTCGCGTACATCCTGATCGGCACCGGACTCGGCATGGGCGTCGTCAGCGAGGGACGGCTGTTCACCGGGGCGCACGGGCTGGCCGGCGAGATCGGTTTCCTGCCCTGGGCGGGCCGGCAGAAGCCGGAGCGGCTGGAGGACGCGGTGTCCGGGGTGGCGGTGGTGGAGGCCGCCCGGGAGTTCGGGATGAGCGGGCAGCTCACGGCGAAGGCCGTCTTCGACGCGGCCCGGCAGGGCCAGTCGGCGGCCCTGCGGGCGGTGCAGCTGGAGGGCGAGCGGATCGCGCACACCGTGGCGGCGGCCGCCGCCGTGCTCGACCCGGACCTGGTGGTGCTCGGCGGCGGTGTCGGCCACAGCGTCGACCTGTTGCTGCGTCCGGTCCAGGAGCGGGTGCGCGCCCTCACCCCGCTGCGCCCCCGGATCGCGCCGAGCCGGCTCGGCGCGGACGCGGTCCTGCTCGGCGCGGTGGCCACGGCGCTGGACACGGCCCGGGACCAGGTGTTCGAGCGCAGGACGGCCGGAACCTGACCGGCCCGATGGCCCACCGGCCCACGGTCGTTGACAGGGCCCGCGCGGCGCCCTAGCTTGAGTCGAGTTAGTAAAGTTTCCTAACTTTACAAGCCGGAGCCCTGCCATGCCCCCTCGCCGCGCCCTCCGACGCCGGTACGCCGTCACCGCGCTGGTCCTCGGCCTGCTCTCCGCCCTGGCCGGAGGCGCTGCCCGGGCCGGCGCGCGGCATGAGCCGCCGTCGCACGGGCCGGCCCCGACGACCCGTGTCTCCTCCGCCGCCGGCACCGCCACCCCGCTCACCGGTTACGCGATCCAGTCCTCGGCGCAGGTGACCGACTCGCCGGCGGCTGTCTCCTCCCCCGGCTATCCGGCCAAGGGCTGGTATCCGGCGGTCCCCCGCTCCACGGTCCTCGCCGCGCTGCTCGCCGACGGCGTGTACGCCGATCCGTTCTTCTCCACCAACCAGCAGAAGATCCCGAGGGCCGACTTCCAGGTCCCCTGGTGGTACCGCTCCGACTTCACCGTCGAGGACCCCGCACGGCGCACCACCCTCGACTTCAGCGGGGTACTCCCGGCGGCCGACGTCTACGTCAACGGCCACCAGGTGGCCGAGGCCGCGGACATCACCGGCGCCTACACCCGCCACGAGCTGGACATCACCCCGCTGGTCAGGTCCGGCGGCAACACGGTCGCCTTCCGCGTCCGGCCCAACGACCCGGACAAGGACCTCACGATGGGCTGGATCGACTGGCTCCAGCCGCCGCCCGACCGGAACATGGGCATCGTCCGGGACGTCCTGGTGCGCAGGGGCGGGCCGGTGGCGCTGCGCGACGCGCACGTCGTCACCCGGCTGGCCGTGCCGTCGCTCTCCTCCGCCGACCTGACGGTGAAGGCGCAGGCCCGCAACGACACCGGCGAACCGGTCACGGCCGAGATCACCGGCACCGTCGGCGCGACGACGTTCACCGGGCGCGTCCCGCTCGCCGCCCACGAGACGAGGACCGTCACCTTCTCCCCCGCCGACACTCCGGGCCTGCATCTGACCTCTCCGAAGGTGTGGTGGCCGGCCGGGATGGGCGGACAGCCGCTGTACGACCTCGACCTCACCGCGTCCGTGGCCGGTACGACGTCCGACACCGCGCACGAGAGCTTCGGCATCCGCGACATCCGGGCGCCGCTGAACGCGGACGGCGCACGCCAGTACCGGATCAACGGCCGCAAGCTGCTGATCAAGGGCGGCGGCTGGTCGCCGGACGAGTTCCTGCGCTGGGACAGCCGCTATGTCGAGGACCGGCTGAAGTACGCCCTCGACCTGGGACTGAACGCCATCCGCCTCGAAGGGCACCTGGAGCCCGACGAGTTCTTCGAGCTGGCCGACCGCTACGGCGTGCTCACGCTGCCGGGCTGGGAGTGCTGCGACAAGTGGGAGGGCAACGTCAACGGCGACGGCGAGCCCGGGGACCCGTGGACCGACGCCGACTATCCGGTGGCGAGGGCGTCCATGGCCGCCGAGGCCGCCCGGCTGCGGGACCACCCGAGCGTGGTCTCGTTCCTGATCGGCAGCGACTTCGCACCCGACGCCAAGATCGAGAAGACCTATCTGGACGCCCTGGAGGCTGCCGACTGGCCCGACCCGGTGGTCAGTGCCGCCTCCGACAACTCCTCGCCGCAGCTGGGCCGTTCGGGCATGAAGATGACGGGCCCGTACGACTGGGTGCCGCCCGGCTACTGGTACGCCAAGCGCGAGGGCGGGGCGGTCGGCTTCAACTCCGAGACCAGCGCCGGCCCGAGCATCCCCACCCTCGACACCCTGCGCCGCATGCTGACCCCGGCCGAACTGGACACCCTCTGGAAGGATCCCGGGGCCAGGCAGTACCACCGCTCGCCGTCCCCGGTCTTCGGCACCCTGAAGATCTACGACGCCGCGCTGACCGGCCGCTACGGCGCCCCCACGAGCCTCGCCGACTATGTGCGCAAGGCCCAGCTGGCCCAGTATGAGAACGTCCGCGCCCAGTTCGAGGCGTACGAACGCAACGCCACGGACACCTCGAAGCCCTCGACCGGTGTGATCCACTGGATGTTCAACAGCGGCTGGACGTCCCTGCACTGGCAGCTGACGGACCGCTATCTTGACCAGGGCGGCGCCTACTTCGGCGCGAAGAAGGCGAACGAGCCGCTGCACATCCAGTACGGGTACGACGACCACTCGGTCGTCGTCCTCAACCAGCGGCACACCGCCACGACCGGACTCACCGCACGGGCCACGCTGTTCGACCCCGACGGGACACAGAAGTACGACAAGACCGTCACCGGGCTGAGGGTCAACGGCGACGGGGCGCACGGCACCGCCCTCACCCTGCCGCCCTCGGTGAGCGGACTGTCGTCGACGTATCTGCTCCGCCTGGTCCTGACGGACGCGGGCGGCAGGGAGGTGAGCCGCAACGTGTACTGGCTCTCCACCCGGCCCGACACCCTCGACTGGTCCGGCACCACCTGGTACTACACGCCGACGACGAGCTACGCCGACCTGACGGGGCTGGCCTCGATGGCACAGGTACCGGTGTCGGCGACGGCGGCCACCGAGTCGTCGGACGGTACGTCGACCACGACGGTCACCCTGCGGAACACCGGGAGCGGGAAGACCCCGGCGCTGCTGACGGACGTCCACCTCGTGGACACGCAGGGGAAGCCGGTGCTGCCGGTGCGCTGGTCCGACAACGAGGTGAGCCTGTGGCCGGGTGAGTCGGTGACGCTGACCGCCACCTACCGGACCGCCGATCTGCGCGGCTCGGCGCCGGGTGTGCGGGTGTCCGGCTGGAACACTCCGGAGCGGACGGTGCCGGCGGCGTGACACGGGCGGGGGTGGAGCCGGCGACCCACCCCCGCCGGTTCGGCTCAGGCGACGTTGAGCGCGGTGTCGTCCACCACGAACGACGTCTGGTACTTGGAGCCCTCGGTACCGGTGAACTTCAGCGTGACGGTCTGCCCGGCGTAGGCGCTGAGGTCGAAGCTGCGCTGGGTGTAGCCGGAGGCCGCGTTGAGGTTCGAGTACGTGGCCAGGGTGCCCAGGACCGTGCCGGAGCTGCTCAGGACCTGGACCTTGAGGGTGTCGTAGGCCGTGCTGGTGGTGGTCTCGGCCGTGTCGATGTGCAGAGAGAAGTTCAGCGTGGCCGAGCAGCCGGACGGGATGGTCACCGACTGGGACAGGGTGTCGGTGGTGGCGGTGCCGTTTCCGTCGAGCCAGGCGTAGTACGAGCCCGAACGGGGCGATTCGCCACTGGAGTTGGTGATGACACCGCTGGTGGCGCTCCAGATGCTGTTGCCGGACTCGAAGCCGTTGTTGCCGAGGAGCTGGGCGGCGGTGCAGGTGCCGGTGCCGCCACCGCCGCCTCCTCCGCTGGTGCCCGCACCGGCCAGCCAGGCGGTGGCGTTGAGGGCGAGGGCCGCGTTGGTGGCGCTGGAGTCGTTCCAGCCGTCGTAGAGGGTGTTGCCGGGCTGGCCGGTGCCGTCGTCGATCGGGGAGCTGTCGCCCCAGTAGGCGATCCGGCCGCTGCCGTAGGTGCTGGTGAGGAAGAAGGCGCCGGTGTTGCCGGAGTAACCGCTGCGGTAGAGCAGGCCCTTGACGGAGGAGTTGTCGGCGGGCTTGAGGGTGGCGGTCGTACCGTTGGCGATCAGGCTCTTGGTGACCGTGCCGAACGAGCCGTGCAGCACCGGGTCGGTGCTGTCGCTGATCGCTGCCGGGTGGTCGGAGCTGATGTTCAGCGAGTCGATCGAGAAGCCGAACGGGTCACTGGAGTCGACGCTGTTGTTGGTCATCAGATCGTTGAGGATCTGGACCGAGTCGTAGCCGTCGTTGTTGCGGTCCGAGCCCGTGTGGTCGGAGATCATGAACAGACCGCCGCCGTTCTTCACGAAGTTCATGATCGCCGTCTTCTCGGCGCTCGTGAACAGCGTGTTCGGCTCCGGCAGGACCAGCGTGTCGAAGTTCGACAGGTCCGTCGAGGACGAGCCGCCGTAGCTGAGGCTGGAACCCGACGGCAGCGTCTTCAGGCTGTAGTCGCCGGTCTTCTGCAGCGCCACGCCCCAGGACGACAGGGCGCCGGTCCAGTCGGTCTCGGCGGACGGGGAGGAGTTCTCGCCGAGCGGGTCGGGCTGGCTGGTGGAGATGATCCAGTCGGCGTTCCCGGCCGTCTCGGCGTGGGCGTTGTCGAACAGGATGCGGTGCGTGGTGGCCGCGTGCGCGGCGGTGCCGCTGCCGACCTGGACGGCGGCTCCGGTGAGGAGCAGCCCGAATCCGGCCAGAGCGGTGGTGAGTCTGCGGCGGGATCTCCTGGATCCAAGCATCCGGCGAAACCTCCATGAGGGGTGGGGAGAGGCGGTGCGGCGCCAAGTCTGCGCGCGTAGAGCCGGCTTGAGGGTTCTACACGCGTCGATTGGTTGAAAGGTACATGGCATGAAGGCCGGATGAACAGAAAGTCCCGGCAATAACCGGAGCGGACCGCTTCCGCCTCCGGCGACCGCTCCCCGCGCCGTTGACGCAGGATCAGCTCTCGTACAGGTACGGGGTCGTGGTGCTCAGCGCGTGGAAGCCGAGGCGCTCTAGGATCGGGCGGCTCATCGGTGAGGCGTCGACCTGGAGATAGCGGTAGCCGTGGGCGGCGGCGACGTGCGCGCGGTGGGCGACCAGGGCGCGGTAGATGCCCCGGCCCCGCCAGCCCTCGACAGTGCCGCCGCCCCACAGTCCCGCGAACAGGGTGCCGGGCACCAGCTCCATCCGGGCGGCGCTGACGGGTTCGTCCCCGGCGAGCGCGACCACGGCGACGACCGTGCCGGGGGCGGCGGCCAGGCGGGCGAGCAGCCGGTGCCGCAGCCGGGTGCCGTCGGTGCCGAAGGCCTTCTCGTGCACGTCCACGACGAGATCGACGCCGGCCGGGTCGGTGGCCTGCACGAGCCGGATGCCCGCGGGCGGTGCGGCGTCCAGGGCGAGCCGGCCGGTCTCGCCGATGAGCAGCGTCTCCTCGGGCTCGGCCCTGAATCCGGCCGCGGTGAGCCGGGCGCCGAGGTCCGCCGGCCGGTCGTGTCCGTAGAGCTTCCATTCGAAGTCGCGGCCGAGGCCGGTGAAGTACGCGACCTGCTCATGGATCGCCCGGTCCGCGCCCGCCGGGTCCAGATCGGACCAGAGCACGCCGTTCCAGCCCTCCGCGTCCGCGACCTGACGCACCACCGCGCCGGCCCGTTCGATCCGGGCGTCCGGGCCGTCGGGAGTCGCGTTCTCGCGCATGTCACGGTCGTAGCGGGCAAGCACCGCCTTGTGGTCCATGCCCTCCACTCGACCATGCCGGACGGGGCCGGGCAAAGCGATTAACGCCCGCCGCTCTCCGGCCGTACGGCGGCGAGATAGGCGCTGAGCCGGTCGCGGTTGCGGGCCAGGCAGTCGATCCGGGACTGGATGCGCTCCAGGTGGCCCTGGAGCAGGGCGGCGGTCGCGGGGGTCACGCACTGGGCGGGCGGATGGAGTTCGCCGGGTCCGGAGAGGTAGGGCAGGATCGCGCGGATCATCTCGGTGGTCAGACCGGAGTCCAGCAGGCCGCGGATCTGCTGGACATCGGCGACCGCGGACTCTGGGTAGCTGCGGTAGCCGTTGCCGGCGCGTTCGGGGTGGAGGAGGTCCTGCTCCTCGTAGTAGCGCAGCAGACGAGCGGGCACACCCGTACGCCGCGACAGCTCACCGATCCGCATGCCCGCCTCCCGCCCGCGCGCTTGACCTTCACACTGATGTCAGGCTCCGACCATGGTCGCATGACCAAGTCCTCCTCGTCTTCCCAGGTCAACGGGGATCCGCTGCCCTGGTCGGGGCTGCTGGCCCTGTCCTGCGCCGCGTTCACCGCCGTCCTGACCGAACTCCTGCCGGCCGGCCTGCTGCCCGCGATGGCGCCCCCGCTCGGCGTCACCGAGTCCCGGATCGGCTTCCTGGTCACCGCCTACGCGGCGGCCTCCTTCCTGGCCGCGATCCCGGTCACCGCGGCCCTGCGCGGACTGCCGCGACGCCCGGTGCTGTGCGGCGCCCTGCTGGGCTTCGCGGTGAGCAACACCCTGGTCGCGCTGTCGTCGTCATACCCGCTCACCTTCGCGGCCCGGCTGCTGGCCGGTGCCACGGGCGGCACGCTGTGGGCGATGCTGGTCGGCTACGCGGCCCGGATGGTGCCGGCCGAGCGGCGCGGGCGGGCCATCGCGATCGTGCTCGCCGGAATCACGCTGGCCCTGTCGCTCGGGGTGCCCGCCGGTACCGCGCTCGCCGGGGCGGTCGGCTGGCGGGCGGCCTTCGCGACGCTTGCGGTCCTCGCCGTGCCGCTGGTGGCCTGGATACGGGTCCGGGTGCCCGGCTTCCCCGGCGAACCCGCGCACGCGCGCGTGCCGCTCGTCCGGGTCGCGCTGCGCCCCGGAATCCGCCCGGTGCTGTCGGTGACCCTGTTCCTGCTGCTCGGCCACCAGGTGATGTACACCTACGTCGCCCCGTTCGCCGGACATGCCGGGTACGGCCGTACGGGACTGTTGCTCGCGGTGTTCGGGACGGCCACGGTGGCCGGGATCTGGCTCACCGGAGTGCTGATCGACCGGCATCCGCGCACCACGCTGCTGGCCGCGCTCGCCCTGTTCACCGCCGTGCTGCCGACGCTCGGCCTGGGCGCGCGGACGCACGCTGTGCTGGTCGGCGCGGTGGCCCTGTGGGGCGTGGCCTTCGGCGGGGCGCCGACGCTGATCCAGACCGCGCTGGTCGACGCCTCGGGACCGGCCGAGGCCGATGTGGCGACCTCGCTGCAGACGACGGTGTACAACGCGGGCATCGCCGCCGGTTCGCTCACCGGTGGTGTGGCGCTGGACGGTCTGGGCCCCGGCGCCCTGCCGTGGACCGCCCTGGCACCGGCCCTGCTGGCGCTGACGACGGTCGCGGGCCACCGGTACGCCTTTCCGGCGCGGCGACAGGGTGTCGCCCCGGGAGCGGACGCGCCGGCCGGGCCGGTGCTCGCCGGGCAGACCGCACGGAACTGATCCGGCGCCGTTTCCTTCGCGACTCCCCTGCCCCTCAGCCGAGTTCGAGTGTGGTGACCCCGAAGACACGGTGCTGTGCGTGCTCGCGCACCGGCCCGGTGTACATGCGGGCGGTCTCGAACGAGGCCTGGAATCCGGCCTCTTCGGCGAGCGCGACACCGGCCGTGTTCGGTTCGGGCACGTCGATGGCGACCTCGCGTCCGGCGGCCTCGGCCGTGAGGGCGGTGAACAGGGCGCGGGCGTCGCCGGCGGTGTCCGCGAAGAGGGGGCCGATGCGCAGGGTGTCGCGGCCGGGCCGGATCATGCCGTAACCGGTCAGGCGTGCTCCGTCGTGGCGGACGAAGGCCCGGTGGCCGGGGCCGGTGAGCCACTCGGCGAGGAAGCGCGGGCGGTCGGCCGGGTAGCAGGCGCTGTCATAGGCGGTGATCGCGGCGAGGTCGGCGGGGCCGGCCGGCCGGATCCCCGCGGGCGCCTCGCCCTGCGGGGCGGTGCCGGTGAACCGGATGGTGCGGTAGGCGAGTTCGAAGCCGGACTGGCGGTAGTTGTCCTGCTGGGCGACGACGCCGTCCAGGCCGACGGTGCGGTCACCGGCGTGCGCGAGTGCGGTCTTCCAGGTGGTGAGGCCGTGGCCGTGGCCGCGCAGGTCGGGGCGGACGAGATAGCAGCCCAGGAAGGCGTAGTCCGCGCCGTAGTTGACGACGGAGATGGCCGACACCGGCTCCCCGTCGAGGCGGCCCAGGAAGAACCCCTCGGGATCCTGCGCGAAGAACACGGGCCCGTCCGACAGTCCGGGATTCCAGCCCTCCGCCGCCGCCCATCCGGCGATCACCGGCCAGTCGGCGAGGGTGGCCTGAGTGACGACGAGGTCGTGGGGGGCCGCAGGGGTCATCGATGCGCTCCATTTCCGTCGGGACCGGACTGCCGCACCGCATCCTTCCGGATCAACGGGGGCCGCGCCACGGGGAGATCAGCCGTTGCGCCCCGCGCGCCCCGGCCGCCGCCGCTTTCGCGGCCGCGCGACGAAGAGCACCTGCGACGGGAAAGGACCGAGGGCGGTGCGGGCGTGGAGCCCGGCGCGCAAGGCCCCACCGGGTCTACGTCCGGTGGGGCCTCGGGTGGAGCGTGGTCAGTCGGGACGGCCGGGGCGGAAGCGGCGGTAGAGGGCCGTGCCCGTGAGGAGCAGCGCGGCGCCGCCGGCCACGACGGGGAAGACGGCGTCCGTACCGGTGTGGGCCAGCGCGGACGCCATCGGCTCCAGGTCCGCGTGGTGCTTCGCCGGTGGCTTCACGGCCGGGCCGTGCCGGTGGCGAGGGGTGCGGGGCAGGCCGTCGGAGCCATTGACCGACCGGTTGCCCTCGGCCGGGTTGCCCGCCCCGATCACGTTGACGCTGTTGCCGCTGACGTTCACCGGGACGTCGACGGGGAGCTGGACGTCGTTGCCGGAGAGCACGCCGGGCGAGCCCTTCGCCTCACCGTGTGCGGAGGCCCCGCCCGACTTCCGCGACCGGGCCTTTCCGTCGTCGCCGTTCGCGCACGCGTTGCCGGCGGCCGGATTGAGCAGCCCCACCACGTTCACGGTGTTGCCGCACACGTTCACCGGTACATGCAGCGGGAGCTGGATGCCGTTGCCGGAGATCAGCCCGGGCGAGCCGGCCGCGGAGCCGTCGGCCCCGGCGCCGCCGGCCGCGAAGGCCGCGGACACCGGCAGCGCCACGGCCATCGCCCCGGAGACTGCGACGGCGGCGATCACGCCGTTACGGGTAGCCCGTCTCATAGGTTTCCTGCCTTCCAGACTTCGTCGCGGGCAGTCGCCCGCAACCCGTAAAACGCCCGCGAACCATCGGAGTTATGGCTTATCGGTCTTTCACCCCGTCGAGCGATACTGTTATCGAACTGCATGTAAAGCCGCTCAATGATCGCCAACTGGGAATGAAGCGGGCGAAGGGTACGGCACCGGACGCCGTACCGCTCGCCCGGAGGCGGGCCGTCCGGGGCCCGCTTATGGTGATCCGAAGGGCGCCGTCCCCGGTCCGCGACAGGCGTCCCGGGAGGCGATCGATGCTGGCCAAGCCGTCCACACGGTCCGCCGTGCGGCACTGCGCGGGTACCGGGGTCCTCGCCCTGGCGCTGCTGGGAGCCGGGCTGCCCGCAGCCGCCGACGGTCATCCGCAGCCCGACCTGACCCGGTTCTACCGGCAGAAGGTGACCTGGGCGGCCTGCAAGGGCCCGGAGATGCCGAAGGACCTGCAGTGCGCGAAGGTCACCGTCCCGCTCGACTACGCCCGGCCCCGCACGGGCACGCTCGACGTGGCCCTGGCCCGCTATCAGGCCACCGGGCAGAAGCTGGGTTCGGTGCTGCTGAACTTCGGCGGACCGGGCGGTGCGGGCATACCGGAACTGGCCGCCGAGGGCCGGGAGTTCATGGATCTGACGAACGGCTACGACGTGGTCACCTTCGACCCGCGCGGCGTCGGCCAGTCCTCCCCCGTCAGCTGCGGCGAGGCCACCGACGAGGCCTCGCAGGCGACGGCCGACAACGCCGACCTCAGCCATCCCCAGACGCTGCTCGCGCAGTTGCGCAAGGCCGCCGGCGAATGCGCCCGGCACTCCGGCCCCGTACTGCCGTACATAGGCACCGTGAACGCCTCCCGCGACCTGGACGTCATCCGCCAGGCCCTCGGCGACAAGAAGCTCAACTACCTGGGCTTCTCCTACGGAACACGGCTCGGCGCGGTGTACGCGGCGCAGTTCCCGCACAAGGTCGGCCGGTTCACCCTCGACGGCGTCGACACCCTGACCGAGCCGCTGTCCGAGCAGGGGGTGGCCGGTGCCGAGGGGCAGCAGACAGCGCTGGACGATTTCTTGGACTGGTGTGCGATGGACGTCGCCTGTCCGTTCGGCCAGGACCGGCGGGCCGCCGGGGACCAGGTGGTCCGGCTGGTGCACTCGCTCGACGAGAACCCGGTCCCGACGGATTCCGGCGGCTCGTTCTCCGGGCAGGACCTGGTGGGCGCCATCGGGCAGGCCCTCTACAGCCGGCAGCTGTGGCCCTCCCTGGAGCGCGCCCTGGCCTCACTGGTCGACGACGGCGACACCCGGGGCGTGCTGACCTTCGCCACCGGGGGTGCCGCTCCGGCCGGCGTGGCACGGAGCGGGAACGGCGGTCTGGTGGATCCGCAGGACGTCCCGTCGGACAACCTGCCGGCCGCGCTGATGGCGATCAACTGCGCCGACGACCCCGACCGGCCCGACGCGGCGCAGATCACCAAGGACCTGAAGAACCTGCGGGCCGCGTACGAGCAGGCCTCGCCGGTCTTCGGACGCTACCGGCTGACCGAGCTGCTCATGTGCTACGGCCGCCCCAAGGGCACCGACTTCATCCGTGACCGGGTCAAGAACGTCCACTCGCCGAAGATGCTGCTGGTAGGGACGCGCGGCGACCCGGCGACGCCGTACCGGTGGACCGTGGAGACGGCCGCCCGGCTCGGCTCGTCGGCCGTCGTGCTGGACAACAAGGGCGACGGCCACACCGGATACACCTCCTCGAAGTGCGTGCACCGGAAGGTCGACGACTTCCTGCTCTACGGCTCCCTGCCGCCGAACGGCAGCTCCTGCCCGGCGGACGGGACCGATCGGAGCGACATCATGAACACCACCAACTGATGACAGTGACGACGCAACCGGGTCATGCGTGCGAATCCGGCACAACCTTCCGCCCCTCCCGGCCGTCACACAGGCAGGCGCCCTTCGGCCGCCGCATCCCGTACGTGCCCGCGACAGGGGGAATGACCATGCGTATCCGCGCCGCCATCGCCGTACCGGCGGCCTCGGCCGCCACCGCGGTCCTGCTGCTGAGCGCACCGCAGAGTCAGGCCGCCACCGGCGACTCCCCACCCGTCCGCTGCGCCGAGAAGACCCTGCCGATGCGGGCGAAGGCCGCGGCCGGCGCACCGACCGTGGTGCGCGTCAGCGTCAGCAACCGCGGCGCCCGCGCGTGTCTCGTCGACCGTGTGCCCACCGTGACCTTCGGGAACCTGGACGGCGCCGCACTGCCGACGCCGCAGGGCGGCACCGGCAGCTACCGGCTCGCGCCGGGCCGGACCGCCTACGCCGACGTCCGGACCATCGGCGACCCGGCGGACCCCGAGGCCCGCCGGGTGGACACCGTGGCCGTGGCCGCCTCGACCGCGCACCGGGGCCGCTCCTTCACCGCCGCTCAGCTCGGCACCGGGCAGCAGGTCCTGGTGTGGGAGCCGGTGACGACGTGGTGGCAGCCCACGGCGGCGGCCGCGGACCGGGCCATCGGCCTCAGCTGAGGTCCACCTCGGGCGAGTAGACGTCCAGCCAGCGCGCGAGATCCAGGGTGCGTTCCAGCCCTCGCCGTCCCGCCTGGGTACTGACCGGCGCCTCGCGTTCGGCGGCCTGGCGCAGCCGGTCGCGGTCGATGAGGTCGAAGACCCGGTGGGAGGGCTGGGCGAGCAGGTCCTTGGCCTGCTCCTGGAGGGCGCGGGCGTACTGCGGGTCCTGGGTGGACGGGTAGGGGCTCTTGACCCGCTCGTACACCGAGCGCGGCAGGACGTCCGCGGCCGCCTCCCGCAGCAGGCTCTTCTCCCGGCCGTCGAAGGACTTCAGCGCCCACGGGGCGTTGTAGACGTACTCGACCAGCCGGTGGTCGCAGAACGGCACCCGGACCTCCAGGCCGACCGCCATGCTCGTCCGGTCCTTGCGGTCGAGCAGGATCCGGACGAAACGGGTCAGGTGCAGATGGCTGATCTGCCGCATCCGGTACTCGAAGTCGCTCTCGCCGTCGAGCCGGTCGACGGCGGCGACCGCGGTGCGGTAGCCGTCGGCGATGTAGCCCTCCAGGTCGAGGGACTTGGCCACGTCGGCGCGCAGGATCTCGGAGTCGTCGCCGAAGTCGCGGCCGAAGCGGACCAGCCAGGGGAAGGTGTCGGCGCGGCGCGCCTCCTCGTCGAAGAACTGCAGATAGCCGCCGAAGACCTCGTCGGCCGACTCGCCGGACAGGGCCACCGTGGACTTCTCCCGGACGGCGCGGAAGAGCAGCAGCAGCGAGGTGTCCATGTCGCCGAAGCCGACCGGCAGGTCGCGGGCGCGGATGACCTGCTCGCGCACGGCGGGGTCGGCGAGGGACTGCACGTCGAGCACGATGTCCTGGTGGTCGGTGTCGGCGAGCTTGGCCACGTCGTGCACGAAGGGGGTGTCGGGGGTGCCGCGCAGTTCGTCGGCGACGAAATGGTCGGTCTGGCCGACGAAGTCGACGGCGAAGCTGCGCACCCGCTCGCCCTGCTCGGCGAGTTGCCGGGCGGCGATCGCGGTCATCGCGGAGGAGTCGAGGCCGCCGGAGAGCAGTGTGCAGCGCGGGACGTCGGCGACCAGCTGGCGGCGCACGATGTCGTCGAGCAGCGAGCGCACGGTGGTGATGGTGGTGTCGCGGTCGTCGGTGTGCGGACGGGTCCGAAGGCGCCAGTAGACGCGCGTCGACAGGCCCGAGCGGTCGACGGTGACGACCGTGCCGGGTTCGACCTCGCGCATGCCGTCCCAGATGGCGTGTCCGGGGGTCTTGATCATGACGAACAGCTCCCGCAGCCCGTCCAGCGCGACCCGGCGGCGGGCCAGCGGGTTGGCGAGGATCGCCTTGGGCTCGGAGCCGAACAGAACGCCGTCGGAGGTGGGGTAGTAGTAGAACGGCTTGATGCCCATGCGGTCGCGGATCATCACGAGCTTGTCGTGCCGGCCGTCCCACACGGCGAACGCGTACATCCCGTTGAGCCGTTCGGCGACCGCGTCCCCCCATTCGAGGTAGCCGTGCAGGACCACCTCGGTGTCGGAGTCGGTCGTGAACCGGTGGCCGCGGCCCGCCAGTTCCCCGCGCAGTTCGGTGAAGTTGTACGCCTCCCCGGAGTACACCATCGCCACGGTTCCCTCGGGGGTGTCGAAGGACATGGGCTGACGGCCGCCGGGGAGGTCGATGATCGCGAGTCGGCGGTGGCCCAGGGCGGCCGGGCCCTCGGCCCAGGCACCGCGGTCGTCCGGGCCGCGGCAGGCCATCGTCTCGGTCATCGCATGCAATGTGGTGGCCTCGGTGGTCAGGTCACGGTCGAAGGACACCCATCCGGTGATGCCGCACATGCGCTGCCTCCTGCCTCCGGCTCGCGGCCGGCTCCGGCGCTCACCTGGGCTTTCCCAGGTGAACCAGGGAGCGGCCGACAAACCAGTTGTATCGAGCACCTATATGACGAGCGTCCGTCAGTTGCCTCAGGCAGTCAACTCGGCCGCAACACGGCCGACCCGCCCACCCCCATCATTTCGGCCGTCTTTTGCTTGCGCGAAATCTGCGAAGCCCATGCCGTCGGGCCGGCGCCACCAGGAACCGGCCACAGGCAAAGACTTCACCAAGCGACCCGAGGGTCAGGGCTTTTCGCTCACAAACCGGTCCAGCACGGCCGTCAGCTCGGCCGGCTTCTCCAGCGGCAGTTCATGACCCGCGTCGAGGATGCGGACGACCGCGTCCGGATAGGCCTTGGCCATCCGGAGCATCTGCCGCACCGGCAGCTGCACGTCGTGATAGCCGTGCACCATCAGGGTGGGCGTGCGGATCTCGCCGGCCCGGCCGAGGACGTCGAAGGCGCGCATGGCGCCGTACAGCGTCATCACGACCTCGCGCGGGGTCTCGGCGGAGGCGCGGACGTGCGCCCGGATCTCCTCGCGCGGATGACCGGGCGCGAAGGCGCGCTGGATGTTGGCGGCCACGAACAGCCGGTACGGCACGAGGGTGGAGGCGGCCATGAGCAGACCTCGGCCACGGCTGTACGTCATCCGGGCGATGGAGCCCACCAGCACCATCCGCTCCACCCGCTCGGGGTGGGCCAGGGCGATGGTCTGCGCGATCATGCCGCCCATCGAGTGGCCGACCAGCACGAACCGCTCGACCTCCAGATGGCCGAGGAGGGCGAGGACGTCCCGCGCCAGCTCCGCGATCGTACGCACCCCGGCCCCGGTGCTCTCCCCGTGCCCGCGCAGGTCCAGCCGGATCACCCGGCGTCTTTCGCCGAAGTGCGCCATCTGGTGGTCCCAGCGGTGCCGGTTCGCGGTCCAGCCGTGGATGAGGACCAGGGGCACCTCCCGTGCGTCACGGGGACCCTCGTCGTCGTACGTCAGGGCCGCTCCGTCGACTTCGAGCTGCGGCATTCAGGCCTCCTGGGGTGCACTGCGGACCGGTTACTGGCCGGTAAGGTATCCGTCCGCGGGGCGCCCTGTCACCGTTCCGCGGCGCGGAGATCCGCCGCGACCCCCGGTCCGGATTACCCCGAATGCCGTGCCTGTGAATCGGACCTATCGTGCTGTCATGGAGCACGCACTGAGTCCCGCGACCCTTGCCGAACTGCGGCGCCCGCGCCCCTATCCCGCGGTGTCCGTGCTGACCCCGACGCACCGTCGCGAACCCGAGAACGGACAGGATCCCGTCCGGCTGCGCAATGTGGTCACCGAGGCCCGCAGGCGCCTGGAGTCCGATCCCGCCGTCACCCGTGAGCGGCGCAACGACGTCGTGGCGCAGCTCGACCGGGCGCTGACGGAGGTGGACCTGGCGCATGCCGAGGACGGCCTGGTGATCTTCGCCGCTCCGGGCGAGCACCAGGTGTGGTCCCTGGCCCGCACCGTCCCCGAGCGGGTGGTGCTCTCGGACACCTTCCTCACCCGCAACCTGGTCGCCGCGCATGCGGCCGAGCGGCCCTTCTGGGTGCTGTCGGTCTCGGCGGACCGCGTCACCCTGTGGAGCGGCGGCGAGGGCCGGGTGGTGCAGGACCGCTCGGGCGGCTTCCCGCTGGAGCGCAGGCAGGAGAACTTCGACGCCGAGCGCCAGATGCAGATCGGCGAAGTGCCGAGCAACTTCCGTGACGAGGGCACCCGGCTTTTCCTGCGCGCGGCGGACACCGCCATGAGCACGCTCCTGCGCGAGCAGCCACGGCCGCTGTACGTCACCGGTGAGCAGGCGGCACTGTCCCTGCTGGAGGAGGCCGGCAGCCTCGCCAGGAACGCCGTCCAGGTCCCCTACGGCGGCCTCTCGCACTCCGGCCCGGAGGCCGTGTGGCAGGCTCTGCAGCCGGTCCTGGCAGCGGAGACACGCAAGGACACCACGACCGTCGTCGAGGAACTGACCTCGGCACGCGGGCACAAGACCTTCGCGGCCGGGGTGGACGAGCTGTGGCAGAACGCCCGGGAGGGCCGCGTCCGGCTCCTCGCCGTCGAGGAGAACTACCGCACGACCGTCCGTGACCAGGGCGACCACCTCGTCCCGGCCGAGCCCGGCGACCTGGACGCCCGCGACGACATCGTGGACGAGATCGTCGAGCAGTGTCTGGAGACCGGCGCCGACGTCCGCTTCGTACCCGACGGCACGCTGGGCGACGCCGACGGTATCGCGGGGGTGCTGCGGTACTGAGCCCCCCGGCAGCGCTCCCTGCGCGGCGTACGCTACGGCGTGATCGTCGGCGTAAGGGAGCGCGCGCACATGGGTGACCTGCTCGGGGTTGCGGTACTGGGTGCCGGACACATGGGGGCCGACCACATACGGCGGCTCGACCAAGTGGTCAGCGGAGCAAGGGTCGCGGCGGTGGCCGACCCCGACATCGAGCGGGCGGAGGAAGCGGCGGCCGGCCTCGACAGCGTCACCGTGCACACGGACCCGGTGGCCGCGCTCGACGCACCCGGTGTCGCGGCCGTGCTGATCGCCTCCCCCGGCCCGGCCCATGAGGAGGCCCTGCTCGCCGCCTTCGCCCGCGGACTGCCGGTGCTGTGCGAGAAGCCCATGGTGCCGGACTCCACCGGTGCGCTGCGGATCGTGGAGGCCGAGGCGCGGCTGGGCCGCCGGCTGGCCCAGATCGGCTTCATGCGCCGCTACGACAGCGAGTACCGCCGCCTCAAGGCGCTGCTGGCCGGCGGAAGCCTCGGCCGGCCCCTGATGCTGCACTGCACCCACCGCAACGTCTCCTCCCCCGACGACTTCACCAGCGCCATGCTGATCAACAGCTCCGTGTCGCACGAGATCGACGCGGCGCGCTGGCTGCTCGGGCAGGAGCTGACGGCGGTGACCGTGCTGCGCCCCACACCGTCCGCCGACGCCCCCGAGGGCCTGCTCGATCCGCAGTTCGTGCTGTTCGAGACCGAAGGAGGCGCACTCGTCGACGTCGAGGTGTTCGTGAACTGCGGATTCGGCTACCAGGTGCGCTGCGAGGCCGTGTGCGAGCGGGGCAGCGCCCGGATCGGTGCCGGGCACGGCATGGTCGTCACCGCGGCGGGCAGCGCCCGCGAGGAGGTGGCACAGGACTACCTCGTCCGCTTCGCCGACGCCTACGACCGTGAGGTGCAGGCCTGGGTCGACGCCACCCGGCGCGGCGAGGTCACCGGTCCGGGCGCCTGGGACGGTTATGCCGCGTCCGTCGTCGCCGAGGCGGGGGTCCGGGCGCTGGAGCGCGGCGGCCGGGTGGCCGTCGAACTCGCCCCGCGCCCGGACCTGTACGCCCCCTGCGCCGGCCTCAGCCGCTGACGCTGGCGGCACCCGTCTCCAGGTGCCCGGTGAACCGGCGTGACCAGGTCGTGTCGGAGTCGACGGTCACCGTGAAGTCGTACCAGCCGTTCTGGTAGGCGACGGCGTTGAAGAAGTCCTCCGTCGAGCCGCCCGCGGCGACGGTGTAGGTCCAGGGTCCGTCGCTGCGGTAGTGGTGGGAGGTGATGGTGAACTTCACCGTCGAGGAGCCCGAGTTGGTCATCTTGAAGTAGACGGCCAGCTTGCCCGTGCCCGGTTCGGTCGCGTAACGGGTGCTCACCTCCGCGGACCTGCCCGCCTTGGTCGCGTCGCCCTGGAAGCGGCGCAGGAAGCGGTTGGGGCCGACCATGGTCAGGTCGTACTTGCCGCCGCCGAAGCCCGTGCCGATGTTGAAGTAGTCGGAGGCGGTGCCGCCCGCGTCGACCGTGTACTGGAACGGCGTGGTGTCGCGGTAGGCGTTGGGGTGCAGGGAGAAGTGAGCCGCCCGGGACGCCGGAGCGCCCTGGTTGGTCATGGTGAACCAGGCGAGGATCTTGCCGGCCGCGCCGAACTCCAGGTGGTCCAGGTAGCCGCCCGGCTGATAGGGCAGCGCACGGGCCTGGCGGGTGCCGGGCTCCTGGGCGGGCAGGGCGTTGTCCGTCGGCACCGGGTTGGGCAGCGGGCCGCAGGTGTCGATGCCGATGACGCCGGTCGCGGGCAGGGACACCGCGCCGTACACCGGGTTGGCGAAGTCGAAGACCCCGGTGAGGTCGCCGCTGACCCGGCGCCGCCAGTCGCTGATGTTGGCGCACGTGACGGGCTTGCCGAGGGCGGCCGTCCAGGTCTCCAGGAAGCGCAGCACCGAGGTGTGCTCGAAGACCTCCGAGGAGACCCAGCCGCCGCGCGTCCAGGGCGAGATGACGAGCATCGGGACGCGGAAGCCGAAGCCGTACGGCACCCCGTTCAGGAACTCACCGGCCGTGCCGGCGGGGGGTGCCGGCGGGGGCACATGGTCGAAGTAGCCGTCGTTCTCGTCGTAGTTGAGGAACAGCACGGTCGAGTCGAGGACGTCCTGGTCGGCTGCGAGGGCCTGGTAGACGAGGTTGACGAAGTGGGCGCCGTCGCCGGGCGGGGCGTAGGGATGCTCGGAGAAGGCCTGGTTGGGGACCACCCAGGAGACCTGCGGCAGGGTGCCGGCGACGACGTCGGCCTTGATGGCGGCGGCGATGTCGTCGGGCGTCGAGCCGGTTGCCTTCGGCACCGAGGACATGCCGCGGTCGTACAGCGGGTCACCCGCCTTGGCGTTCGTGAAGTTCTTGAAGTAGGCGCAGCCGTTGTCCCCGTAGTTGTCGGCCGCGTTCTGGTAGACCTTCCAGGTCATCCCGGCGGCCTGCAGCGCCTCGGCGTAGGTCTGCCAGGTCAGGCCGGACTCGTCGCCGCCGTCGTAGCTGGAGGAGTCGACCTTGCCGCTCCACAGGTAGGTGCGGTTGGGGCCGGTGGCGCTGAGCGTGGAGCAGAAGTAGGCGTCGCAGATGGTGTAGTTGTCGGCGAGCGCGTAGTGGAAGGGGATGTCGGAGCGGTCCAGGTGGCCGAGCGAGCGGACGTTGCCGACGCCCGCGACCCAGTTGTCCATCCGGCCCTTGTTCCAGGCGGAGTGCTGCGAGGACCAGGAGTGGGGCAGGTCGCCGCTGCACTGGGCCAGGGTCTCGCCGTCCTTGCCGCCCGCGTCCGGGGTCGCGCTGAGCTTCCACGGGTACTGACGGCCCGTCCCGTTGGGCTGGTTGAAGACCGGGTAGCCGCCGCTCAGGGTGATGCCGCTGCGGTCGTCGAAGCCGCGCACGCCCTTCAGCCGGCCGAAGTAGTGGTCGAAGCTGCGGTTCTCCTGCATGAGGATCACCACGTGCTGCACGTCCTTGATCGTGCCGGTCGCCGTGGTCGCCGTGGTCGCTGCCGCGGCGGTGCGCGTTCCGGCGCTCAGCGCGACACCCGCCGCCACGGATGCGCCGAGTCCCACGAAGCCTCTTCGGCTGATCGGTGTCATTCGCCCCGTCCTTGTCCCCTTCGGTGCCCCTGCGGCACGCCGCGCGCCAGGGTGCCCGTGGTGACAGTCGGGGTCCATACCGGTGCGGTGAGGTGGAGATGAACAAAAGTCAAAGTCGTTCGGGGAGCGCCCTCACACCCCGCCGAACAGGGCGCCCAGCCCCCGCTCCACCACTGCGGACACGTCCTCCTGCCCGGCCGGCACCGTGGCGTAGGTGCGCAGCAGGAAGCGGCGCAGCGCGGAGGCGGGGAACTGGAGCAGGGCCAGGCCGTGGGGCGAGTGGAACTCCAGCACGGTCCGGGTACGGCCGTACGGCCATATCTGTACGTCCCCGTGGCCGGCCGGGGCCCGCAGCCCCTGGTCGAGCAGGGAGCGCGCGAAGACCCAGCTGACCTCCTCGCCCTCCAGGGAGGCCTCGGCGGGGAAGTCCACGAAGACGGCCAGGGGGTCGTCCGTGGAGTAGCGCAGCGTGGCCGACACGGGGATCTCCTGATCCTCCGCGGTGATCAGCCTGGCCTGGGCGGACTGTTCGACTGTGATGGCATCCATGCCTTAATGGACTCTGCGAAGGCGCCTCGCATGACACCAAATCCAGTCATAGTTCGACGGGTACAGGACGGTTGCGCCACGCTGGAACACAGGAGCGGCAAACACATGAGCGAGCGCCGGGCGCACGCGCCCCGCGTTACGCAACTCCCGTAGGGCGACTACGACTTGACCGGCGATACGCGTACGTCATTTGTGTGCCGGGATCACTCCGGCAAGACTCTGGCATATGCCGGAAGCACCAACCTATCGTGTGTTGCCAAATCCCTTACGGGGCGTCGCGGGCTGTGCAAGAGTCGTAACGGTCCCCCCGTCCCCTCCCGGCCGTTTCGTCCCCATCGGAGTGCGTCATGCCGTCCCCTGTCTCCGCGGACCGCTCATCCGCCCAGCCACCCGGACGCGGCTCGTTCGAGGCGTTGATCACACAGACGCGACAGCTGAAAGGCGAGGTGAACGCCGTACGGCGGGACACCCCGAGCGACGGGGCGGACCCGGAGGAGCGCTGGCAGCGCGCCCTGTGCGACCTCGCGCTGCACCAACTCGACGATCTGGACGCCCACTTGGCCCAGCTCCGGGACGGCCCGGACACCGAGCCGGCGGCTGCGGCCGCATCCGCCGGGGCACCCGCCGTACGGCCCGTGCCGGCCGCCCCCCCGCCCGGCTCGCTGCTCAGCCGCGTCGGCAGCGCGGAGTGGAACCTGCTGACGGACGAGGCGACCTGGTCCGGTGAGCTGTACCAGATCCTCGGCCTCGCCCCGGACGCCCCCGCCCTCACCCTGGACGAACTGCCCTCGCTGGTGCTGGACGAGGACCGGCCGAAACTGACCGCGATGGTGACGGACTGCCTGGTCGACGGCAAGCCCATCGACGGCGAGTTCCGCGTCGTACGGCCCGACGGCCTCGTCCGGGCGGTGCACATGATGGGCGAACCGGTGCTCGGCGCCGACGGCGGGACCGCCTCGATGTGGGCCGTGCTGCGGGACGTGAGCGAGCTGCGCCGCAGCCAGCGGACGGTGCACGAGACCCGTGACTCGCTGCAGCGTCATCGCCGGCAGGAGCAGACCGAGCACCGGATCGCGGCCGAGCTGCAGGAAGCCGTGCTGCCGCCGTGGCGCGGCTCCCTGCGGCTCCCGCACCAAGGGCCACGAACCCTCGACCTGGCCGCCCACCGCCTCCCCGCGGCGACGCAGACCCTGATGGGCGGCGACTGGTACGACGCGCTCGAACTGTCCGACGGCGAGACCCTGCTCAGCGTCGGCGATCTCACCGGGCACGGGGTGGCCGTCGCCTCCGGCATGGCGATGCTGCTCGGTGCCGTACGCGGCATGGCGCTGGCCGGCACCCGGCCCGGCGAACTGCTCGGTATGCTCAACCAGTTACTGGACGCCACCGTGCAGCCCGCCCTCGGCAGCGCCGTCTGCTGCCGCTACCGTCCCGAGACGCACACCCTGGTGTGGGCGCAGGCAGGACACCCCGCCCCGCTGCTGTATCGCGACGGGACGGGGCGCATGCTGAACGCACCGGACGGCGTCCTGCTCGGCGCCACCTCGGGCGCCGTCTACGGAGAGGCCGACGAGACCCTCCGGCCCGGAGACCTCCTCCTGCTGCACACCGACGGACTGGTACCGGGGCACAGCCCGGCCGCGGCCGTGGACCGCCTGCTCGACCTCGCCCCGCGGTTCGGCGCGGCGCGCACCGCGCAGGACTGCGTACGGACACTGGTCGAGGAGTTCGGCGGGGCCGGACGCGAGGACGACGCGTGCGTGCTCGTCGCCAGGGTCACCGCATGAGGGTCACCGCATGAGCTGGACCGTGAGTCGCTGAGGTACGAGTTGTCGAGGTGAATCGGCGCACAGGCCCTGGGCCTGTGCGCTCACGCCTGCGCGCTGCCCGCGCCCTTGGCCCTCGGCTTGGGCAGGGCGAGCCGGATCTCCTCCCGCAGTTCGTGGATCCTCGGATAGCCGGCGTACTCCGCGGTCAACCGGTACATCTGGCGCAGCCGGTCCCAGGTGCGACGGGAGGAATTCGAGCCCATCGACATCAGGGCCAGCCGTGCGTAGCGGTCGGCCTGTTCGGGGTCGTCGGCGATGAAGCAGGCCGACGCCATGGACAGATGGTCGAAGATCTTCGACCGCTCCCGCCCGTCGACACGCAGGGCGAGCGCCTTCTCCGCGTAGTGCTGGGCGTGCACGGCCTCGCTCGGGTCGAACTCGGCCAGCGTGCGATAGGCGAGGGCCTGCATGCCGTACAGGTCCTCGTCCTTGAAGGTCTGCATCCATTCCAGCGGTTCGGCCTTGCCCCGGTCGGCGACGAACATGTCCTCCGCCTGGCCGAGGGTGCGGCGCATGGCCTGGCCCTTGCCCATCGAGGCCTGGGCCCAGGCCTCGATGGTGTGGAACATCGCCTTGGTGCGCGGCTGCAGGCGGTCGCCGGCGCCGGACTGGGCGAGCTTCATCAGGTCCAGTGCGTCGTCGGGCCGGCCGAGGTGCACCATCTGCCGGGCCGCCCGGGACAGGGCCTCGCCGGCCCGCGGCCGGTCACCGCCCTCCCGGGCGGCATGGGCGGCGATGACGAAGTACTTCTGCGCCGTGGGCTCCAGGCCGACGTCGTGCGACATCCAGCCAGCGAGGACGGCGAGGTTGGCGGCGACGCCCCACAGGCGGCGCTGGAGATGGGGTGGATGGTGGTAGGCGAGCATGCCGCCCACCTCGTTGAGCTGGCCCACGACCGCCTTGCGCTGAAGCCCGCCGCCACGGGCCGCGTCCCAGGCACGGAACACCTCGACCGAGCGTTCCAGCTCCTCGATCTCCTGCGATCCGATGGGGGCGGCCTCATAGCGGTCGAACCCGGCGGGGTCGGCGTGCAGGGGGTCGTCGAGGACGGGGGCGTCGGCCTTCAGGGCCGGGTCGGTGTGCAACCAGTCGTACATGGCGCTGCTGAGTGCGGATCCCGCGGCGAGCGCGGCACCCGCGCCCACCAAGCCGCGTCGGTTGAGCATGAGGTCCATTCCCGTGAATTCGGTGAGGACCGCGGCGGTACGTTCGGGCGCCCACGGCACGCCGTCGGGATGTTCCTCGATCCCGTCGCCCTGCCGTCTTCCCGCACGCCCGTGCCGCACCAGACCGAGGTCCTCGATGGTCACGACACGGCCGAGACGCTCGGTGAACAGAGCCGCCAGCACCCGCGGTACGGGATCGCGCGGGATCTCTCCCATGTCGATCCACCGCCGCACCCGGGAGGTGTCGGTCGACAGCTGGGGGTGGCCCATGGCCGCCGCCTGCTTGTTGACCAGCCTCGCGAGTTCGCCCTTGGACCAGCCGGCCAGGCCGAACAGGTCCGCCAGGCGGGTGTTGGGTTGTCCGCTCACGTCAAGCCCCCAGGTTCTCGGCTGAGTTGACAGTAGACCCGTGGAGGTTGCCGGGCGACTATTCGCCAGGGTTCGCCAGGGTCCGCCAGATGGTGTGCCACTGGGCATCGGGTGTCGAGTAGGAACGCGCCACCCCGACCCGGTCGCCTTCCGGTCTGATCGGAGCTGACGGGTGCATTCCCCAGGGTGCATCCGGGCGGCCGGGCCGGGCGGGCGCACGCTCGTAGTGCATGCGATCGGAGTACGGGCTCCCCGGAGCACCGGCCCCGCGCAGCTGCGCCGAGCACGGAACCACAGGCAGGCACCGCAGGCACACGAAGGGATCTGTATCTCCCATGTACGCAGCATCGTCCTCCGTGTCCGCCCCGCCCCGGCCGCTGCGTCCCCGCCCGGCGGGCGGCGGGCCGTACCTCGACCCGGTGGCGCGTCCAGGCGGACCCGTGCCGGTCGCGGGCCGGCCCCGGCGGGTACCGGGCCAGCCCGGTACCCAACCGCTCAGCGGAAGACTGGACTTGTCCGGTCCTCAGGGCGCGCAGCTGCGCACCGCGATCGCCTCGGTGCACCGGATCTGTCCGGAGTTCGCTCCGGTGCAGGTGCTGCGGCGCAGCGGACGGTCCGTCCTCCTGGTCGGGACGACAGGGCGCAGCACGGCTGTCGCCAAGTGTCTGCTGGACCACTCTCCGGCCTGGGCCGAGCGGACGCGCCACGAAATAGCGGCATACCGCTCGTTCGTCCGGCACCGGCCCCCGGTCCGCGTGCCCCGGCTGATCGCAGCGGACCCGGACAACTGCACTCTGGTCATCGAGCGGGCGCCGGGCCGGGTGGCGGCGCTGCAGCGGCATCCGGTGGAGGCGCCACCGCGCGCGGACATCCGGGTCGCGCTGGGCGCGATCTGCCGGCTGAACTCCTGGCGGCCGCCGGCGGGCACCTTCGACATGCCGCTGGACTACGGCGCCCGGATCTCCCGGTACCACGAGCTGGGCCTGCTCACCGACCGGGACTTGGGCGACCTGCAGAAACTGCTGCACGGCATCGCCCACGAGGTCGGCCGCCAGGGCATGCTGCAGTTCTGCCACGGCGACGCCCTGCTGTCGAACATCCTGCTGTCACCGGCCGGTCCAGTGCTGGTGGACTGGGAGCACGCGGGCTGGTATCTGCCGGGGTACGACCTGGCGATGCTGTGGCTGGTCCTCGGGGACGCGCCGGTGGCCCGGCGCCAGATCAGCCAGATCGCCCAGGCGGCGGGCCCGGCCTCCCGGGACGCCTTCCTGGTGAACCTGATGCTGGTGCTGACCCGGGAGATCCGTACGTACGAGACGGCCGTGCAGCGTTCGATGCACGATGCGGCCCCGGCGGCACCGGGCCTGGCCCACCCGGGTGCTGCGCCGTCCGGCGAGGAACAGCGGCTGCTGCTCAGGCGGCTGCACGACGACTGCCAGATGGCCCGCAAGGCCGTCCGCGCGGCGGTCGGCACTCGCTGACGGGGACGACGGTTCCGCGGTGCGCCAGAGCGGCGGCGCACCGCGGACCTTCGTACATTCGGGCCCGATTCGCACATGCGGGCGTGAAGTGGCCACTGGTGTACGCCAGTGACGCCCCGCAGGCCCGGGCACCGCCGCCGCGAAACTCGCCGAACCCCCTCCGTGACATGGGAAATCGCCGTCCTGAAGGCATCATTGACGGATCGTCGGCCAGCGGGTACCACTGACCCAGCTCGGCGCCGTACGCCCCGCCACGCCCGCCCGTCTCAGGAGGCCGCATTGCGAGGTTCCGCCACGCACTCCACGCCCACACCCGGCCACAGACAACTACGGCGGGCCGCTGGCCCGTTGGCCTCCGCGGCCCTGCTGGTGCCGCTGCTCGGCGCGGCACCCGCGCAGAGCGCCCCGGACTACGCCACGCACCGGCTGCAGCAGGCCTTCGCCACCGCCGCGGCCGAGTACCACGTACCGCAGAGCGTCCTGCTGGCCGTCTCCTATCTCCAGTCCCGCTGGGACTGGCACGCCGGCGCGCCGAGCGTGACCGGCGGCTACGGCCCGATGCACCTCACCGACGCCCGGACCGCGATCGCCACCACGGAGCATCTCGCCGAGGGCACGGAGGACGCCCGCGGCGACGGCTCCCGCGGCGCCGTGCACCCGAAGGTCAGGGAACCGGCCGAGTCCGCGCTGCCCGCCCGGCTGAAGACACTGCCGAAGGCCGCGAAGCTGACCGGTCTGCCGACCGGGGAACTGCGCACCGACCCGGCGGCGAACGTGGCGGGAGGCGCCGCCCTGCTCGCCGCCGCGCAGCGGGAACTGGGCGAACCGCTGAGCGCCGACCCGGCCGAATGGTACGGGGCGGTGGCCCGCTTCTCCGGTGCCGACGACACGGCGACAGCCGCCGCGTACGCGGGCGACGTGTACGACGTCCTGCGCACCGGCGAGGAGCGCACCACGGACGCCGGCCAGCTGGTCGCCCTCGCGGCCCAGCCGAGGCTGACCGCCGACGCCGCCCAGCTGAAGCGGGCGCGCCTGCGCACACTGCCCACGGACGACGTCGAGTGCCCCCGGTCGGTGTCGTGCGAGGCCGTGTGGGCGCCGTACGCCCAGTTCGGGAACGACGACTACGGCAACCACGACCTCGGCGACCGCCCGGTGTCGCAGCGCATCAAGTACATCGTCATCCATGACACCGAGGGCACCTGGGACGGGGTGCTGAACCTGGTCCAGGACCCCACCTATGTGTCGTGGAACTACACCATCCGCTCCACCGACGGGCTGATCGCCCAGCACGTCAAGGCGAAGGACGTGGCCTGGCACGCCGGCAACTGGGACATCAACGCCCGGTCGGTCGGCATCGAGCACGAGGGCTTCCTGGCCAACCCCGACGCCTGGTACACGGAGGCGATGTACCGGTCCTCGGCCCGGCTGGTGAAGTACCTGAGCTGGACGTACGGCATCCCGCTGGACCGGCAGCACATCCTCGGCCACGACAACGTGCCCGGTCCGACGGCGTCGACGATCCCCGGCATGCACACGGACCCGGGTCCGTACTGGGACTGGCGGCACTACTTCCAGCTGCTGGGCCACCCGTTCAGGCGCACCGCCGGCCAGCAGTCCGCGCTGGTGACGATCCTGCCGAACTACGCCTCGAACGAGCCGGCGTACACGGGCTGCACGACCAAGGCCGATCCGTGCACGGCGCACGGTTCCAGCGCGGTCCGGCTGTACTCGGACCACGACGTGAACGCGCCGCTCATCAAGGACATCGGCATGAAGACGGACCCGACCATCGACGTCAACGACCTGTCGTCCCGGGTCGCCACCGGTCAGCAGTACGCGGTCGCGGACCGCTGGGGCGACTGGACCGCGATCTGGTACCTGGGCCAGAAGGCCTGGTTCCTCAACCCGCGCAGCGCACCGACGGCGGTGCCCGCCAAGGGACTGGTGATCACACCGAAGGACGGCCTGACGAGCATCCCCGTGTACGGGCGGGCCTACCCGGAGAAGGAGGCCTACCCGGAGGGCGTCCCCGCGCAGTCGGTCGTGCCGCTGCCGTACACGATCCCGGCGGGGCAGAGGTACGTGGTCGGTGACGAGGTGGCGGGCGAGTACGACTACTCGGTCACCTTCACCACCGACTCGCACCGGGTCGTGGTGGGCAAGGACCTGTACTACGAGATCCAGTACGGCCACCGGGTCGGCTTCGTCCGCGCCGAGGACGTGACCCTCCAGAGCGGGACCCGCTAGCCGCGGGCGGGCGGCCTCAGCCCTGCTGGAAAAGCTCCGCCGGGAGCGGCTTCAGCAGGGCGTACAGGTCGTCGGTGATGGGGCGGTCCCAGGCGGCGATGGTGACGAGGACACCGTCGCTGCGGTCGAACTGGACGCAGGAGATCCGGGACTCGGACAGTTTCAGCCGCCGCACGATGAGGAGGTTGTCACCCTGGAGGACCGGCGTGTCCTCGACGCCGACGACGGTGACCTCCTCGTCGTTCTCCAGCGCCAGCAGCAGCTGGCCCACCTCGAAGGGGATCTCGCCCTCGGCGACCTCGCGGGCCGGGGAGCCCTCCGGCAGATTGCCGATGATCATGGCGGGGCCGCGGCCGCCGAAGAGGTCGTAGCGCAGGAAGACACCCTGGCAGGTGCCGTCGGGGGCGGGCAGCAGGCCCGCGCCGAGGTTGCCCGGCCAGTCGCCCGGGTCCATGGCCAGCACGTCGAAGTCGGGCCCGGCGGGAGTGGCGCTGCGGCGGCGGAGGAACGACATGCGGCCATGGTACGTGCCTGGGCTGCGCCGGTAGAGCCGGGATGGGCCGTAGATCGGGTACGGGTTGATCGTGTGATCGTCTGCGGGGCCCTCGTCGCCGGTCGCGCGCTTCCCCGCGGCCCTCTCGGCGTACCCCTTCGGGGCGCCGCCGCTCAGTTGAGGGGGCAGTTGGTGAGCAGCGTGGCCATGGTGGCGCCGGGCGGGCGCGGGACGGTGTGGTCGGCGGGTGGAAGGCCGGTTCCCGCGATCCAGCGTTCCAGGGCCTCGAAGGCCGCGCGGTGGCAGGGCACCATCGGGCGCAGCCTGCCGGGGAAGGCGTCGACGAGCGAATCGGTGTGCGTGCCGTCCTCGATGCGGTAGGAGCGCAGCAGGGCCCCGCGCCCGGCCGCGTGGACCATGCGTGTGTAGACGTCGGAGTCCTGGCTGATCGGCAGCAGGACGTCGAGGGTGCCCTGGATGGTGATCAACGGTTTGCCGATGCGTCCGGTGAGGGCGATCCGGTCGACCGCGCGGTGCACGGCCGCGGGGCGGGCCGCGTAGTCGTAGTCGGCGTCGCAGGCGGGTGTGCCGGAGCGGCAGAACGGGGTGCCGGCCTCGGTGGCTCCGTCGTAGCCGGGGTCGAGTTCCTCGCGGTAGATGCGCTGGGTGAGGTCCCAGTAGACCTGGTGGTGGTACGGCCACAGGAACTCCGAGCCGGCCGGGAAGCCGGCCCGGTGCAGCGTGGCCTCGGCCTCGGCGGCTCCGGTGCCGCCGGCGGCGTATGCGGGGTAGGCGCGCAGCGCGGGCGGCAGGAAGGTGAGCGGGTTGGGGCCGGCAGTGCGCCAGAGGGTGCCTTCCCAGTCGACTCCGCCGTCGTACAGCTCCGGGTGGTGCTCCAGTTGCCAGCGGACGAGGTAGCCGCCGTTGGACAGGCCGGTGGCGATGGTGCGGGCCGGGGGCCGGTGGTAGCGCTGGGCAACGACAGTGCGGACGGCTCGGGTGAGCTGGGTGAGGCGGGTGTTCCACTCGGCGATGGCGTCGCCGGGACGGCGGCCGTCGCGGTAGAAGGCGGTGCCGGTGTTGCCCTTGTCGGTGGCGGCGTAGGCGTAGCCGCGGGCGAGCACCCAGTCGGCGATGGCCTTGTCGTTCGCGTACTGCTCCCGGTTGCCGGGCGTTCCGGCGACGACCAGGCCGCCGTTCCAGTGGTCGGGCAGCCGGATGACGAACTGGGAGTCGTGGTTCCAGCCGTGGTCGGTGTTGGTGGTGGAGGTGTCCGGGAAGTAGCCGTCGATCTGGATGCCGGGGACGCCGCTGGGTGTGGGCAGGTCCTTGGGGGTGAGACCGGCGTAGTCGGCGGGGTCGGTGTGGCCGGAGGCCACGGTGCCGGCGGTGGTCAGCTCGCCCAGGCAGTCGGCCTGTTGGCGGGCGGCGCCCGGCACCCGGAGGTGGGTGCGGTCGGCGCAGTGGCCGTCCGGTGGGCCGCTGGGTGCCGCCGTGGCCGGGGTGGCCAGCAGCAGGCAAGCCGCGGTGAGCGACAGGGCGCGGAGAGCGGATCGGCGGGTGGGACGTCCGGGCGGTGTGGCGGGCATACGGATTCCTCCGGCGGTCGGTGGACGCGCTGGAGGCTAGGGGTGGAGTGGGTGTGCCGGACATATGTGGGGCCGCCATGAAGGCGGCCCCCGAAGCGTTGTGCGACAACACCATCACCGGGTGCGGCTGGCCTGGGAGCCGCCGCTGGTGGTGGCCCGTCCGGCCTGCACCTGGGCGTAGTTGCTCGCCGTCCAGCAGGAAGCGCCGCTGCCGCCACCGCCCGTGCCACCACCGCCGCTGCCGCCGCCCGGATCGGACGTGCCCAGGCCGAAGAACCGGGCGATCCAGTAGCTGGAGCAGATCGAGGCCGGGAAGTAGGGGGCGCTGGTGCTGCCGCACTGCTCGGTGCCGGTGCCCGGGTCCACGGGGGTGCCGTGGCCGATGCCGGGGACTCGGTCGACCTCGACGGCGACCGTGCCGTCGGCGGCCAGGTACTGGTCCTGCCTGGTGGCGTCGGGGCCGATGGCCGTGGTGCGGGTCGGGGTCTGGGCGAGGCCGTGCAGCGCGGTCCACTGGTCGCGCAGCTCCGTGGCGTTGCGCGGGACGACGGTGGTGTCCTGGTCGCCGTACCAGATGGCCGTGCGCGGCCACGGCCCGGTGTACGACGGGTAGGCGTCCCGCGCCCGTCGGGCCCACTCGTCGGGGCTCAGGTCGACGCCCGGGTTCATGCAGATGTAGGGGCTGTTGTCCTTGGTGCAGTCATAGGGCAGGCCCGCGACGACGGCGCCGGCGGCGAAGACGTCCGGGTAGGTGGCGAGCATGACGGCGGTCATGGCGCCGCCCGCGGAGAGGCCGGTGACGTAGACCCGCTGCGGGTCGGCGCCGTAGGCGGTCACCGCCTGGCCCGCCATCTGGCGGATGGAGAGCGCCTCGCCCTGACCGCGCCGGTTGTCCGCGGTCTGGAACCAGTTGAAGCACCGGCTCAGGTTGTTGGCGGTGGAGGTCTGCGCGAACACCAGCAGAAAGCCGTCCCGGTCGGCGAGTTGGGGCAGGCCGGAGTTGTCGGCGTAGACCTGGGCGCTCTGGGTGCAGCCGTGCAGGGCGAGGACGACCGGCGGGTGCGCGGGCAGGGACGCGGGCCGGTACACGTACATGGTGAGGGCACCCGGGTTGGATCCGAAGTCGCTCACCTCGGTGAGGGCCACGGACGCCCGGGCGGCGGGCAGGGGGCCGGCGAGCGCGGTGCCGAGGACGACGGCCACGACGGCGAGGAGGCGGGGCAGCAGACGCGCACGGGGCGTCGCTCCGGGCGCCTTTCTGAACGTCGGCAGGGACATGGGCGGCTCCTTTGGCGGACATGTGTCCCGGCGCTCGTGCGCGGATCGGCGCCTGGAGCGCCGGGCGTGGCGGAACCGTACGAACCCGGTGTGGCCCGGCACCATGGCGCGGGACACCACAGCCGGGTGCCCGCCGGTCGGCGCCGGACGCATTGCCGAGCGCCGTATGGTCTGCTACCCCTGCTCGGCCGCTGTCCCCGTCCGCCTCACTCCTCGGACGGTCCCGGCGGCACGACGGCGATCGGGCTGGCCGCGTGCAGCAGGACGGCCTGGGTGACCGAGCCCATCATGCGGGCCGGCGCGAGCAGGCGCCGCCGGTGCCGGCCGACGACGACCAGCTCGGCGTCCTTGGAGGCGGCGACGAGATGGCCGGCCGCGTCGCCGGGCAGCGCTTCGACGTCCGCACGGACCTCGGGGTGCCGCTTGCGGTGCGGGGCGAGGAAGCCCTCGGCGAGAGCACGGGTCTCGTTCTCGACGGCGTCCTGGTCGACCTGGGGCGCAAGGATCTGGCCGGGGACGGACCAGGTCTGCACCGGCCACGGGTAGGCGGCGATCACCTGGACGCGGGCGGCGCGCAGGGCGGCCTCGGCGAAGGCGAAGGCGAGAGCGGCCTCGTCGGGGCTGTCGGCGTGCAGCCCGACGACCACCCGGGGCCCGGGCTCGGCCGGCCCGTCCCCGTGCACCTGACGGCCGGGCCGGGGTACGACGACCACCGGGCACTCGGCGTCCCGGGCGGCGGCGAGGCCGTTGGAGCCGAGCAGCAGGCTGGCGAAGCCGCCGCGGCCCCGGGAGCCGAGGACCAACAGCTGGGCGTCCGTGCCGAGTTCCGGCAGCGCGGCGCCCGGGACGCCCTCCAGGGCGACGTACTCCACGGAAGGCTGCGGGCCGCGGTCCGCGAGCCGGGTGCGCACGTCGTCCAGGACGGGGTCGCCCTCCGCCTCGGGCGGCCCGGCGACCAGCACATCGGCCTGCCCCCAGGCGGCGTACTGCCGTACGTGCACCACCCGCAGCGGGGCGGTGTGGCGGCGGGCGGCGTCGAAGGCCCACTCCAGTGCGCGCAGGCTGTCGTCCGAACCGTCGACCGCGGCGATGACGGGTGCAGTGCTCATCGTTCCTCACCTTTCGGAACACGACCTTCCCCCTGCTGGGCCGGCAGGCCCGGGCCCAGCCTGACGCAGGCCTCGGTCCCAGCGGGGTCCTGCTGGTCGCGTGTCCGGAAATCGGCGCGGAACACCCCCGGTTCGGCTGCCGGTGCCCGTGCGGCGCCGGGCGCTCGGGTGGGGTCAGGTGAGGTCGAACTCCCCTTCCCGGGCTCCGGAGACGAAGGCACCCCATTCCGCAGGTGTGAAGATCAGGGATGGGCCCCCCGGACTGCCGCTGTTGCGCATGGCGATGAAGCCCTCGACAAAGGCGATCTGGACATCGCCCAGACCTCGGCTGCTGGACTGCCACTCGGCCTCGCTGAGGTCCAGCTCCGGCTTGTCCCAGCCCACGAGCGGCTGCTGCTGGGTCGTGCTCTCGGCCACGTCCGTGCTCCTCCCGGTTCGTCGTCCGCGGGTCAGCCTAGCGACCGCTCACGATGCCCAACAGGCCACGTGGGGAGGACTTTCAGGACTCCGGAGGCAGCGCTCCGACGAGCCACATGGAGAAGAACTGCGAGCCTCCGCCGTAGGCGTGCCCGAGTACCTTCCGGGCGCCGTCCACCTGGTGTTCTCCAGCCTGGCCGCGCACCTGGAGAGCGGCCTCGGCGAAGCGGATCATGCCGGAGGCGCCGATGGGGTTGGTGGACAGCACCCCGCCCGACATGTTGACCGGCAGGTCCCCGTCGAGTTCGGTGACCCCGGACTCGGTGAGCTTCCAGCCCTCGCCCTCGGCGGCGAAGCCGAGGTTCTCCAGCCACATGGGTTCGTACCAGGAGAACGGCACGTACATCTCGACGGCGTCGATGTCCCGGCGCGGGTCGGCGATGCCGGCCTGGCGGTAGACGTCCGCGGCGCAGTCCTTGCCGGCCTGCGGCGAGACGAAGTCCTTGCCCGCGAACAGGGTGGGTTCGCTGCGCATGGCGCCGCCGAGCATCCAGGCGGGCGGGCGGGGCGCGCGGGCGGCTCCGGCGCGGTCGGTGAGGATCATGGCGCAGGCGCCGTCGGAGGACGGGCAGGTCTCGGAGTAGCGGATGGGGTCCCACAACATGGGCGCGGCCTGGACCTTCTCCAGGGTGATGTCGTACTCGTGGAGGTGGGCGTACGGGTTCTTCAGGGCGTTGCGCCGGTCCTTGTAGGCGACGAGGGAGCCGATGGTGTCGGGGGCGCCGCTGCGCCGCATGTAGGCGCGCACATGGGGGGCGAAGAAGCCGCCGGCGCCGGCGAGGAGGGGCTGCTGGAAGGGGATCGGCAGGGACAGTCCCCACATGGCGTTCGACTCGGACTGCTTCTCGAAGGCGAGGGTGAGGACCGTGCCGTGGACGCGGGCGGCGACCAGGTTCGCGGCCACGAGCGCGGTGGATCCGCCGACCGAGCCGGCGGTGTGCACCCGCAGCATGGGCTTGCCGACGGCGCCGAGCGCGTCGGCGAGGTACAGCTCGGGCATCATCACGCCCTCGAAGAAGTCGGGCGCCTTGCCGATGACGACGGCGTCGATGTCGGCCCACGTCAACTCGGCGTCGTCCAGGGCGCTTCGGGCCGCCTCACGGACGAGTCCGGCGATCGACACGTCCCGGCGGGCGGCCACGTGCTTGGTCTGGCCGATGCCTGTGACGGCCACGGGCTCCTTGCTCATCGTGGATCCCCTTCGAGTACGGCGACCAGGTTCTGCTGCAGGCAGGGGCCGGAGGTGGCGTGCGCGAGGGCGCGGTCGGAGGCACCGCGGTGGATGCGGGCGGCGGCCTCGCCGATGCGGATGAGGCCCGCGGCCATGACGGGGTTGGCGGCCAGCGCCCCGCCGGAGGGGTTCACGCGTACGTCGTCGCCGAGGCGGAGCGCCCTGCGCAGGATCACCTCCTGGGCGGTGAACGGCGCGTGCAACTCGGCGGTGTCGACGGGCCGTTCGAAGGCGCCGGCCTTCTGGGCGGCCAGCCGGGCGGACGGTGAGTCGGTGAGGTCGCGGACACCGAGGCCGTGCGCCTCGATGCGGTGGTCGATGCCCCGGATCCAGGCGGGCCGCGCGCACAGCTCCCGGGCCCGCTCCCCCGCCGCGAGGATCACGGCGGCGGCGCCGTCGCCGACGGGCGGGCAGTCACCGGTGCGCAGGGGCCGTACGACATAGTCGCCGTGCGGTGTCCCGCCCCTGAGCTGGGCATGCGGGTTGGCTTCCGCGTCCGCCCGGCTGCGGGCGCCGACGGCCGCCAGCGCGGGCTCATCGGTGTGGCCGGCATCCATGAGGGCCTGTGCCTGGAGGGCGGCCAGCGCTATGGAGTCGGGCCACAGGGGGGCCACGTAGTAGGGGTCGAGCTGGCGGGTCAGCACGTCGCGCACCGAGCCGGGCGAAGACTTGCCGTACGAGTAGACGAGCGCGGTGTCGGCGTCGCCGGTCAGCAACTTGGTCCAGGCCTCGTACAGCGCCCAGGCGCCGTCCATCTCGACATGCGACTCGGAGATCGGCGGCCAGGCGCCGACGCCGTCGAGGGCGAGGGTGAAGGAGAAGGCACGGCCGGCGAGGTAGTCGCTGGAACCGGAGCAGGTGAAGCCGATGTCGGAGGTCTTCAGGCCCGTCCGGTCCAGCACCTCGTGCAGCACCGGCATGAGCATCTCGACCTCGGAGGACTCCTCGGTGGAGCGCCGGTGGTCGGTCTGGGCGAAGGCGACGACCGCGATCTGCCGGGTCACAGCAGCTCCTTGTAGGTGTCGTAGTCGGCGTCGGGTTCGCCGGTGGGCCGGTAGTGGTCGGGGTGGCGGGCGCCCTCGGTCCACACGGGCTCGACACGCAGGCCCATGCGCACCTGGTCGTAGGGGATGCCGCCGATCCGGGCGTGCAGAGCGAGGTCGGCGCCGTCGAGGGCGATGTGCGCGTAGACGTAGGGCACCTCGATGTCGAGGTTCTTCGCCTTGATGTTGACGATGCAGTAGGTGGTGACTGTGCCACGGGGACCTACTTCGACCTGTTCCCTTGTGGCCACGCCACATGTGGGGCAGGCACCCCTCGGCGGGACGTACACCTTGCGGCAAGAGGGGCAGCGTTCGCCGACGGTCCGCTGTTCGGTGAGGGCATGGATGTAGGCGGACTGGGCGCGGCCGGGTGAATAGGTGTAGTCGAGTCGGGCCGGGGCGACGATCCCGGTGAGCGGTTGCCCGAACTCGCCCGTGTGACCGCCCGGTTGCCCGGCTTCCCCGTCGTACGGCTCGAAGCAGGCGATGTCGGTGATGGCGCCGGTGCGCTCCCCGGCCCAGCGCACACGGACCCGCATGCCGGTGCGGACGGCGTCGGGGCCGGGGGCGTCGAGGGCGTGCAGCAGGGCGGTGTCGGCGCCGTCGAGCCGGACCAGGACCCAGGCGAAGGGGGTGCCGAGGGGCTGGCCCCGGCGCGGCTCGTGGTTCCACGCCCAGGTGGTGACGGTGCCCGTGGCGGCGACCTCCACCAGATCGCGGATCTCCTCGGCGGTGACGGGGTCGTACTCGACGGGCGGGACGAGGGTGCGTCCGTCGGTGGTCCGCACACCGAGCACGACGCGTTCGCGCAGGCCGGTGAGGAAGGCGCTCTGGACGGGACCCAGGGAGCGGGTGAAGGGGAACTCGACGACGAGGGGTGCTTGGAGGACTTCGGGCATCCTGGGGGCTCCTTCGGCGGTTCAGGCGCGCTTGTAGACGGGGGGCCGCTTCTCCGCGAAGGCGCGGGCGCCTTCCCTGGCGTCGGCGGTGTCGAAGACCGGCCAGCCGCGCGCGAGTTCGGCCGCGAGGCCGTCGGTCTCCGTCATCTCGGCGGTCTCGTACACCGACGCCTTGACGGCCTCGACGGCGAGCGGTCCGCAGGCGTTGATCTGCTCGGCGATCCGAAGGGCCGCCTCGAGCGCGGTGCCGTCGGGGACGACATGGCCGATCAGGCCGATGTCCGCGGCCTCCCGGGCGCTGTACGGCCGTCCGGTGAGCAGCATCTCCAAGGCGTGGGTGCGCGGGATCTGGCGCTGCAGCCGGACGGTGGAGCCGCCGATCGGGAACAGCCCGCGTCTGACCTCGAACAGGCCGAAGGTCGCGGACTCGCCCGCGATCCGGATGTCGGTGCCCTGGAGGATCTCGGTGCCGCCCGCGACGCAGTACCCCTCGACGGCGGCGATGACCGGTTTGCGGGGGCGATGGTGGCGCAGCATCGCCTTCCAGTGCAGATCGGGATCGGCCTTGAGCCGGTCGCGGTAGTGCTCGCCCTGCATGCCGTTCCCGGCCAGCGCCTTCAGATCCATTCCCGCGCAGAAGGAACCGCCGGACCCGGTGAGCACGATCGAGCGGATCTCGTCGTCCTCGTCGGCCTCGATCCAGCCGTCGTACAGGCCGACGAGCATCGGAAGCGACAGCGCGTTCCTGGCGTCGGGCCGGTTGAGTGCGAGCACCAGGGTGGCGCCCTCGCGCCGCACTGTGAGGTGTTCCGTCCCGCCCATGGGCTTTCTCCCCTCGGTGAGAACGAGAACAGGTTGCAGTAGGTGGGGAGGCACTTCAAGGGTTTTCTGACAGACAGTCAGATTTCTTGGCGTGAGGCCTTCCCAGTTGCGGCGCCCTTTGCTCTGATGACGGGCGAAGCGATGGTTCTCACCTTTCTTCGTCAGGGCTGCCGGGGTCAGGAGGAGCGGTGGAGTACAACCTTGCCGACCTGTTCGAGTCGGTCGTCGACGCGGTCCCGGACCGCGAGGCGCTCGTGTACGTCGACCATCCCGGCACCGGCGCGGAGCGCCGTCTGACGTACGCGGAGCTGGACGCGGCCGCCAACCGCATCGCCCACCACCTCCTCGATGGCGGGATTCGGCCCGGGGAGCACCTGGGTCTCCACCTGTACAACGGTGTCGAGTACCTGCAGACGGTGCTGGCCTGCCTGAAGGCGCGGATCGTCCCGGTCAACGTCAACTACCGTTATGTACAGGACGAGTTGGTCTATCTCTACCGGGACGCCGACCTGGTCGCGCTGGTCTTCGACGCCGAGTTCGCGGAGCGGGTGGCGGGCGCGCTGCCGCGGGCGCCGAAGCTGCGCCATCTGCTGCGGGTGGGCTCGGCGAGGGCCGTGGCGCCGGGGGCAGGGACGGCGGCGGGGGCCGTGGCGGTGCCGGGGGCCGTGGCGTTCGCCGACGCGGAGGCGGCCGGCTCGCCCGTTCGGAGCTTCCCGGCCCGCTCCGGGGACGACCAGTTCATCATCTACACCGGCGGCACGACCGGCATGCCCAAGGGTGTGATGTGGCGTCAGGAGGATCTGTTCTTCTCGGGGCTCGGCGGCGGGGCGCCGACCGGGGAGCCGGTGAAGACGCCGGAGGAACTGGCCGAGCGGGTCGCCGCCGGCGGCTCCGGCATCACCTTCTTCCCCACTCCCCCGCTGATGCACGGCACGTCCACGCTGACCGCGTTCATCGGCTTCAACTTCGGCCAACGCGTCGTCCTGCACCGCAAGTTCGTACCGGAGGACGTACTGCGCACCGTCGCGAAGGAGAAGGTCACCAGCATGTCACTGGTGGGCGACGCGATGCTCCGGCCTCTGATCGACGCGCTGAGCGGGCCGCTCAAGGGCACGGACTGCTCGGCCCTGTTCAGTGTGTCCTCGTCGGGCGCGATCATGTCGGAGACGGTGCGCCGGCAGTTCCGCGAGCTGGTGCCGAACGCCGTGCTGCTCAACAACTTCGGGTCCTCAGAGTCCGGCTTCAACGGTACGGCGACCGAGGACTCGGGTCCCGAGCGCGGCTTCCGGCTGCGGGTCAACTCCCGTACGCGCGTGGTGGATCCGGCAACGTACGAACCGGTCGCCGCGGGCGAGATCGGCCGGGTGGCCCAGTGCGGCCATGTCCCGCTCGGCTACTACAACGACCCGCGGAAAACCGCCGAGACGTTCTTCGAGAAGGACGGACAGCGCTGGGTCCTGCTCGGCGACATGGCGACGGTCGACGAGGACGGCGTGGTCACCGTGCTCGGCCGGGGCTCGCAGTGCATCAACACCGGCGGCGAGAAGGTCTACCCGGAAGAGGTCGAGCAGGCGCTCAAGGCGCATCCGGACGTGTACGACGCGCTGGTCGCCGGGGTCCCGGACGCCAGGTGGGGCAACCATGTGGCGGCGGTGGTGCAGCTGCGCGAGGGAGCGGCGCGTCCGTCGCTGGACGACATCCAGGGCCACTGCCGCACCCGGCTCGCCGGATACAAGATCCCCCGCCAGCTGGTGATCACCGATTCCATCCAGCGGTCCCCGAGCGGCAAGGCGGACTACCGCTGGGCACGGGAGGTGGCGGTGACCGCCGACCAGCGATAGCGACCGGGGTGTCCCACCGCCCCCACCGTCCCTCGGGACTACTCTGTGCGCACGATCGACGCCATCCGGCCACGCTCGGTGACTGCCGGTCGGTCGAGTGACGCCGGTCCCGGCCTTCCGTACCGGCACCGGCCACGCACGGAAGGATCTCCGGGTGACGCACCGCACGCCTGACCACCAGCCGGGGAGCACGGACAAGCCGAACACGGGTGTGGGGGGAGCCGCGGTAGACGCGGTAGCCGCGGGGGTTGACGGAGCGGCGGGGGCTGAGGCTGGTGCTGGGGCTGGGCGATCTGACGGGTTGGCGGGGGGTGGAGGCTCCGCTGCCGGGACGGTGGGAGCCAGGGGACCTGTCGGGGCGGTGGAGGGCGAGGGGCCTGGCAGGTCGGCGGAGAGTGAGGGGCCTGCCTCGATGGCGGGGGGCGAGGAACCTGGCGGGGTGGCGGAGGACGACGGGCCAGGCGGGGTGGCGGAAGACGAGGGAGTCGCAAGGGCGTCAGGAGCCGACGGGCCCATCGGGCCGGAAGGGGTCGAGGGGTCTGCCGGGCCCGCGGAAGTCAGGGGGCCTTCTGCTCCGGGGGCGGGGGCAGAGGGGCTCGAGGCGTCCGGCCCTTCCGGCAGGCGCATCCGCGACGCGCAGAGCTTGGCCGCACGGATTGGTCGGCTCGGCGGGCGCAGCCGTATGGCACGGGTTGTGGCCGTGGCTGTGACGGTTCTCGCCGTCGGTCTGCTCCTGGTCGCCCTGCTGCTGCCGAACGAGCCCGACCACCTCGGCCCGAGCGCGTTCCTGCGGCTGCCCGGCGAGGGCATCCTGCTCGCCGCCGTACTGCTCGTGCTGCCGCCCCGGACGCGACGGGCCGGGGCGGTGGCCGCCGGTGTGCTGATCGGGCTGGTCACCCTCCTCAAATGCCTCGACGTGGGCTTCTACACGGTTCTGTACCGCCCCTTCGACCTGGTGCTGGACTGGGGCCTGCTGGGCAACGCGGCGGACTATCTTCGTGAGACGTCCGGCCGCTCCGGCGAGCTGGCCGCGATCACCGGTGCCGTGCTCCTCGCGGTCGCGGTCCTCGTCCTGACCACCGGCGCGACGGTCCGGCTGACCGCCCTGATGGCGCGTCACCGCGCCCGGGCCGTCCGTGTCGTCCTGGTGCTGACCACCGCCTGGATCACGTGCGTGGTGCTCGGCCTGCGCACCGACGGCGCGCCGGTCGCCTCGACTCTCGACGCCGACCTCCTCGGCGACCGTGCCAAGCAGGTACGTGTCTCCCTCGCGGACGCGCGTCTCTTCCGGCGGCAGGCCGCCGTCGACGCGTTCGCCCACACGCCGTCGGACCAGTTGCTGGCCGGCCTGCGCGGCAAGGACGTGCTGTTCACGTTCATCGAGAGTTACGGCCGTTCGGCGATCGAGGACCCGGCGATGGCCCCGCGCATCGACGCGGTGCTCAAGCAGAGCGGCGCGACGCTCAAGGCCGCCGGGTTCGGGGCGCGCAGCGGATGGCTGCGCTCGCCGGTGACCGGTGGCGGTAGCTGGCTGGCCCACTCGACGTTCCTGTCCGGCCTGTGGATCAGCAACCAGCAGCGGTTCCGCACCCTCACCTCCAGCGACCGCACGACCCTCACCGGAGCCTTCCGCAGAACCGGCGCCTGGCGCACGGTCGGGGTCGTGCCCGGGGTGCTGGTGGCCTGGCCGGAGGGCCGGTTCTTCGGCCTCGACCATGTCTACGACGGCCATCATCTCGACTACCACGGCCCGGACTTCGGCTGGTCGCAGGTGCCGGACCAGTTCGCGCTGGAGACGTTCCAGCGGCGGGAGTTCGGCAAGCGGGGCCGCGCTCCGCTGATGGCGGAGATCATCCTGACCTCCAGCCACTATCCGTGGGCTCCCCTGCCCCGCATGGTGGACTGGTCGGCGCTGGGTGACGGCTCTGTCTTCCAGCAGGTCAGACGTGGCGGCAAGACCGAGCAGGAGGTCTGGGGCAACCCGGAGAGCGTGCGCACCGAGTACCGCACCTCCATCGAGTACTCGCTGAACAGCCTCGTCGGGTTCCTGCGGCGCTACGGCAACGAGAACACGGTCGTGGTCTTCCTCGGCGACCACCAGCCCGTGCCGACCGTCACCTCGAACAGCCCCCGCAAGGACGTGCCGGTCACCATCGTCGCGCGCGACCCGAGGGTGCTGGACCGGGTCTCCGGCTGGGGCTGGACGGAGGGCCTGAAGCCCGCCGCGGAGGCGCCCATCTGGGCGATGGACAGCTTCCGCGACCGATTCCTCACAGCGTTCGGCCCGCAGAGGGGCTGAACCCGCCGCCACCGTCCGCCATCGGTCAGGAGTCGTCCGTCACGAGTCGTCCGTCACGAGTCGTCCGTCACGAGTCGTCGGTCACGAGTCGTCGGTCACGAGTCGTCCGTCGAGGAACTCCCGCACCACGGCCAGGAACTCCGCCGGGCGGGACTCGTGCACCAGGTGCCCCGCCGCCACCGTCACGAGCGAGGCGTCCGGGATCAGGGCGGCGAGCTGCGCGACGTGGTCCTGCGGGATGAGGCTGGTGGGGCCACCCCCGATGACCAGCGTCGGCATGGTGATCCGGTCCATGTGGTCCCACCACACAGGATCGGGCGCGTTGCGCTGCTCATCGGTGCCCCGGATCATCGCCCAGTCGAAGGGCGGCTCTTCGGCGGGCCGTTCGGCAGGCGGCCGGGGCGGGTCGAGCGGCACGGGAGCGCCTACCTCCTCCAGCACCAGGCGTCGTACGACCCCGGGGTGACGCTGCGCCAGCAGGTAGGCGACGAGGCCGCCCAGCGAATGGCCCACGACATCGGCGCTGTCGTGGCCGAGGGCGGCAAGCAGCGCACGGACGTCGTCGCTCATGGTCTCGGCCCGGTAGTCCCCCGGCCAGTCGCTGTGTCCGTGGCCGCGCAGGTCGGGGGCGTACACCCGGCGCGGACGCGGGGGTGCCGCGAGCCGCTCGGCGACGTGGGTCCAGTCCGCGCCGTCGGCGCCGCGGCAGTGCAGCAGCAGGACGGGCGGGGCGTCCGTCGGGCCCCAGGTCCGGCAGGCCAGCTCGATGCCGTTCGCCTCGATCCTGATGCCGTTCGCCTCGGTGGTGCGCGGCGCCGTGCTGTCCATGGCGGGCACGCTAGCCGCGTCGCCCCGGCACTGGCCGCTGTTCTGCCGAGGGCAGAGCGGCGTCCGCCGGCTCGTCGAGGACGGTCTCGTCGAGGAAGGCGAGGACGCGCCGCCGGAACCACTCCGGGCCGTCCAGCCAGAGGTAGTGCGCGGCGGCGGGCTGGACGGTGCACTCGGCCTTCGGGAAGGCCGCGGCGGTACGGCGGGCGAGGTCGGGGCACGGGCCGCCGTCGACTTCCCCGGCGAGCACGAGGACCGGCGCGGCCAGCGTGGCAAGTGCGGTCCGGGTGGCGTCGGGTGTGAAGGCGCCGTCGCCGAAGTAGCGCTCCCCCGCGTCCTCGTTGGTCTGCTCCAGCTCGGCGTCCGTGTGGGCGCGGGCGACATCGTCCCAGCGGCCGTAGAAGAACGGCAGGAACACGTCGTCGAAGTCCGCCTCGCCCGCCAGCCAGGCCCGGAAGGCGGGGAACGCCTCGGCGAACCACGGCTCGTCCGCGCGCGACCGCGCCGCGTCCAGCCGGTCCTCCGGGGTCGCCCGCATGCCCAGGGCGGACGGGTTGGGCGTGATCAGCACCAGCCGCCTGATCCGCTGCGGGTGGCGGGCGGCGTAGAGCATGGCCAGGGCCGCGCCCGCGGAGTGGGCGAGCAGATCCATGTGCTCCAGCCCCATGTGGGCGCGCCACATCTCCACGTCCTCGACCATCCGGTCGCAGCGGTACGTCGCCGGGTCCGCCGGCGTCGCGGAGTCACCGGTGCCCCGCAGGTCCAGCAGGGCCAGTCGGCGGTGCGCGGCCAGCCCGCCGAGGTCTCCGAGGTAGGCGGAGGCACGCATCGGGCCGCCGGGCAGGACGACGAGGGGCTCACCGGCACCCCGGTGGTGGTAGGCGAGCCGGGTGCCGTCGGGTGCGATGAAGGTCGGCATAGTCGTGATCATGTCGGTCCGCCGCGCACCGGCGCAATGCGCAATGCCTTACCGCCCGTGGCGGGAGAGTCGCAGAAATTCCTCGCAGCCCTATTGCCTGGAACCGCATGGCCTGAATTACTGACCCCGAATGGGTCGACCGAATGATCGGTCGTCCGGAATGTCGGGACGGCGAGGGAGACGGACGCGATGGCGGATGCGAGGGACCTGCTCGACGCGGGCGAACGGCTCGGGCCCGAGGAACTGCGCGGGCTCCAGCTGGAGCGGCTGCGCGCCTCGCTGCGGCACGCCTACGACAACGTGCCGTTCTACCGGGCGTCCTTCGACAAGGCCGGTGTCCGCCCCGAGGACTGCCGCTCCCTCACCGATCTGGCCCTCTTCCCCTTCACGACCAAGGCCGACCTCAGGGAGAACTACCCGTACGGCATGTTCGCCGTGCCGCGCGAGCGGATCCGCCGGCTGCACGCCTCCAGCGGCACCACCGGACGCCCCACGGTGGTCGGCTACACGGACAACGACCTTTCCATGTGGGCCGACATGATGGCGCGGTCGATCCGGGCGGCCGGCGGCCGCCCCGGAGACATCGTTCATGTGGCCTACGGCTATGGGCTGTTCACCGGCGGCCTGGGCGCCCACTACGGTGCCGAGCGCCTGGGCTGTACGGTCGTCCCGGCCTCCGGCGGCATGACGGCCCGCCAGGTGCAGCTGATCCGCGACCTGGAACCGGCCGTCATCATGGTGACCCCGTCCTACATGCTCACGCTGCTGGACGAGTTCGAGCGGCAGGGCGTGGACCCGCGCGGCACCTCGCTGCGCGTGGGCGTCTTCGGGGCCGAGCCCTGGACCGAGCAGATGCGGCGCGAGATCGAGGAGCGGTGCGCGATCGACGCCGTCGACCTCTATGGGCTGAGCGAGGTGATCGGCCCGGGTGTGGCTCAGGAATGCGTGGAGACCAAGGACGGGCTGACGATCTGGGAGGACCACTTCTATCCGGAGGTGGTCGACCCCATCACGGGTGAGGTGCTGCCGGAGGGCGAGCGGGGCGAGTTGGTGTTCACCTCGCTGACCAAGGAGGCCATGCCGATCGTCCGGTACCGCACCCGGGACCTGACCCGGCTGCTGCCCGGCACGGCGCGGACGTTCCGCCGGATGGAGAAGATCACCGGGCGCAGTGACGACATGGTGATCCTGCGCGGGGTCAATCTGTTCCCGACCCAGATCGAGGAGATCGTGCTCCGCACGCCCGGTGTGGCGCCGCACTTCCAGCTCCGGCTGACCCGCGAAGGCCGACTGGACCGGCTGACGGTCCGGGCCGAGGCCCGCCCGGACGCGGGCCCGGAGACACGGGACGCGGCGGCCCGGTCCATCGTCGCGGCCGTCAACGACGGCATCGGGGTGTCCGTCGAGGTGGAGATCGTGGAGCCGGAGTCGCTGGAGCGGTCGGTCGGCAAGATCCGCCGGATCGTGGACCTGCGGCAACGGGACGCTGGGTAGAGCCACCCCGCCCGCTTCCGGACAGGCCCACGGGAGGGCGTACGGGCAGGGAGACCCGGCCGGGTCGCCGTAGGTCACGTCACCCGACTCGGTGCCGTCGCGTCCCCGGCCGGGACGGGCGTCGTGCGTCCGCTGGTCAGATGCCGGGTCAGCGCGATCAACGCGGTCAGGGCCACCAGCCCCGTCACCCCCGGCCAGCCGAGCCGGTCGTATGCCCGTACCCCGAGCCAGACGCGCACCCAGGTCAACGAGGCCGCAGCACATGCCGTACCGGTACCCGTCCTCGCCGCTTCGGGGCAGCTGACCTGGCACGCCGTGGACCCGGTGCGCGCGACACTCGCCCTGGTCGCCCGGGACGCGCTGCAGCTGGTCATCTCCCCGGCGCTGGACCGGGTGCGCGACTGCGCCGGAGCCGCGTGCGGGGCGCTCTTCCTGGACACCTCACGCCCCGGCTCCCGGCGCTGGTGCTCGATGGACACCTGCGGCAACCGCGCGAAGAAGGAGGCTCTGCGCAGCAGGGCGGGCGGCTGACCGGGGCCGTATCGGGCGCTTCCGTATCGACGTACCTCGAAATGTCGCGGTAGCCCTATAATCCCAAGGCATGACGGACACCGCCCCCACCCCGGACCCGAACCTGGTCAACGCGCTGCGGGCGCTGTCCAACCCGATGCGGCTGCAGATGCTGCGCTGGCTGCGCGAGCCCGAGCGGCACTTCCCGATGGGGGCGGCCGTCGCCGATCCGGCCGAGGTCGGTGTGTGCGTGAGCCACATCCAGGCCAAGGCGGGCCTCGCCCAGTCCACGGTGTCGGCCTATATGGCCGAACTCCAGCGCGCGGGGCTGGTCCGGGCCACCCGCGTGGGCAAGTGGACCCACTACAGGCGGGACGAGCAGCGCATCGCCGACCTGGTCGCGGAGCTGGGGCAGACACTCTAGAACCGCACATCACCGATCCCCGCGGCGTTCCTCACGGAGTCAGCCTTGCCCACGCGAGTCGATCCGGGAGCTGGAGGAGCTGGACACCATGGAGGCTCCCGACCCCGGCCCGGCACAGCCCGTCCGGCGCCTGCTGACGGCGTACGGCCCGAAGATGCTGGAGCCGGATCTCTCCGGCGGCGGCAGCGCGCTAGGCGCTGAAGCGGTCGCGCAGCTCGCGCTTGAGGATCTTTCCGCTGGCGTTGCGCGGCAGATCGGCCACGAACAGCACTCGCTTGGGCGCCTTGAAGGGTGCGAGCTTCTCCTTCACATGCGCGATGAGCTGATCCTCCGTCACCTCCCCGCGCGGGACGACGACCGCCGTGACGGCCTCGATCCACCGCTCGTCGGGCAGGCCGATCACGGCGGCCTCGGCGACGGACTCGTGGGTGTACAGGGCGTCCTCGACCTGGCGCGAAGCCACCAGCACGCCACCGGAGTTGATGACGTCCTTCACGCGGTCCACGATCGTGAGATAGCCGTCGGCGTCGCGCACCGCGAGGTCGCCGGAGTGGAACCAGCCGTCCCGGAAGGCCTCGGCGCTCTCCTCGGGCTTGTCCCAGTAGCCCTCGCACAACTGCGGTGAGCGGTAGACGATTTCGCCGGGCGTGCCGTCGGGTACGTCCTCGCCCTTGTCGTCCACGACCCGCGCGTCCACGAACAGTACGGTCCGGCCGCAGGAGTCCAGCCGGCCCTCGTGTTCGTCGGGGCCGAGCACCGTGGCCAGCGGACCGATCTCGCTCTGTCCGAAGCAGTTGTAGAAGGCGAGCCGCGGCAGGCGTTCGCGCAGCCGCTCAAGGACCGGGACGGGCATGATCGACGCGCCGTAGTAGGCCTTGCGCAGGCCGTCGAGGTCGCGGGTGGCGAAGTCGGGCCGGCCCGCGAGGCCGATCCACACCGTGGGCGGCGCGAACAGGCTGTCCACACGGCCCGCCTCGACGAGGTCGAACAGCCGGTCTCCGTCCGGCGCGTCCAGGATGATGTTGGTCGCGCCGACGGCGAGGTACGGCAGCAGGAACACATGCATCTGGGCCGAGTGGTACAGCGGCAGCGCGTGCGCCGGACGGTCACCGGCGCTGAGGTCCAGGGCGGTGATGGCGCTCAGGTACTCGTGCACGAGAGCCCGGTGGGTCATCATCGCACCCTTGGGCAGGGCGGTGGTGCCGGAGGTGTACAGCAGCTGCACCAGGTCCTCGGTGCGGGGTTCGGGCCCGTCGTATGGCGGCGTGTCCGCCAGCCGGACAAGGAGCGATCCCTCGGCGTCCATGAGCGGCAACTGCCGTACACCGTCGGGGAGTCGGCCGGCGAGGGCCGGGTCGGCGAGGACCAGGGTGCTGCCGGACTGGCCGACGAGATAGGCCAGGTCGTCGCCGGTCAGGTTCTGGTTGACCGGCACATGGACCAGGCCCGCTCGGGCGCAGGCGAGGAAGGCGATGAGGTAGGCGTCGGAGTTGTGGCCGTAGGCGCCGACCCGGTCGCCGGGGGCCAGGCCCTGGGCGAGCAGGACGGAGGCCGCGCGGGAGACGGCGTCGTCGAGTTCCTCGTATGTCCAGCGGCGCTCGCCGTACTCCACCGCGAGGCGGGCCGGGGTGCGTCGGGCGCTGCGCCGCAGCACCCCGTCGACGGTGCTGCCATGTCCCTGCGTCATGGCACATGATCCTCGGTCCGGCACGGAGGCAGGTCAAGCACGCGGGCGTGAACGCCGAGGAATGCGACTTTTGCTTCTACGTGCTCCTGTGCGCCCCTTTGGAGAAAGGTTTCCGGACACCGAGCACCGTTGAACCTGGGCAGGACATGTCTCAAGCGCCAAGTCCGTAGCGGTTCACACATTTAGCGCGTCACATTGGGCAGGAGGATTCCATGACCCGTGCTGTGCCTGAACAGAAACGAACGTGGAGGACAGGTACTGCTCCCGGCATATTCCCACTCCTCGGTCACGGTATCGCCTTCTACCGTCGGCCGCTGGCGTTTCTGAATTCTTTGCCCGCGTACGGGGATCTCGTCGAAATACGGCTGGGCCCCCAGCGTGCCTGGATGGTGTGTGATCCGGAGCTGACCCACGAGGTGCTCATGGATCCGCACACCTTCGACAAGGGGGGCCCGCTCTACGACAGGCTCGGGAAGCTGATGGGGGACGGTCTCGTCACCTGCCGCCAGCCGACGCACCGGAGCAAGCGCAGGCTGCTCCAACCCGGCTTCCGTCCCTCCCATGTCGCCGACTACACGGATCTCATCACCGAAGAGGCCGAGTCGGTGTGCCACGCGTGGCCGGCGGGTCGGCCGGTTCCCGTCACCGAGGCGATGATGGCCCTCACGACACGCGTGATCAGCCGGGTCCTGCTCTCCGACTCACTGGACGAGGCCACGACCGCCGAGGTGCGCGACTGCCTCACCGAGGTCGTCCGCGGCCTGTTCGTCCGCACGGTCGTACCGATCGACGCCCTGTTCCGGCTCCCCACGCCCCCCAACCGCCGCTACCGGCGCGCGCTCACCCGACTGCACGCGATCATCGACGAGGCGATCGCGGAGCGCCGCCGAGGCACCGAGCGCGACGATGTGCTGGGAACTCTGCTGGCGGCCGCGCGCGGCGACGGCGAAGCGGCGGCGATCACCGACCAGGAGGTCCACGACCACCTGATCACGCTGCTGCTGACGGGCGTCGAGGCCCCGGCCCTGTGCCTGGCCGACGCCTTCAGCCTGCTGGCCCGCCATCCGGAGGCGGAGCAGCGTCTGCACGCCGAGCTGGACGCCGTCCTCCCCGGAGGCCGACGGCCCGGCCCCGACGACCTGCCGCACCTCGTTCACACGCGATGCGTCGTCTCCGAGACGCTGCGCCACTCGTCCCCCGGCTGGCTCTTCACCCGTGTCACCACGAGGGAGACGGAACTCGCCGGGTGCCGACTGCCCGAGGGGGCCACCGTCCTGTACAGTCCTTACCTGCTGCACCACGACCCCTCGTCGTTCCCCGACCCCGAGCGCTTCGACCCCGGCCGCTGGTTGCCCGGGCAGCCCACCGCCGCACAGCGCCGGGCGCTGATGCCGTTCTCGGCGGGCAACCGCAAATGCCTCGGCGACGAGTTCGCCATGGTGGAGGCCACCCTGGCGCTCGCGACCATCGCCGGGCGGCGTCGCCTGCGACATCGGCCCGGGTACGCCGCACAGATACCGCGCCCGGCGATCACGTTGGGCCAGCGTGCCCTGGTCATGGACTGCGAGGCCCGTTCACCCATGCCGTCAGGCGCACGGCCTTCGGCCGGACCCTCAGCGCCCCGAGCCGGCGACCCTCGCGCATCGGATTCCGGGACGGCAGGTGACCACGGTGTCGACAACACATGAGGAAATCGCGGTCGGCGTACCGGACGGAACTCCGGTCCCCACGCTCAGGGACCTGATCGACTCCCACCTCCACATGCCCTTCCCGTTCCGGCGCAACCCCCATGAATCCGAGGCCGCGGCCGGTGTCGACGCGTGGCTGAGCGTGTGGGGGCTGACCGACGAACCCGGTGTGGCGGCGATGATCGCCCGCACGCGCCCCGCCGAACTCGCGTCGTTCACCAGCCCCGCCATGGACTCCGGTCTCCTCCAGATCGTGGCCAATCAGATCGCCTATCAGTTCGTCTTCGACGACCGCGCGGAGGACATCGGGCGGCGCTCTCCGGGCAGACTGCTGCCCATGCTGGGCGAGAGTGTCGCGATCCTGCGGGACGGCCGGCCGCCCAGTACTCCTCTCGGCGCGGCACTGGCCGATCTCCACCGGCAGGTCCGGGAGCGGGCCACACCCTCGCAGGCCGCGCGGTGGGCCTGGAAGAGCCGTGAATACGTGCACGGTCTGCTGTACGAAGCGGTGGCCCAGGCCTACCCCTTCCTCGTACGGACCGCAGACTGCACCTCGATCCGGTCGCTGACCGCGGGCGTGGAGCCGTTCCACCCGTTGTGCGAAGCCGCACAGCCGCGCGAACTGTCCCCTGCCGAACTCCACCACCCCGTCGTACGGCGACTGGGCCGGCTGTCGGCCGACGCAGCGGTGTGGATACCGGACCTGTTCTCCGTGGTGAAGGAACAGCGCGCGGGCGGAATGATCAACCTGGCCCTTGCCCACCGACGCCAGCACCAGTGCTCTCTGCAGGCCGCCGTCCTGCTGGCCATCGAGGAGATCAACGGCACGATCGAGGAGTTCCAGAGGCTCTACGCGGAGATCAAGCCGGAGTTGAGCCCCGCGGGCGTCGGCTATGTGGAGGGCATGACCGGCTGGATCCGCGGGTGCTACCACTGGTCCCGCACCGTGCCGCGGTACGCGGACGTGGCGTCGGTACCCGCCATCCCGTAGTCGCCCCGGTCGCCCTGCGGCGACGACGTCACCAGGAAGTGTGCATCCGGGTCCCGTACCCGGCGGGCGGGCATTTTCCCACCCGTAGCCAATGATTCACCCCATGGAGGCCAATCCCGCCTGCCCCACCGCCGTGAGGCGTACCCTCGGCTGTCCCTGGCCGAACGACAGAAGGCGGTACGGCACATGGCGATGGGGCCGCGGCAACCGATCACCGAGCAACGCGCGTTGATCGAGCGCCAGCGGGAACTTCAGGCTCTCGACGCCGCTTTCCAGGAGCTGCGGCGCGCCACGGACGGTGTGCCGCGAGCCAGGCGCAGGGGGCTCCTCGCCTTCACCGGGCCGGCCGGACTGGGCAAGACGGCACTCGTCATGGAAGCACGTGCGCGGGCCGCGGCCCAGGGATTCACCGTGCTGTCCGGCAGAGGCGGGGAGGCGGAACAGGGGTCGGCGTTCCGAGTGGTGCGCCAGTTGGTGCAGCCCTCGCTGGCCATGATGGACGGTGCGGAACTCCGTGCCTTCCTGGGCAGTTGGTACGACATCGTCGCCGCCGTGCTCGGTCTCGAAGCGAGGGGCCCCTCCCCCGCGCCGGATCCGACCGGGGTCCGCGAAGGTCTCGACTGGGTCATGACACGCCTCACGGTGAAGAAGGCGCCTGTCGTCCTGCTCCTGGACGACCTGCACTGGGCGGACGCCGAATCGCTGAGCTGGCTCGCCTCCTTCGCGCCACGGGTGGAGAACCTTCCGCTGCTGATCGTGGTCGCGTACCGGCCCGACGAACTGCCGTCCGAGGGCGCACTCCGCGCGTTGGCCGGGCACCAAGGGGACCGTCCCCACGACCTGGCGCTGCTCACCGCTGACGGCGTGGCACAGATCGTCAGGGACGAAATCGGAGAGGAGGCCGAGGACCGGTTCTGCAAGGAATGCTGGTCGGCCACGAGCGGCAGCCCGTTCGAAGCGGTGGAACTGGCGATCGGACTCGCCGAGCGGAACCTCAGGGGCACCGAGGACGACCTCCCCGCGATGCGCGAACTCGCCGCCGCGATCAAGGGGCCAGGGCTGATCGAGCGTCTGGAACGGCTCGACACGGCGACCGTCCGCTTCGCGCACACCGCGGCCGTACTGGGTTCGCCGTTCTCACCCCGGCTCGCCGCGACCATCGCGGTGCTGGGCGAGGAGGCGACCGCCGAGGCGACCCAGAAGCTGCGCGCGGCCCGGATCCTTGCCGACGGCCGCGGCACCGAGGGTGAGCTGGAGTTCGTCCACCCGCTGATCGCCACGACGATCTACCGGTCCATCCGCACGGGCTTCCGCGTCGGTCTGCACAACACCGCCGCGCAGACCGTGCTGGCCGCGGGATACGGCCCCACCGCCGCCGCCCGGCATCTGCTGGAGGTGCCCTGCGAGGGCAGTCCCGAGACCGTCGCGTGTCTGCGCGCAGCGGCTCGCGAGTACCTCCGCGCCGGGGCGACCGAGGCCGCCGGGCGCCTGCTGACCCGCGCGCTGCAGGAGCCGCCTCTTCCCGAGGACCGTGCCGCACTCCTTCACGAACTCGCGTGCGCCACGTTCCTGATCGAGCCCACGGCCACGGTGCGGCATCTGCGCCAGGCCCTGGCGCAGCGCGACGTCGACCCCGATCTGCGTGCCTCCATCGTCTTTCGGCTGACGCAGGCTCTGGCTCACACCGATCGGCTCGCCGAGGCCGTGACCGTGGCCGCCAAGGAGGCGCGGCAGGCCAAGAATCCGCGTGTCAAACTGCGGATGCAGGCCGATCAGTTCGTCTGGAGCATGGTCCGCACCGACGACCCCGACTCCCCCGCCCGCTCCCGGACTCTGGCGCGGCTGGCCGAGCAGTTGTCCGGACCCGGCCTGGAGGAGCGCTACATCCTGGGGCTGCGCGCCTGGGATGCCGTCAAGCGCGGCGAGCCACGGCAGACCGCGCTCACGTATGCCGAGCGGGCCCTGCGCGGCGGGATGAGCTGGACCGACGAGAACCACGGTTTCGAGGTGCCCGTGTCGGTCGCCCTGGTGTTCATGTACGGCGACCAGCCGCGGCGGGCCGAGGAGCTGTTCAACAAGGGGATCGCCGAATGCGTGGCCAAGGGCTGGCGCGGCTCCCATCTGGCGCTCGGCCAGACCCTCGCCGGCTACATCCGCTACCACCGGGGCTGCCTGGCCGAAGCCGAGGATCTCGTCCGGGAGGGTCTGCGCATCGCCGACAAGGTGGCGGGGGCCCTGCCCGCCCTGTGGTTCGCCGTCGGCATCCTGATCCAGACCCTGCTGGCCCGAGGGCGTGTCACCGAGGCGCGGGCCCTCGCCGACGAGCGCCACTTCGGCGAGACGACTCCGAACGCCGTCATCTATCCCGACCCGCGCACCGTGTACGCGGAACTGCTCCTGGCGGAGGGACGGCACGCCGAGGCAGCGCTGCTGTTGTCCTCGGTCGGGGACTGGCTGGACAATCGGGCCTGGCGGAATCCGGCCTGGTGCTCGTGGCAGCTCCGCCTCGCCTCCGCGCTCGCCCCCACCGCCCCGCGGGAAGCGGTCGGCCACGCCCAGGACGCCGTGAAGCGCGCCCGGGACTTCGGCGCCGCCTCCACCATCGGGCAGGCCCTGCACACCCTCGCCGAGGTGACCGGCGGGCCTGCGGCACTGGACCTGTACGCGGAGGCCGTCGACCACCTGGAGCAGTCGCCCGCCGCCTACGAACTCGCCCGCGCCCAGATCGACCACGGTGCCGCGCTGTCCCGCAACGGGCGGCTTCAGGAGGCCGCCGATCGGCTCTACCAGGGCCTGGAAGGCGCCGTGCACTGCGGGGCCGAGGCACTCGCCGGCCGGGCCAGGGCGGAACTCTCGGCGGCTGGCATGCGTCCGCTGCCGCTGCGCTATGTGCCGGCGGACACCCTGACCGCTCGGGAACGCCGCACCGCCGAACTGACCGTCCAGGGACACCCCGTGGCGGTCATCGCCAAGCAGCTGCGCCTCACCGAGCAAGGTGTGCGGCAGCTGCTGTCCAGTGTCTATCGCAAGATCGGTACCGACGCCGCCGGCCTCGCCGGTTTCCTGGAGAACCAGCCTCGCCGTCGCCCTTGAAGCGGTCGGCTCGATCGCCCTGCCGGCCCGCTCACACCATCCGCGTCCGCCCCTCCCAGTACGGTTCCCGCAACCGCCGCTTGTAGAGCTTGCCGTTGGGGTCGCGGGGCATCTCGGTGATGAAGTCGACGCTCTTGGGCCGCTTGTAGCCCGCGAGTTGCCCCGCGCAGTGGTCGAGCAGGGCGGCGGCTAGGGCCGGGCCGGGTTCGTGGTCCGGGGCCGGTTCGACCACGGCCTTGACCTCCTCGCCCCAGTCGTCGTGCGGGATGCCGAAGGCGGCCGCGTCGGCGACGGCCGGGTGGGAGAGCAGCACGGACTCGATCTCTGCCGGGTAGATGTTGACGCCGCCGGAGATGATCATGTCGATCTTGCGGTCGCGGAGGTAGAGATAGCCGTCCTCGTCCAGATAGCCGAGGTCGCCGACGGTGAAGAAGTCGCCGATGCGGTTCTTGCGGGTCTTGGCCTCGTCCTTGTGGTACGAGAATCCGCCGGTGCTCATCTTCATGTAGACGGTGCCGAGTTCGCCGGGCGCGAGGCGGTTGCCGTCGTCGTCGAAGACCGCGAGTTCGCTGATGGGCCAGGCCTTGCCGACGGTGCCGGGCTTCTTCAGCCAGTCCTCGGCGGTGGCGAAGGCGCCGCCGCCCTCGCTGGCCGCGTAGTACTCCTCCACACAGTGCCCCCACCAGTCGATCATGGCGCGTTTGACGTGGTCGGGGCAGGGGGCGGCGCCATGGATGGCGTGCCGCATGGATGTCACGTCGTAGCGGGCCTTCACCTCATCGGGGAGGGCCAGCAGGCGATGGAACTGGGTCGGGACCATATGGGTGTGGGTGCAGCTGTGGGTGTCGATACGGCGGAGCATCTCCTCGGGGGTCCACTTGTCCATCAGCACCAGACAGTGGCCGATGTGCAGGGACGCGCCCGCGAACTGCAGGACGGCCGTGTGGTAAAGCGGCGAGCAGACCAGGTGGACGTTGTCGTCGAACGGCCTGATGCCGAAGATGCCGAGGAAACCGCCGAGGTAGGCCTCTTCCGGGGCCTTCTCGGGCAGTGGGCGGCGGATGCCGCGCGGGCGTCCCGTCGTGCCGGAGGTGTAGTTCATGACCCAGCCGAGTTCACGGCCGTCGGGTGCGGACTCGGTTTGCCCGTCGAGGAGTTCGGCGTACGGACGGAAGTCCTCGACCTCGCCGACCGCGTACCGGTGGGAGGCGGGCAGGCCCGCCTCGTCGGCGGCGGCCCGCGCGGCCTCGCTGAACCGCTCGTGGGCGATGAGCACCCTGGCCCCGGAGTCGGCGACGATCCAGGCGATCTCGGTGCCGACGAGGTGGTGGTTGACCGGGACCAGATAGAGGCCGGCCTGGGTGGCGGCCAGATAGGCGGTGACGAACTCGACGCCGTTGGGCAGGACGACGGCGAAGGCGTCGCCGCGCTCCAGGCCGGCCGCGCGCAGCCCGTGGACGAGCCGGTTGGCGGCGGCGTGCAGGCGCCGGGCGCTCCACTCCTCGCCGTCGGGGGCGACGAGGACCGTGCGGTCGGGCTGCTGGGCGGCCTGGGCCCAGAAACCGGCGAGGGGTGTGCTCACGACTGGCCGCTCCTTCCGGCGATACGGTTGACGCGGTCCACGGCTTGTTCGAAGCCGCGGGTGAGGTCGTCGAAGACGGCCTGGACGCTGCGTTCGCTGTTCATCCGGCCGACGATCTGGCCGACCGGCGTGCCGAGCAGCGGTTCGACCTCGTACTTCTGGATCCGGGAGACCGCCTCGGCCACCAGCAGGCCCTGCAGCGGCATGGGCAGGGTGCCGGGTCCGGACGGGTCGTCCCAGGCGTCGGTCCACTCGGTGTGGAGCTGGCGCGCGGGCTTGCCGGTGAGGGCACGGGAGCGGACGGTGTCGCCGGACCCGGCGGCGAGGAGCTTGCGGGTGAGGGCGGGCGCGTGCAGGTCGGCCTCTGTGGTGGTCAGCCATAGGGAGCCCAGCCACACGCCTTGCGCGCCGAGTGTGAGGGCGGCGGCCACCTGTTGTCCGCTGCCGATGCCTCCGGCCGCCAGCACGGGCAGCGGGTGTACGGCCTCCACGACCTCCGGAGTGAGCACCATCGTGGCGATCTCGCCGGTGTGGCCGCCGGCTTCGTAGCCCTGGGCGACCACGATGTCGATCCCCGCCTCCTGGTGTTTGCGGGCGTGCCGGGCGCTGCCCGCGAGGGCGGCGACCATGATGTTCCGGTCGTGGGCGCGGGCGACGACGTCGGCGGGCGGGGAGCCGAGGGCGTTGGCGAGGAGCCGGATCGGATAGTCGAGGGCGACGTCGAGCTGGGTGCGGGCGACCTGCTCCATCCAGCCCGTGATGCGCCACCCGGACGCCTCGCCCTCGGCCAGCTCGGGGACGCCGTACTTGGCGAGGGTCTCGCGCACGAACTGCCGGTGCCCCTCAGGGATCATGGCCTCGACATCGGCCTCCGTGACCCCTTCGACCTTCTTCGCCGGCATGACGACGTCCAGCCCATAGGGCCGGCCGCCGACGTGCGCGTCGAGCCAGTCCAGGTCGCGTTTGAGGTCGTCGGGGGCGGTGTAGCGGACCGCGCCGAGCACGCCGAAGCCGCCGGCGCGGCTGATGGCCGCGGCGACGGCGGGGAACGGCGTGAAGCCGAAGACGGCGTGCTCGACTCCCAGTTTCCTGCTCAGCTCCGTCTGCATGGGCGCAGGATGCCGCAGCCGACCGGAGGAGGGAAGAGTTTCCTGACGTTCCGCCAGATCCCGTTGAGGGTCGTCATTGCGGGGTCGCCTCCAGCACCGCCATCGCCGCGTTGTGCCCCGGCACCCCGCTCACCCCTCCCCCGCGCACCGCGCCCGCGCCGCACAGCAGGACGTTCGGATGCCGGGTCTCCACTCCCCAACGGCCCGTGTCCTCCTGGGCGTACGGCCAGGACAGCGCCCGGTGGAAGATGTTGCCGCCGGGCAGCCTGAGGTCCCGTTCGAGGTCGAGCGGGGTCTTCGCCTCGATGCAGGGGCGGCCGTCGGTGTCGGTGGCAAGGCAGTCGGCGAGGGGTTCGGCCAGATGGGCGTCGAGCTGGTCGAGGGTCGACTTCAGCAGCTCCTCGCGTACGGCGTCGTTGTCCCGGTCGAAGAGCCGGGCCGGAGTGTGCAGTCCGAACAGGGTGAGCGTCTGGTAGCCGCGCTCGGCGAGGTCGGGGCCGAGGATGGTGGGGTCGGTCAGGGAGTGGCAGTAGATCTCCGAGGGCGGGACGGCGGGGAGTTCACCGGCGGCGGCCTGGGCGTGGGCCATGGCGAGCTGCGCGTAGCCCTCGGCGATGTGGAAGGTGCCGGCGAAGGCCTCGCGGGGATCGACGGCCGGGTCGCGCAGCTTCGGTAGCCGGGTGAGCAGCATGTTGACCTTGAGCTGGGCGCCCTCGGCGGGCTCGGGCGACGACTCCCCCGTCAGGACTGCCAGCTCCTGCGGGGAGGCGTTCACCAGGACGTGCCGGGCGGCGGCTACGCCCTCGCCGTCGGCCGTCCGGTAGGTGACCTCGGCGGTGTGTCCGTCGGTGGCGATCCGGACCGCCTCGTGTCCGGTCGCGAGGACCGCGCCCGCCGAGCGGGCCGCGGCGGCGAGCGCGTCGGTGAGGGCGCCCATGCCGCCGACGGGCACGTCCCAGGCGCCGGTGCCGCCGCCGATGACGTGGTAGAGGAAGCAGCGGTTCTGGACCAGGGTGGGGTCGTGGGCGTCGGCGAAGGTGCCGATCAGGGCGTCGGTGAGGACCACGCCCCGGACCAGGTCGTCGGCGAAGTCCTCCTCCACGGCGACGCCGATCGGTTCCTCGAACAGGGCCCGCCAGGCGGTGTCGTCGTCGATGCGGCGACGCAGTTCGTCGCGGGTGGGCAGGGGCTCGGTGAGGGTGGGGAAGACCCGCTGGGCCACGCTCGCGGTCATGCCGTAGAAGCGCTGCCAGGCCGCGTACTCGCGCTCGCCGCCGGTCAGCCGGGCGAAGGCCTCCCGGGTGCGCTGCTCGCCGCCGCCGACGAGCAGTCCGGTGGGCCGGCCGTCCCGCTCGGCCGGGGTGTACGAGGAGATGGTGCGGGAGCGGACCCGGAAGTCGAGCCCGAGATCGCGCACGATCTTCCGCGGCAGCAGGCTGACCAGGTAGGAGTAACGCGACAGCCGGGCGTCGACGCCGGCGAACGGGCGGGTGGAGACGGCGGCGCCGCCGGTGTGGTCCAGCCGTTCCAGCACCAGCACCGAGCGGCCTGCCCGGGCCAGGTAGGCGGCGGCGACCAGGCCGTTGTGTCCACCGCCGACGATGACGGCGTCGTAGGTGCGGGTGTGCTCGTTGGCAGCCATGGTTCTTCGTAACACGTGATGATCCACGGCGGCCAGAGGTGGGCCCCGGCCATGGCCACGCGCCGCCGCCCCGAGCGGGGTCAGGTGCCCTCGGACGCGGAGCGGCGGCGGATCACCGCGACCCTGCGGTACAGCTCGCCGGCCTCGGTGCCCCGGCCGAGGCGCTCCAGGCAGTGGGCCTCGTCGCTGCGGCCGGCGAGGGTGTCCGGGTGGTCCGGGCCGAGGAGCTGCTCGCGGGTGGCGGTGACCCGCCGGTACTCGGTGAGGGCCTCCGCCCAGCGGCCCAGCCAGCCCAGGGCGACGGCGACCTCGCGTCGGCTGACGAGCGTGTCGGGGTGGGCGGGCCCCAGGGTCTGCTCGCGGAGCAGACAGACGTCCCGTGCCTCGGTCAGGGCTTCCTCCCAGCGGCCCAGCCGGCCGAGGTTGACCCCGAGGCCGTGCCGGGCCCGGAGTGTCTCCGGGTGGGTGGGGCCCTGGACACGGGAACGGTCCACGATCAGCTCCCGGTACAGACGCAGGGCGTCCGCGCTGCGGCCGAGGCGACCGAGGCTGAGGGCGGTCTCGTAGCGGGCGGCGAGGGTGTCGGGGTGATCGGCGCCGAGCACGCGCCCCCGGGCCGCCGCGACCTCGCGATAGATGCGCAGCGCCTCCTCCCAGCGGCCCGACTGGCCCTGGGCGTAGGCGACTTCGCAGCGCGAGACCAGGGTTTCGGGGTGGTCGGGGCCGAGTACCCGGGCCCGGGCGGCGGCCACCTCCAGGGCCGTACGGCAGGCGTCCTCCAGGCGGCCGAGCCGGCCGAGGGTGCAGGCGAGGTTGTGGCGGCAGCGCAGGGTGTCGGGGTGGTCGGGGCCCATGGCGCGCACCCGGGCGGCCAGCACCTCCGCGTAGAGCTGGTGGGCCTCGAAGTGGCGGCCCAGCCGCCCCAGGGCATAGGCGGTCTCCTGGCGGGCGGCGAGGGTGTCGCAGTGGTCGGCGCCGAGCACGCGCGCTCTGGTCTCGGCGAGGTCGGTATAGGCGGCCAGCGCCTCGGCGACGCGGCCGGCGCGGACGAGGGCGAAGGCGGTCTCGTAGCGGCTCGCCAGTGTCTCGGGGCGGTCGGCACCGAGCAGCGCGGCCCGCTCGGCGGTCACGGCTCCGTGTGCCTCGGCCGCCTCGGCCCACCGGCCGAGCCCGGCCAGCCGGACCGCATCGCGCTGCCGCGCGGCGAGGGCCATGAGAGCTTCCGGCGGCACAGCGGGGGACGGCACCTTCGGCGGCACGGCGAAGCGGGGCTCCTTCGGCGGCACGGCAGGGAGCTGCACCTCAGACGGCACGGCGGGGAGCGGCACCTTCTGCGGTACGGCAGGGAGCACGGTCACCGGTGCGGCGGCGGTCCGCCCGGCCCATCGGTCCGACAGGGCCGCCCCGGCGTCCGGGGGCAGCGCGCCGAGCCCGGCGCCGAGCGCCTTGTGGCCGGTGGTCATGCCCTGGGTCCAGCGCGGCAGGCGCACTCCGGCCTCGGGGAGCGCGGGTCCTGCGGCCGTACCGGGGACGGCCGTTGTACGGCCCTCCCGGATCCGGCGGACCAACTCCCCCGCGTCGTCCGGTCGTTCCTCGGGCTGCTTGGCCAGCAGGCCGAGGATGATCTCCTCCAGGTGGCCGGGCAGCTCCGGGCGCCGTTCGCGCGGAGGCCGGGGCGGGGTGTCGCGGTGGCCGATGAGGACCGCCCAGGCGTCCTCCAGGTCGAACGGCGGTGCGCCGGTGGCGATTTCGTACAGCACGCAGCCCAGCGAGTACAGATCGCTGCGCCGGTCGACCTCGTCGCCGACGATCTGCTCCGGGGACATGTAGTGCGGGGTGCCGAGGGCCACGCCGGTGCCGGTCAGCCGGGCGGTGAGGCCGATGTCGTGGCCGAGGCGGGCGATGCCGAAGTCGCAGATCTTCACGGTGCCGTCGGTCAGCCGCACGATGTTGGCCGGCTTCAAGTCGCGGTGCACGACGCCTTGTCGGTGGGTGTAGGCGAGTGCGGCGGCGACCTGGGCGGCGATGTCCTGCACATCGTCCACGGGCAGCGGATGCCCCTTGTTGTCCTCCAGCAGCCGGCTCAGGTCACGGCCCTCCAGCAGCTCCATCACCAGGTACGGGATCCCGTCGGACTCACCGAAGTCATGGACGACGGTCACCCCGCGGTGCGAGAGGGCGGCGGCCACCCGGGCCTCACGGCGGAACCGTTCCCGCAGGACGCGGGTGAGGGACGGATCGCCGTACGGGCTCAGCGGCTTGAGGCATTTCACCGCGACCTGCCGGCCCAGGGACTCGTCCCGGGCCCGCCACACCTCGCCCATCCCGCCCCGCCCGATCAGGTCGAGCAGCCGGTACCGGTCCTGAACCAGCCTGTTCTCCCCCATAGCGATCCGCCGCCCCCGTCGCCAACCGCCCCGCTGCCGGGAAGCTGCCCCGGGCCGCGCCCGGCCGCACCCCGCCACACCCCCTGCTCGTCCAGTATGGCGGCCTATCGCCCGACTTTGTACGGCGCCGGACGTGCCCCGGGGCCGAGCCTCGCCATGGCGCGCAGGATGTGTTTGGGCGGCAGCTGCCAGCGCACACGTGCGGGAACGCACCGTAGAAGCGTGCCCGTGGCCCGCAGCCGGCGGGTGACGACAGCGGGTGCGGGAGCCGGTCTGCCGTACAGCTCATGGGCGTACGGAGGCAGCGCGGCGTAGGCCAACTGCGCCACACGCCGCCACAGCACCTCGCGCGCCGGTACGAGGAGCACATGCGTCGGCGGGCGGAGCAGGAAGTCGTCCACGGCGCGTGCCTCGTCTCCCACGGCCAGCTCCGGCCGCACCGTGGCGAAGTATGCGGCGAGTTCGGCCCGGCTCGCCGGTACGGTCTGCGGGTCGAGGCCCACCAGGCGTGCGCTGATCCGGTGTTCGGCGATGTACCGGTCGGCCTGGGCGTCGGTGAGCGGGAAGCCGGAGCGGCGCAGCACCTGCAGATAGGAGTCGATCTCCGCGCAGTGCACCCACAGCAGCAGTCCGGGTTCGTCGATGCCGTACCGCTCGCCGGTGTCCGGGTCGGTCGCCGTGAGCATGCTGTGGATCTTCCGTACGCGGGCGCCTGCGCGTTCGGCGGCCTCGGTGGTGCCGTATGTCGTCGTGCCGACGAAGTGGGCGGTGCGCATGAGCCGGCCCCAGGCGTCGCGCCGGAAGTCGGAGTTCTGCATGACGCCGCGGACGGCGCGCGGGTGCAGGGCCTGGAGGTAGAGCGCGCGGACACCGGCGACCCACATCATGGGGTCGCCGTGCATCTGCCAGGTCACGGAGTCCGGCGTGAACAGGCCGGGGTCGCCCATGGCCTCGGGTATGACCACCACCGCTGGATGTCACCTTTCTCTGCCGACAGGTCCCGCTAGCGCCGCACCCTCGGCATTCCCAGGCCGATCCAGGAGATTATCTCGCGCTGGATCTCGTTGTTGCCGCCGCCGAAGGTGAAGATGACCGCCGAGCGGTAGCCGCGTTCCAGCTCGCCGTGGAGGACGGCGCCGGCCGAGCCCTCCTTCAGGGGGCCCGCGGCGGCGACGATCTCCATGAGCCAGGCGTAGGCGTCGCGGCGGGCCTCGGAGCCGTAGACCTTGACGGCGGAGGCGTCCTGCGGGGTGAGCGTGCTCTCCTGGACGGCCGTGACCATCTGCCAGTTCATGAGCTTCATCGCGTCGAGCCGGGTGTGGGTACGGGCCAGCAGCCGGCGGACCCAGGGCAGGTCGGCGACCCGGCGGCCGTCGGCGAGCTTGGTCTCCCGCGCCCAGCGCTGCACGTCGTACAGGGCGCGGATGGCCATGGTGCCGTGGGCGGCGAGGGTGACGCGTTCATGGTTGAGCTGGTTGGTGATCAGCCGCCAGCCCTGGTTCTCCTCGCCGACGCGCCGGGAGACCGGGACGCGGATGTTCTCGTAGTAGCTCGCGGTGGTGTCGTGGGAGGCGAGCGTGTTGATCACCGTGCAGGAGTAGCCCGGATCGGAGGTCGGCACCAACAGCATGGTGATGCCCTTGTGCGGCGGGGCGGCGGGGTCGGTGCGCACGGCGAGCCAGACCCAGTCCGCCGTGTCGCCGTTGGTCGTCCAGATCTTCTGCCCGTTGACGACATATTCGTCGCCGTCGCGTACGGCCCTGGTCTTCAGGGCGGCCAGGTCGGTGCCGGCGTCCGGTTCGCTGTAGCCGATCGCGAAGTCGATCTCGCCGGAGAGGACGCGCGGCAGGAAGTACGCCTTCTGTTCGTCGGTGCCGTAGCGCATGAGCGTCGGGCCGACGGTGTTCAGCGCCATCAGCGGCAGCGGTACGCCGGCCTGCGCGGCCTCGTCGAAGAAGATGAACTGATCCATCGCCGTCATGCCCCGCCCGCCGTACTCCTCGGGCCAGCCGACGCCGAGCCAGCCGTCCGCGCCGAGGCGGCGGATGGTGTCCCGGTAGAAGCGCTTCTGCGCGGCCGGGTCGACATAGCGGGCGTAGGCGTTGTCCGGGACCAGCTGTGCGAAGTAGGCGCGCAGTTCGGCGCGCAGTCGCTGCTGCTCGGGCGTGTGGTCGAGATGCACGGCGCCTCCAGGCTCCCCAAGGGCGGTCCTGACGGCGCACACCGTAGAACGTGTTCCAGAAATAGGGAATGACACGCCCCGGTCCAATTCCGCGGAGCGCGAGGTCGCCGCCCGTCGACCGGTCGTCACGCAAAGTGTCCGGTTCGTCCAGTTCTGGGCGGGGTATCCCTATCCTATGAGTACCGCATCGATGCAGCTGGCCGCAGCGAGCGGCCTGATGAGCCTCGTCCTGTTCGTCGTGGCCCTGGGTGTGCTGGCGCTGCTCGCCGGCGGCTTCTGGATGAACTCCCGCGTCAAGTACCGCGAGTCCCCTCGGCCGCGCCCCGAGGAACAGCCCAAGCTGCCGCCGGAGGGTCCGGTGCGCGAAGTCCGGGAGAACAGGGAATCCCAGGAGGTTCCCCAGATGCCCAAGGGCGGTCGCCCGCTCACCCCGTACGAGCTGAGCAACATGGACAGCAGGCCGAGCGCGTCCAAGGAGCGTCCGCGCTGGAGCCGGGGTTCCAGCGGCTCGTTCGGCGGCGGCGGTCTCGGCGCCCACTGAATCCCGGCCCGTCCGGCCGGCCCGGCTCGGCCCGTCCCGCGGCTACGAATCCGTCCGGGCGGCGTCCAGGCGGCCGACGCGGTCCACGTTCTGCCGGTCCTCGGGGTCCTGACTGGGCTCGCCGGCGAACCAGGCGTCGAGGATCTCCGCCAGCAGCGGTGCGGATGTCAGGCGCAGGCTCAGCGCGAGGACGTTGGCGTCGTTCCAGCGGCGCGCGCCGTCCGCCGTGACGGCGTCCGTGCACAGCGCGGCGCGTACGCCGGGCACCTTGTTGGCCGCGATGGAGGCGCCGGTACCGGTCCAGCAGCACACCACGGCCTGATCGGCGGCGCCGTCGGCCACGTCCCGGGCGGCCGCCTCCGAGCAGGCCGCCCACTGCGCGTCGGCGCCGGGCCGCAGGGCGCCGTGCGTCCGTACCTCGTGACCGCGGCGCCGCAGCTCGGCGAGGAGCTGACGGGCCACGGGTTCGTCCATGTCGGAGGAGACCGAGATCCGCATACCGGTGAGCGTAGTGCCTGCGGGGCCCTGGCCGGGGCACCAGGTGTCGTACGCCGAGCGGGCGCGGGACTACGTCGAGGCGGTCACCGTCCGGTGGAGGTGTTCGAGGGCGTCGAGGAGTACCGTGCGGTGGTACCAGCTCAGCCAGGCCGCGGTGTCGGCGGCCAGTACACCGAGGGTCTCGGCCTCGCCGTCGGTGGGCCGGTGCCCGGCGTCGGGCCAGTGCAGGGTGATCACGCCGGTGCACGAGCCGGCCGAGGACAGCACCGGGATGCTCTGCAGGGCGCGGGTGCCCGAGGTCAGCAGGACCCGCCGGCACTCCTCGGAGAGCAGCGCGCCGTCGGCCACGTCGGGCACGCACACCCGTCGTCCGCGCAGGCGGGCCACGGCGTCGGCCGTGTCCTCGTCGCGGCCGCGCACGAGGTGGTCGAGGAACGGGTCCGCGCAGCCCCGGTGATTCTCCAGCATCAGCGCGTTCCCGGCCGGGTCGACGAGCCGCACGTACCCGGCCGGTGCGCGCCCCAGGGCCAGCGCCTCGTGCAGGACGGCGTCGATCATCCGGCCCCGGTAGCGGGGGTCCCGGTCGGCGCGCGCCAGGATGCGCAGCGGCGGCACGGGCAGGGGGCGACGGCCCGGGAACCACAGCTCGCCGTCCGGGGGCCGGGCCACCACCACGGCGGAGACCAGGACCCGCAGCGGCACGTTGAACCGCTGCGAGGCCTCGCACAGCGCCCGGAAGGCGCTGCCGGAGTCCGGCAGGCCGTAGCGGACCATGAGCACGCCCTGCGCCATGCCGATGACCGGGGCGGTGCGCACCCGGGCGCGCAGCGCGCGGACCTCCTTGCGGAGATCGTCGTAGCTGGGCCGCAGCGGATCCGCCATCTGCGAGCGCCAGGCCGGCAGGTCCTCCACGCGGGCGGCGGCGCGGGCCAGCTCCCGCAGCGCCTCGTCGAGGGTGGCGTAGAGCCGGACGCCGTCCAGCCGGGCGAGATGCACCGCCTCCCGTACTCCGGGCCGGGCGCGGACGATGATCAGGTCCGGGCGTCCGGTGCGCGACCGGGTCGTCTCGCTGAGCGTGTGCAGCACCGCGGCGCCACCGAGCTGCACATGCGCCATGTCCAGGACGGGCCGCAGGCCCGCGCGGTCCGCCTCTTCGAGGTGGCCGCGCAGCGCCGCCGCCCAGGCATGGGCCCCCGCGGTGTCGAGGCTGCCGGAGATGCGCAGCAGCAGGGCTTCCTCGGCGGGCAGTCCGTCGACGACGGACGACTCGATGACGAGCGGGGCCGGGGCGGTGGACGGGTCGGAAGAGGGTTTCATGGCATCACCCGGACAAGATGTCGCGCAGAACTCGATGGGCCTCTTCCTGACCTGTGTGCACGGTAGGTGCCCGGCCCCCGGCCGCGCCATCCACCGCGCCGGGCGGGGGCCGGACCGCCGTGGTCACCAATCGGTGCCGCCGGGGGGCGGGCCGGGGCGCCGGCGGGCCTCCGGGGAGTGCACGAGAGTCAGGGGGTCCAGGGAGTTCAGGGCGGACGCCATCGTGGCGTGCACCCGGACGCCCGGCAGGCCCGCCGCGCGCAGCGCCTCCCGCACATGCGGCCGGGGCTGTACGACGGGCAGGACGCGGCCGGAGAAGGCGAGGACCCCGGTCGCCCGGTCCATGGACCGCACAGCGGCCGCGCAGGCGAGGTACACCTCGGTCAGGTCCAGCACGGGGTGTTCGCCGGCCCGGTCGGCTCGGGCGATGTGCTCGGCGACCGCTTCGGAGAACGCCATGGCGTTGGAGGCGTCGACCGTGCCCCGGGCCTTCAGGACACTGAGCGCGCCGGTCTCGGGCCGGTGCTCGTGCACGGTCTGCGTCAGAAGAAGCGGGGCCGGGTGGCCGGGGCGGGCCCGGGCACGGGACAGCTGGCCGTTTTCCATGGGATCGGACTTCCTGGGGATCGGACTTCCTGGGTGGGGAAGGATCAGCCAGCCGCGTCTTGACCGGGGCTTCACTGTGCCTCCGCCCCGCCCCTGACGCAACGATTCGCCTCGGGCGTGTCGCACCACGGGCCGTGCAGCCGGCATCCGGCCGGATCGGGGCGGCGTACGGGCGGCGGCGTCTTCTCCGCCCGGTCGAGGTCGGGCGACTGCGCGGCGCCACCGTTCTCGTCCAAGGCGGTGGCAAGCCTCGCGGCCGGCTCGACGGCGGTCATCAGGTCGGCGAGTCGGCGAGTCGGCCCGCCGGCCGGCAGGACTGCTCGCCGGAGACCGCCACCCCGAGGGGCGGCGGGTTGGTTGTCGGTAGCGCATCGTCGGGCAGGTCAGCTGCGGCATCAGGGGGATGTGCGGGGTGGCCTGCGCGACACGCCGCGCGACGGACGCGTTCACGTGCTGTCGGCAGCGCTGCTCCATCCGTACCCCGCGAGATGCGGGGGCGGTCGTTTCGGGGCACCGTGAGGAGGCCGGGCCGGCCATCCAGCCGGTCCGATTGTTGCGAGCATCGCACCAGCCGAAGGAAACGTGATGACCGTAGCCACAGACATGCTTGTTCAGGCACTGCGTGAGGTCCGTGAGGCCGAGGCGGCGCTCGCCGGCCGTTTCAGAGCCCACCTCGCCGTCACCCCCGTCGGGGAGTACCGGGAGATCCTGGAGCGTCGCATGGGGGATGCCCGGGGCCATGTGTATCTCCTCGACGAACGGCTGAACTTCTTGAAGCCCCGTGGGCTGGTGCAGACGGCTGCCGGGAACGTCCGGCACATCGCCGAGCACGCGGCCCGGCTGACCCTGGAAACGGTGTGGGTCGTCCCGAACGCCCTGCTGCGGGGGCGGGGAACGGCCGCAGAGCAGCAATTGCTCAACAACGCCCAGGACGAGTACGCGGTCACCGCCTTCGGGGTGGCGATCTGCCGGGCGGCCGAGCGGATCGCGCAGAAGGCCCGGGACAGCGTCAGTTCGGAACTGCTGCGCTCCATTCGCCGCGACGGCGAGGAGACGCTGGAGGAACTGGGCAACAGCCTCGAACAGCAGGCCGAGGCGGCGGTCGTGGCCGCCGAGAGCCCGGCCGCCGGCGGCGTCGCCCATGCGGTGCGCGAATGGAGCCACTGGCTGCGGGAAACCGCCGAGCGCATGCCGGGAGCGGACCGGCTTCGGGGTGCGCCGGACGGTGCCCTCATCTCGGAGATGGAACTGCCGATCTCCGACTACCGGCGGCTCGGCGCCAGGACGATCCTCGACCGGCTGCCGCAGCTGCACCAGACGGATCTCGCCACGGTCGGCGCCTACGAGCGCTCTCATGCGGCGCGCCCCGCGGTCCTGAGCAGGATCGCGGACCTGCTCGGGCCCGAGCCGTGGCCCGGGTACGACGGCATGGACGAGGACGAGATCCTCAAGCGCCTCGGTGAGGCCACCGAGCGGGTCACCCGGCGGGTGCTGGACTATGAGCGCCGGCATCAGGCACGCTCCACGGTCCTCATGGCTTCCGAGGGAGTACCCGCCTGATCCTCGACCGCTCCTTGCCCGTGAGCCGAGGTCTCTCCTCGTCCGTACGCTCGGGTACTCCGGCGGATCGCTGTTGCCTCCGCGCCGCCGGGGTACCCGGTGTCCGAGTCAGCGGACGGATGCCAGTGCGAGGACCGGAGAGCGACCATGAGCAGGCGTGCGGGCGAGGCACGCGCAGCCCCCGTGGACGAGGCCGGGCCGGCAGCGGCGCTGCGCCATGAGACCGATGCCGAGGTCCGCTTCGACGCAGGCACCGGGGGCGCGTACTCCACGGACGGCTCCAACTACCGGCAGGTGCCGATCGGCGTCGTGATCCCGCGCGGTGTCGAGGCCGTCGTCTCCGTCACCCCCGAGACCCGTTCGTGCGTGGTGGAACCCGGCATCGTCCTGGACGAACTCAACCGGCGGCTGTCCGACCACCGCCCGCAGTTCGGGCCGAAACCCTCGACCCACAGCCACTGCGCCCTGGGCGGCATGATCGGCAACAACTCGTGCGGGGCCTCCGCGCAGGCGTACGGCAAGACCGTGGACAACGTGCGCCGGCTGGAGGTCCTTACCTATGACGGCCTGCGCATGTGGGTGGGGCCTACGTCCGGCGCCGAGCGTGCGCGGATCGCCGCCGAGGGCGGGCGCCGGGCCGAGGTCTACGACGGACTGGACCGCATCGTCGCCGGTCATCTGGCCGACATCCGGCACGGCTACCCCAGGATCCCGCGCCGGGTGTCCGGCTACAACCTCGACTCCCTGCTGCCGGAGAACGGCTTCGACCTCGCCAAGGCCCTGGTCGGCAGCGAGGGCACCCTGGTGACCGTCCTGCGCGCCGAACTCGATCTCGTCCCGGTACCGCCCAGCCGGTCCCTGCTCGTCCTCGGTTACGAGGACATCTGCCGCGCCGCCGACGACGTACCCCGGCTGCTGAAGCACTGTTCTCCCGGCCAGCTGGAGGCCCTGGACGGGCGGATGGCCCAGCTGATGCGCGAGGAGCACGCCTACCTCGACTCGCTCCGCACCCTTCCCGAGGGCGACAGCTGGCTGCTGCTGCAGTTCAGCGGCGACAGCCAGGAGGACGTCGACGAGCAGGCGCACGCGCTGCTGGAGGCGATCGGCCGCGACGCGAAGGATGCCTCGGTCGCCTTCTCCGACGATCCCGAGCGGAAGGACAGGATGCTCAGGGCCCGCGAGGCCGGGCTGGGGGTGACCGCGCGTCCACCGGACGGCCGCGAGACCTGGGAGGGCTGGGAGGACTCCGCCGTCCCGCCCGAGCGGCTCGGCGACTATATGCGACCTGAAGCGGCTGTTCACGGAGTTCGACTACGACCACCCTTCGCTGTACGGCCATTTCGGGCAGGGGTGTGTGCACACCCGGATCCCGTTCGGGATGCGGACGGCGCAGGGCGTCGCGGACTTCCGCCGCTTCCTGGAGCGGGCCGCGGACCTCGTCGCGTCCTACGGCGGCTCGCTGTCGGGTGAGCACGGGGACGGCCAGGCGCAGGGTGAGCTGCTGGCCCGCATGTTCGGCGAGCGGCTGGTGGCCGCCTTCGGCGAGCTGAAGGCGGTGTTCGATCCGGGCAACCGGATGAACCCCGGCAAGGTCGTCGACCCGCAGCCGGTCGACGGTCAGCTGCGGCTTGGCCCCACCTGGCGGCCCGCCGCGTCCGACACGTACTTCGGTTACCCGCACGACGACCACTCCTTCCACCGGGCGGTGCTGCGCTGCGTGGGGATCGGGAACTGCCGCACCCTAAGGGGCGGCGTGATGTGTCCGTCGTACCGGGCGACCAAGGAGGAGGAGCACTCGACCCGTGGCCGCGCCCGGCTGCTGTTCGAGATGCTCGACGGCCACCCCGACTCGGCCGTCACGGACGGCTGGCGCTCGACCGAGGTGCGCGACGCGCTCGATCTGTGTCTGGCGTGCAAGGGGTGCAGGTCCGACTGCCCGACGGGGGTGGACATGGCCACGTACAAGGCCGAGTTCCTCGCCCACCACTATGCCGGCCGGCTGCGCCCGGCGGCCCACTACTCGATGGGCTGGCTGCCGGTATGGGCGCACCTGGCACGGCCGGCCCCGGGGCTCGTCAACGGTGTGCTGCACGCGCCCGGCCTCGCGCGGGCGGGCAAGCGGCTGGCCGGTGTGGACGGCGCCCTCGACCCGGGGGCGGCGCGCTCAGAAGCTGCGCGAGGCGTGCCGTACGTCAGGTGGCGCCGGCGGCGGCGAGGATCTCGTGGGCCAGCGGTTTGTCGAGCGCCGCGTGGACCAGGCCGTCCACCAAACGCGGCATGTCACGCTCTGCGACAAGGCCCTCAAGCTTTGCCGGCGAGGCCGGCAGCCCGAGCAGGCGCGCCCCGTCCAGGGCCTTGCGGTCGATGTACGGCGCGAACTCCGGCCAGACGCCCTGCACCTCGCGCAGGAAGATGTCGACCCCGGTGGGCCCGATCCCGGGGATGTCCAACAGGGCCTTCTCCGGGGCGGATTCCGCACGCAACCGGCGCAGATCACCGCCGTAGCGGTCGAGCACCAGGTCCGCTCCCCTGCCGAGCAGGGTGGAGGCCCGTTCGTCGTAGCGCCGGTAGCCGCCCTTGCCCAATGCGTCGACGCGGTCCTGCCAGGACGCCTTCGCCATCGCCCGCGGATCACGCATCCCCGCGTCGAACAGCGCGCGAGCCGACGCGACCGCGATGTCGGCCCTGATCCGGGCGCTGAGGAGGATCGCCAGCATGAGTGCCTGATACAGCGGGGCCGGCGTGTTCCGCAGCCGGATGCCGGCCGCGGCGGCATAGGTGCGCTTCTGCCGGTCGAGCAGAGCGCTTACCGCAGCCTTGTCCGTGGCGCCGCCTCGCGTCTTCCTGCCGGTCTTGGTCGTCATCGCCCAGTCACCGATCCTCTGTTCCACGGTTCTGTCCCAGGTTGGCGGGATAGGGGAGGGTCATCGGCCCTCGTCGCACCGGGCGCGCCCGTCGCCGTCCGCGAGGAGGTCCGCCACGAGCCGCAGATCGGCGACCAGGCCGTCGTAGACCGCCGAGCGGTCGGTGGCGCGCAGGACGGCGGACGGGTGGATCGTCGCCACCAGCCCGCTGATCCCCTCGTCGGCCCCGCCCGTACCGTCCGCGTCGCCGCTCTCGTCGAGGCCGGGCCAGGGCAGCAGGGCACCGCGCTGCTCGGTCACCCGGAATCCCGGGCCGAGCAGGGCCTTGCCCGCCGTCCCGCCGAGCGCCACGACCAGGGTGGGGGCCACGACCCGCAGTTCGGCCGCGAGCCAGGGCCGGCAGGCCGTCATCTCGCGCAAGGTCGGGGCTTTGTGGATACGGCGTTTGCGGCCTTCCGGAACGGTGAACTTGAAGTGCTTGACCGCGTTGGTGACGTAGACCTGTTCCGGATCGATACCCGCGTCCGCGAGGGCCCGTCTCAGCACCCTGCCCGCGGGGCCGACGAACGGTCTGCCCTGGCGGTCCTCCTGGTCCCCGGGCTGCTCGCCGACGAGCAGGACGCGTGCGTCCGCGTCGCCCGCGCCGAACACCGTCTGGGTCGCCTCCCGGTACAGCGGGCAGCCGCGACACTGCGCGGCCGCCTTCCGCAGCCCGGGCAGACCCGCGCGCCGGCCCGGGAGGAAGGGCGTCGCGTCGTGTCCCTGGCCGTCCCGGCGGCCCTGGACCTCGGTATGTGTCGCGGCCATGGCTCTCATCCCCTGCCACCCGGTGGGTCCACCCCGGCCGAGTACCCGCATCGCCCCCGGAGGGAGCGGCAGCAGCCGGCGCCCGGATGCTCCTCAGGACCCGGTGCGAACGGACCAGGCCGACGAAGTCCCGTGGGGAGGCGTCGGCGTCCACGCGGCCAGGACGGCGATCTTGCCGGCACGGGAGATCCGTCTCCCGTCACGCGACCGCCCAAGTCCCCGTTCAGTCGCTGGGCCGTGCCGCGCTGATGTCCCCGAGCGCGGAGCCGGGATCGCGTTCGATGGCCAGGTCGCCCAGGGAGACGATCCCGACGGGGCGGTCACCCTCGACGACGGGCACCCGGCGCACCGCCCGCTCCCGCATCAGGCCGATGACCTGGTCGACGTCGTCGTCGGGGGCGACCGTGACCAGGTCCTCACTGCAGGCGCTCACCACGGTACGGTCCCCGGGATCGCCGCCTTCCGCCATGATCCGGACGACCAGGTCCCGGTCGGTCACCACTCCGCGCAAGTGGCCCTCGTCGACCACCAGCACATCGCCGACGTCCGCACGGCGCATCAGCCGGGCGACGTCGACCACCGAGGTCAGCGGCTCCACCGTGACGATGTCCGTGGTCATGATCTCGCGCACCTGCTGGGTCATGCTTCCTCCCTCACCGTCAAGAGCGGACGGACGCCGACGGGTCGTCCCGCTCTCCGAGTACCCGCGGCGTCCGTCGCGCACCGCCCAGGCCACGGGAATCCGCTGCGGGGCGGCTCCGTCCGCGACGGCGCCGACCACCGGGTCTCGATGGCTGACGGCCGGGTCACCCCGTGCCGGAAGCCGCAGGACACATGATCTTCACCGCCCGCAAGGCCGATACTGATGAGCAAGGCTTTCGTCCACCCTCCCCGAGGCGACCCCAGGGGGCCCCGATGACCCGTCGGATCACCTACCGAGCTTCCTAGGAGATAGGCATGAAGATGCTGATCAACGTTCCGTAGTTTGGCGCGGCCGCAGGTCACGGCCATGCTGAGGGCTCATTGGTCAGCAAATCCTCAGCATGAATCAGGAGACGTGCACATTGGCCACCCAGCTCATACGTGGGATGGGCAGCTTCTTCAAGAACTGCGCCTGCTCTCGCCAGAACCGATGCCCCCATCCCTATGTCATTCGCTACCGCGATGCAACAGGTCGCCAGTGCGAGGAGACGGGGTACGCGACTCAGCAGTCAGCGCTGGAACGGCTGACCAGGATCTACAGCGACAAGTGCAACACCCCTCGCCAGCAGGCAGACCTCAAGCGGGAGATCGGAGCACAACGTTTCGGGGCGTACGCCTCCACCTGGCTTACCCGACAGCGCCATTACGCTGCGGGAAGCATCCGGTCGGTCAATCAAGTACTCAGCAGCCAGATTCTTCCGGTTCTCGAGTCCCGCCGGATGAACACGTTCACATCAACCGTTGTCGAAGACTTCATCATGTCGATGGAGGAACGTTCAGTAGGTCTGGCCGCGCAGCAGAACGCCTTCGACACGCTCAAGAAGATCCTTCTCGATGCACGACGTCGCGGAGGCATCACGGATGACCTCTTTGCCGGAGTGATCCCGCCCGAGTACGTCCCTCGGAAGATCACCGTCCCCACGCTGGACGAGCTCCACTCCATGAAGGCGGTCGCCAGCGACGGCCTGCGCGTCGTCATCGACCTGATGTCCGGATGCGGCCTCCGAAACGGCGAGGCTTACGCCGCGAACCTGGAACGGATGGTCTCGGACGACGTCTACCGAATCACCGAACAGATCGAGGAGTTGACCATCTCGTATCAGTGTTGTCATCATTGATGACAACACTGATATGCGCGAAGGCGGGGCGGATATGGCTGTGGGCAAAGGCCGGGCGGTGCGGTTGTCGCCGGAGCTGATCGTGGAGGCGGCCTTGCGGATCGCAGCGCGGGCGGAACCGGACGGGCTGACCGGACGAGTTCTAGGAGAGGAACTAGGGGTGGACCGGTCGGCGGTGTGGCGGCATTTCTCGGACCGGGACACGCTGTTGCTGGCCGTGGGGGATCGGCTGCTGACCATGGCCGTGGAACGGGTACCAGACGGTCTGGGGCCGCGGGAGGTGCTGCAGGAGCTGGCCCGCTCCCTGGTGGAGGTCTTCGAGGCCCACCCGTACGTCGGTGCGGCCGTCGCGTGCCGGACAACCCGCGGCCCGGGGGAGTTCGCCGCGATGGAGACGATGCTCGCGGCGCTGGAGGAGATCGGTCTGGACGAGGGCAGTGTGGCCCGGTACCAACGGATGCTCGCCGACACCGTGCTGGCGTACGCAGGCATGCGTGCCGGGTATGCCGCGCTCCCACAGGAGGTGCGCGCCGCTGACGAGCACGCCTGGGCCGGGGCTTACGCCACCATCTCCCCCGAACGCTATCCGGCCATCACCACGCACCTGCCGCACCTGGCCGCGCAGGACGACGAGGCCGTCTTCCAGACGCTGATGGAGGCGTTCTGGCTGGCTGTCGACGCAACCGCCCGCACCACCCCCAAGGACGACGCCGATGCCTGACCGCCATCCTGCCGAGGAAGTCGCCGACGAGGCAGCCGACACGGACCCCAAAGCCCCGCACAGCCGCGGCCCCGGGCCGGCAGTAAACCCCCGGCCCGCTCCCGCCGCCGACCCCGCCACCCCAGTGGCCGCGCCGACCGACCGAACCGTGGCCGCCTCGACGTCTGCGAAGCCGCGGGCACGACGCGCACTACGGCGCATCCTCATCGCGCTGCCGGTGGCGCTTGGCGTGCTGGTGGCCGGCTCCTACACGGCCACCGCGCTGCTCGACATCCCCTCGCCGCCCACGCTGGCCCAACTGCTGACCACCGAGCCCTCGCGGCAAGGCGACCTGTTCGCCACCCGCACGATCCCCGCCTCGGCCGCACCGGCGCCTCTGCCCGTCCACAAAGAGCGGCTTCCCGCCACCGTGCCGTGGAAGGGCGAGCGGGTGCCGACCGGGCAGTTCCTGGCCACCACGCACACCAACGCCTTCCTCGTCCTCAGGGACGGTCGGCTGACCCACGAGTGGTACCGCGACGGGGTGGGCCCCACCACCCGCCTGTCCTCCTGGTCGGCCGCAAAGTCGGTGGTGTCCCTGCTGGCCGGGCAGGCCATCGAGCAGGGCAGACTCCGCGAGGGCGACCGGCTGGTCGACATCCTGCCCCGGTTGAAGACCGGCGGGGCCTACGACGCCATCACCGTGCGCGACCTTCTGGACATGACCTCGGGCGTGGACGTCCCGGAGAACTACAACGAGTACTACCCGCTGACCGGCACCGCCCGGATGTACCTCACCCGTGACCTGCCCGCCTTCGCACACGACCATCGCGACCTGCAGTTCCCGCCAGGCAGCCAAGGCGCCTACCGCAGCATCAACACCGAACTCCTCGGACAGGTCCTGACCAAGGTCCAAGGCCGACCACTGGCCGACCTCCTGACGGACAACATCTGGGCACCGATGGGAGCACAGGACACCGCCACCTGGAACCTCGACCACAACAACGGCAACGAGAAGGCGTTCTGCTGTATCAACGCCACCCCCCGCGACTACGCCAAGCTCGGCCAACTCGTCCTGAACAACGGCCGCGCCCAGGGCAAACAGATCATTCCCCGGGCGTGGATCAAGCGCATCGCCACCCCAGCACCCCACAAAGTCGACGGCTGGGGCTACTCCGCGCAGTGGTGGCATCCCCCCGGCGGCAACGGCAAGGACTACTCCGCCGTCGGCGTGTACGGGCAGTACATCTACGTCGACCCCGTAAGCAGGACCGTCGCGGTGAAACTCAGCGACTACGGCGACCAGCAAGACGAACAGGAGACCTTCGACGCCCTGCGCGCCATCGCCCAGACCGGCTGACCTGCGCCTGCCTACCTGCCAGGGGTGCCGCACCTATCTGCGCGGGTTCTTACATGCGTCATCAGATATGCGTCACGCTATCCACCCACGGGAACCGTGGTGTCCCACGGTGCGCCGTGTCCCCGGGGTCAAGCCAGGCTGAACCAGCCGAGCACCGTCTGCACCAGCAGGATGGTGGACATGGCAGCGACGCCGACGACCACGGCCGTGGCGGCGATGCGGTAGCGCGGTCCGTTGGCGGCGTCGCCGAGGACGGAGCGGCGGTTGGTCAGGACCAGCAGGTAGACCAGGACGATCGGGCTGATCAGGCCCTGCAGGACCTGGGTGCCGATCAGCAGCTGGATGACGTCCACCGGGGTCATCGCGACCGTGGCGCCCAGCACGATCTGGGCGGTGAACAGGCCCAGGAACAGCGGGGCGTCACGGAAGCTGCGGGAGACCGAGCGCTCCACACCCGCCGCCTCTCCTACGGCGTAGCTGGCGGACAGCGGGACGACCGCTCCGGCCAGGGCGGAGGCACCGATCAGGCCGAGCGCGAACAGCAGCTCGGCGTTCTGGCCGGCGACCGGTTTCAGGGCCTCGGCCGCCTGGGCGGCGGAGTCGAGCGGGCCGGTGCCGCCGATGGCGGAGGCCGTGGCGATGATGATGGTCAGGCTGATGACGCAGGCGAAGACGGCGCCGAGGATGGCGTCGGTGCGGATGAGCGGGTAGTCGGCCGGTTTGGCCCCCCGGTCTACGACGCCCGCGGCGGCGTAGAACTGCATATACGGGCTGACCGTCGTACCGATCAGGGCGACCGCCAGCAGGATGAAGTCCTTGTGCGGCTCCATGTGCGGGACGATGAGGTGGTGGCCGACGGCGCCCCAGTCGGGGTGGCCGAGGATCATCGCGATGGGGTAGGCGAAGAACGCCAGCGACATGATCAGGAAGATGCGCTCGGCCCAGTGGTAGGAGCCGAACAACACCAACGCCCACAGGAGGATCGCCGCCGGCGGAATCACCGCCCACTTGGGGATGCCCAGCAGCTCGAACGCCGCGCCTATACCCGCGAACTCACTCACCACCAAGCCCGTGTTGGCCAGCAGCAGGCAGAAGACGGCCAGCCCGGTCAGGCGCAGGCTGAACTGCTCGCGGATCAGCGCGCCGAGGCCCTTGCCGGTGTGGGCGCCGAGGCGGACGGCCATCTCCTGCACCATCACCAGGGCGATGGTGACCAGCACCATGAAGAACAGGGTGCCGTAGACGAATTGGGAGCCGGCCGAGGCATAGGTGGCGATGCCTGCCGCATCGTTTCCGGCGTTCGCGGCGACCAGGCCGGGGCCCGCGATCGCCGCGACCATGGTGATGCGCCGCCAGCCGGTGCGTCGTACCGGCGCCGCGGCGGGGGCGGTGGGCTCGGTGGTCGTGTCCGGGTCGCGGGTCACTGCAGGAACCTCCTAAAGTGCAGGCGCCCGCGCTCGGGCAGCATCGCGTCGAGCAGGTCGTCGGCCAGGATCCGGCCGATCGCGCGGTCGGTGTCGTCGACCACCAGAAGGGAAGAGGCGCGGGCCGCCACCAGCTGGTTGGCGGCTTCGGCCAGGCCGATGTCGGGGCGCACGACCACGGGCGGACCGAACTGACCGAGCCAGGCCACCACGTCGGCCACCGAGGCCGTGTCATCGGCCACCGCCAGGTCGAACAGGGAGATGTCGCACAGCACATGGCCCTTGGCGTCGACGACGACCACGGCATCGATCTCGGTACGGTGTTCAGCCTGTTCGGCCAGCCGACCGCGCACCTCGGCGACCGTCTCGTCCTGGCGGGCAGTGACCAGCAGCGTGGTCATGGCGCCACCCGCCGTTCCCTCCCGGTGGGTCAGCAGTCGGCGCAGTTCCGCCGCCTCGCTCTTGGGCATACGGCGCAGCAGGGCCTCGCGCTCCTCGGGGGCGAGGTCGCGCAGCGCGTCGGTGGCCTCGTCCGGTTCCATCTCGTCCACCAGCCGGGCGGCGTGCTCGGGGGCCGCCTCGCGCAGCAGGTTCTCCAGCTCGGCCGGTTCCATCTCCTCCAGCGCGTCGGCGGCCTGCTCCGGCTCCAGCCAGTCCAGCAGCTGCTGGCGCTCATTGCGGCCGAGGTCTTCGAGGATGTCGGCGAGATCGGCCGGGCGCAGCCGGTGCAGCGCCGCCCGGGAAGCGCGTAGCCGCACCTCGGCCGGGCCCTCGGTGGCCTGCTCGGCGAAGGGGGCGATGGCCTGCCAGTCGAGCACCCGCTCGGGGGTGGGGCGGGCTTGCCAGCGGCGCGGGCCGAGCCGGCGGAGCAGGGTGGGCAGGGACACGTCCACTCCCACGAGCACCACCTTGTCGACCAGTGGCGCCAGGTAGAGGTCGGCGGCACGGGTGACCTGGACGCCGTCGACGTCGACCAGCTGGTGGTCGAGGACGTCCTTGGACAGGAGCACCTCGCCGGGGCGCCGTACGAAGTCCCGCAGGTCCACGCGGGCGGTGCGCAGTCTCACCTGCCCGGCATTCACCTTGCTGATGGCGTCCGCGGCCAGGAACGTGCGCCGTCGGCCGATGCGCATGATCAGTCCGGTGACCGGCGGATAGGAGTCCGCTCCGTAGAGCCGTGCGACGACGTCCACGACACGGCCGACCTCGTCGCCGGCCTGGTTGGTGACCGGGCCGCCGATCAGCCCCGCCAGCGAGACCAGTGAGGTGCGGACGGCCTTGGAGGCGGTGGCGCGGCGTTCCAGGTGGACCCGGCGGTCGCGCAGACGGGCCGAGGTGGACATGAGCAGAGTGTTGACGGACAAGATGAACACCCCCTTGCCCCGGCATGACGGGGCGGCAAGCGGGCGCGGCAGCACCTCCGCCGCCACCGATGCCACCGATGCCACAGCACACGTGCGCACGCCGCGCCCTGGCGGGCCTACGACGGGGACGGGCGGGTCGGATCAGTGAGAGAGGAGAGGCTGCCCCGGACCGCGGAAGGACGGCGAGAACAACGGGGATCGGGGCCGACTATGGCCCGGACTACTGTCCACTTTCGCCTCCTCCCGGTCCCGGCCGCGTGCGACGCTGCGGCCATACGGCAAGGGGCAACCGGGCGACTCGGCCCGGCGCACCCCAACTCGTCAGAGCTTTGGCACTCCACGGCGTGTCCCCGCGCTCGCGGGGAAGCCACTTGGGGTCACCCCTTGGGCCGGGGAGACCTGTCCTGATCCGGAGCGTCTCTCGACGGGTGGGATCAGTGGCCTGTGTCCGTGAAGACGCCTCACCGAACGAGGTGTCTTGTCAAACCGTGTTAAGGATACGCCCCCGCCGGTCCGCCCTTCCCCTCCATGGCCTGCGCTTTCCCTCGCGGCTAAGGGACTGTGACCGTCTCAGGCTCCGGCTCGGTGGCAGCGAGCGCTTCGCCGACCACACCGTCTCGGTGGCAGGGTGCGTGGCCTGCCTGGTCACGGGCGAGCACGCGGACGAGTTCGTCACGGACAGCGCGCTGGCGCCCTGGCGCCGGCTCACGGCGCCCCACCGGAAGCGGGGCCCCGCACGCTAGTTGCGTGGACACGCAAGGATAGGCGTGGGGCGCGGAGGCCGCGAAGCATGCGGTGGCGGCGCCAGGACCGTGACCGACCCATCACACCTGCCCCTGCTGTGGGTGTTGATCCGCCATGGGCTCCCGACGGGTGAGCCGGCTCGGCCGCCGGGCGCCCACGTCGCCGCGGTGTCGCAGCACCTGGGCAGGCTCCGAGCCGCCGGGCTGGTGACCACAAGGCAGGAGGGCACGTGGATCTACTACCGTGTGGATCTACTACCGGGCGACAGGCGGGCGCGGACTGCTCGCCTGAGGGGGCGAGCCGGAAACCGGCGGTCGCGGCCGGATGGCGAGGGGCGACATTGCCCTTGTTGCATGGATGTGCAAGTATGAGTGGGCCAGCATGGCGGCGGACCGTGCCGAAGCGACACGCTGCGACGAAGCCCAGGCAGCCAACCAGCGAACCGCACGGGTCTCACCTCGCGCCAGGATCGGAAGGGGGCGGACATGGACAGCAGTTGCAGCCCCGGTCATAGTCCGGCCCCACATCCGGGCACTCTCCCGCGCATCTGACCGGAGTCGTATCACCGCCCTGAAACGCCGGCGCGACAGTCGAGGCCGAAGGCGGGCCGACGGAGATCGTCTTCCGCAACCCTCGATCGCGGGCTCTGGGCGCCAACAGTCCGAAAGGCCACGCCGGTTACGGGCGCACACCCTCGGCTCGGCGGCATGGCCCCCTCTACCCCGAGGTCCCAACTTCCCTGGAGATGTGGGCTACTTGGCTAGCTTCCCGCCCCTCACAAAGGAGGGCACCACTATGCGCCTCCCCGGCAACCTCACCCCCGCGCCCTGCCCGCCCGGCCGTATCTGCCCGCGGGTCCGGCTGACCCTGGACGACGGCGTCGAACGCACCTATCTGCTCGACCTCCCGGCCTGCGTCGAGGGCCGATGCGGGACCTACGAACCGCGCGTCCACCTGGCCCACATCCTCGCCCGGCAGGGCCACCGACCTGCCTGGCTGGCCGAGTTCACCGGCCTTCCGCTGAACGCCGCACAGCACATCACCGACCTCGCGACACATCCCTGACACGACCCCACCCCAAGCCCCTACCTCTGGGCCGGCGCACCCGTCCCGCCCCTGCGCGCGGACGGCCGTCAAGCCGTGCCCGAGCGCACTCCGCGGAGGCAATCCCCCATGTCAGTCTTCGCCCACCACCCTCCGCGCCCCACGGGCATCCGCTCGCACGGCGCCCGGCAGTCCCTGCGCAACGTACTCGTCGGCATCGTCCGCCGTCTCGCCGACAGCCCTCTGGAGCAGCCCGTGCTCCACGCGCTCGACGCCCCGGTCCGCCGGGTGACAGTCGGCGCCGTCCGGCAACGGCCGTACGCCCACTGGCAGATGACCGCCAGTCCGGACGGCGTACGGCGCCTCGAAGCGATCTGGCACACCCGTCACTGACGTCACCGACCATTGACCGGAGGTCCGGCATGATCACCGCAGTCGACCACATCGCGCTGGCCGCCCCGCTGGGCAGCGAGGAGTTGTTGCGCGCCTACTACGTCGACGCGCTCGGTCTCGTAGAAGTCCCCGGGCCGGCCCTTCATGCCGCCCGCGGGGGCTGCTGGTTCAGCGACGACGACGGCCGTGTCCGGCTCCACCTGGGCATCGAGACCCCGTACCGGGCGTCCGCGAAGGCCCACCCCGGCCTGCGCGTCCAGGCCATCGACTCGCTCGCCGCCCGCCTCGAAGCCTTCGATGCCCTGGTGGTCTGGGACGACACGCTGCCCGGCCACCGCCGCTTCTACAGCCAGGACCCCGTCGGCAACCGCCTGGAATTCCTCCAACCCGGCAGAGGGGGAACAGCCGGTCAGTAGTACCCGCACATAAGAGCGGTGGCCCAGGCGGGCTGTGTGACCGGGTCCTGGGGGCCGAACTCGGTCATGTAGGGCTTGATGTCGAGGACGGGAGTGCTGTCCACCGCATCCAGCCCTTGGACGTGCAGATCGAGTCCGTCGACCTCGATCAGGCGGCAGCGGGAGACGCCGAGCCGGTTGGGGCGGTTCTTGCCGCGTTGAGCGAAGATGCCGACCTGCGGCCAGTCGGTGTTGCCGCGGGGGTGACGGGCCCCGGACTCGATCTTCTCCACCGGGACTCGGTCGAAGTGGTAGACGACCTCCAGGTGGGAGAAGGCGTCCAGGCCGGCCACCGCGTCGGAGGTGAAGCGGGTGGCGTCCAGGCGGATGACGGCCGTCTCCCCGCCCCAGTCGTCGTCCCGGATCTCCGGCCGGCCGCCGATCACCCGGCCCACGGGAACGGAGACCACCTCAGCGAGAGTGCTGCTCTCGGGCACGTGTCGCGCCTCAGACATGCTGTCGCACCTTTCGTGAAAGCGTCGGGAGCGGGTGCAGGTCGACCCGCACGTGGCTCACCGTATCGATCACTCGTTCGCGCCGCGGTGCGGTTGGCGAGGACTGCGCCCGCCTCTACATGTACGGTCGGCCGCCGGTCAAGACTCCGCCAAGAACTTGCGTTCATGCGCAAGTAGGGGGCTAGACTCATGGAGGTTTGAAAAGGGCACCTCGTTCGGTGAGGCGTCTTCACGGACACAGGCCACTGACCCCACGACTTCGAGAGACGCCCAGGGTCAGGACACCTCTCCCCGGCCCAAGGGGTGAGGCCAAGTGGCTTCCCTCGCAAGGGGATTACGCCGTGGAGTGCCAAAGCTCTGACGAGTTGGGGTGAGCCGGTCGTACGGACCGGGTTACTCCTTGCCGAGTCGTTGCTGACGCGCACAAGTCGCGTCCCCGGCCGGAAGGAGGCGAGAGACATGGACTGCAGTAGCAGTAGTCCGGGCCACAGTCGGCCCCTGACCCGCTTGTCCTCGCATTCTTCCGGCACGCGGTAACCACCTCCCCTGCGCGGATCCACTCCGCGTCCCGAGCCCCGTACGGCCCTGTGCCGTGACGGGCCGCCGTCCTGCGCGCTCACGCAGGGGGGATGGCTTTCGCGTGCCCCTCTACCTCCCCCTCTGGGGGGATTCGGGAGGTATGACATGACCACCGTGACCGAGACCACCGAGACCCCGCGCGCCGCGGTCCTCGACGACGCGCACGTCGGCGACATCCGCGGCGCCCTCGGCACCATCAAGCTCGACGACACCGCACCCCGCACCGGCCTGTCCGCCAAGCTCAAGACGCTCCTCGCCATAGTCGGCCCCGGCCTGATCGTGATGGTCGGCGACAACGACGCCGGCGCCTTCGCCACCTACGGCCAGGCCGGCCAGAACTACGGCACCCACCTGCTGTGGACCCTGCTGCTCCTCGTGCCCGTGCTGTACGTCAACCAGGAAATGGTGCTGCGCCTCGGCGCGGTCACCGGCGTCGGGCACGCCCGTCTGATCCTGGAGCGGTTCGGGAAGTTCTGGGGCGCGTTCAGCGTGATCGACCTGTTCCTGCTGAACGCGCTGACGCTGGTGACCGAGTTCATCGGCATCACGCTGGCATCCGGGTATCTGGGCCTGCCGAAGGTGGCCGCCGTGGTCCTCGCGGCCGGAATCATCATCGCGTCAGCGTTCACGGGGTCGTTCCAGCGGTTCGAGCGGGTGGCGATGACGCTGTGCGCGGCCTCGCTGCTGCTGGTGCCGATCTACTTCATGATCCACCCGCACGCCTCGCAGATGGCGCGTGACTTCGTCGTACCGAACATGCCCGGCGGCACCGGCCAGCTGTCCACCGTCATGCTGCTGATCATCGGCATCGTCGGCACCACCGTCGCGCCCTGGCAGCTGTTCTTCCAGCAGTCGTACGTCATCGACAAGCGGATCACCCCGCGCTTCATGAAGTACGAGAAGGCCGACCTGGTCATCGGCATCGTCGTGGTGGTCATCGGGGCCGCGGCCATGATGGGCTTCACCGCCGCGGCCTTCGCGGGCACGCACGGCTTCGGGCAGTTCACCGACACCGCGGGCATCGCGACCGGCCTGGAGAACAAGGCCGGGAAGCTGGCGGGGGTGCTGTTCGCCATCGCGCTGCTGGACGCATCGATCATCGGCGCGTTCGCGGTCTCGCTGTCCACCGCCTACGCGATCGGTGACGTGCTCGGGATGAAGCACTCCCTGCACCGCGGGGTGGGCGGCGCGAAGGGCTTCTACGCCGTCTACGCCGGCCTGGTCGCGGCGGCCGCCGCCATCGTGCTGATCCCGGGCTCGCCGCTCGGCCTGCTGACCGAGGGCGTCCAGACGCTGGCCGGGGTGCTGCTGCCGTCCGCCTCCGTCTTCCTCCTGCTGCTGTGCAACGACAAGGCCGTCCTCGGCCCGTGGGTGAACGGCCCGAAGACCAACGCCTTCACCTCGGCCGTCGTCGGGGTCCTCGTCAGCCTGTCGATCATCCTGACCGCCTCGGTGCTGTTCCCCGACATCTCCTCCGAAGCGATCCTCGACATCATGGCCGCCTGCGGCGTCGTCGGGGTGCTGGCCGCCGGCTACGCCTTCACCCGCCGTCGCACGGGCACCAAGGAGGACCCGATCGACCGGACCGGCAAGGACGAGTGGCGGATGCCGCCGCTTCAGACCCTGACCCGGCCGCCCATGTCCACCGCCCGCAAGATCGGCATGGGCGCCCTGCGGACCTATCTGCTCATCGCGATGGTCCTGGTCGTCATCAAGATCGTCGAGGTCGCCCTCGGCGGCTGAACACCGCCCACCTTCTCACCGAAAGGCACACCGACATGCTCGTCGCTCTCGACCACGTCCAGCTCGCCGCACCGCCCGCGAGCGAGGACCGCCTGAGGGCCTTCTACGTCGATGCCCTGGGCCTGGTCGAAATCCCCAAGCCGCCGGTGCTGGCCGCTCGGGGCGGCGCCTGGTTCGCGAGCGAGGACGGGACCGTCCAGCTGCACCTGGGGATCGAGGAGCCCTTCCGGCCCGCGACGAAGGCCCACCCCGGGCTGCGGGTGAAGGACATCGATGCCTTCGCCGACCGGCTCGCGTCCCACGGAGCCCCGGTGACCTGGGACGACAACCTGCCCGGCCACCGCCGCTTCTACAGCACCGACCCCGTCGGCAACCGCCTGGAATTCCTCGAACCCCTCGACTGAGCCCAGCAGCGGACGCCGTGCGCACCGCGACTGAAGGAGGTGCCTCATGCAGGCCCTGACCACCGTCGACTTCCTGACCCGGCTCGGCACCGGGGTGGGCTGCGGGGCGCTGATCGGCGTCGAGCGGCAGTGGCGCGCCCGGATGGCCGGGCTGCGCACCAACGCCCTGGTCGCCACCGGCGCCACCCTCTTCGTCCTCTACAGCGTCGCGGTCGGGGACGCGGGCAGTCCCACCCGGGTCGCTTCCTATGTCGTGTCCGGGATCGGGTTCCTGGGCGGCGGGGTGATCCTGCGCGACGGCGGCGGGGTGCGCGGCCTGAACACAGCCGCCACCCTGTGGTGCTCGGCGGCGGCCGGCGTCCTGGCCGCCGCCGGCCGACTCGAACTGGCCGTACTCGGCACGGTCGCGGTACTGGCGGTCCACCTGGTACTGCGGCCCGCCGGACGGCTGCTGGACCGGGCCCCGGCCGCCGGCACCGACCCCGACGCCACCGTCCGCGCCACCGTGCACCTGGTGTGCGAGCGCCAGGCCGAAGCCCATCTGCGGGCCCTGCTGCTGCAGACCCTGGCCGCCTCCGCGCTCGCCCTCACCGGGCTGCGCGCCCGCCGCGAGGGCGAGACCACCAGCCTGCACGCCGGCGTGACGATCCACGGCGACGTCGCCGCCGCGCTGGAACAGGTCATCTCCCGCCTCTCTCTGGAGCCGGGCGTGAGCGACCTGCACTGGCACATGGACGACGAGGGGTCCGAGCGGGAACGACCCCGGGCGCTGGCCTGACACGACCAGGGCAGCGCCCTCTGTCCCATGGCTCGGACAGGGGTCCCACGGCCCCAGGGCAACGGTCCGGTCACGGGCCAGGATGGAACCTGAAGGGAGAGGGTGTCATGAGGACCCTGCCTCACCTGCGCACGGGCGAGGGAGCCACCGTGCTGGGAGTGTTCACGCTGACCGTGCTGGAGATGACCGCTCTGGCGACCGCGCCCGCCCGGGACCGGCCACTCGTCAGCGGGGCTCTCATCGGCGCCGCCACCGCCACGTTCGTCGTGGTGGCCGCCATGTGGCACAACCACCGCAACGCCGCCCGTCAGGCCCGGCTGCGCCTGCCGCAGACGGTCGACGAGTCGTGGTTCACGGCACGCGCGCTGTACGGCTTTCCCATGGAGGACGTACGCCCGTACCTGCTCGGGAAGGACGCGCCCAACCTCAACACCCTTTACACCGCATGGGTCTTCGCCACGCACGGGCAAGACGCCACGTGGATCGACCGGCACCTGGACCTGCCCGCCAACATCACCCGTCTCCTGGTCGAGGCGGCCCGGCAGCGTCACTGAGCGACCGGGCCTATAGGTACTTCTGAACACGGGGTTCCAGAGTGAACTTGGCGACCCGGCACCCCTGGTCGCCGACCGCCCGCCCCGTCCTCAGCGTTGTCCACCGCGCCCACTCGACGCCTGGCGCCCGGCGCGGGAACGCCGAGATCGCTATTTGCGCATCGATGCAATAAGCGGCACACTCTCTGTCGGCACCCGCCTGTCCACCACCGGAACCGCGCAACCGAACGGAGGCACCCATGGACATCGACATCGACCCACCCAGTCCATGCCGCTGCCTCGTCGGCAGCCACTGACTTCACCCCCCGTACATGACGGCCAGAACACCCGTGGACTCATACGACCCCGGGTCCATACGGCCGTGACGGACGCGCTGCCCCCGCGGGTGCCCGTCGGCGCCCCGGCCCGCAGCCCCCTTTCCCCCTCACCACCTGCTGTTTTCTCACCGCTCGCGTGCCGCGCTCCAGCCGTGCCGTGCGGTTGGAGGTTCCTGTGATGTCGTTCAGGACGAGCACGCCCGCCACCCGGTCCTCGTTCTCCGCGCGGTTCGCGGGCCGGCTGTCCCACTTCTCCTGGGTGGACCTGGCGGTCGCCGCCGCCGTACTGGTGCTGCTCTATCTCGCCCTGCGGGTCGGGAAGGGGACCACGGTCTCCTTCACCCCGAGCCGCCACGTCAGGGTGGACACCAGCGTCGCCGAGCTGCCCTACGACGCCGCCCGCTCGCTGCTGCGGATGTTCGTGGCGCTGGCCCTCTCCACCGTCTTCACCCTCGTCTACGCCTACACCGCCGCGAAGTCCCGCCGCCTGGAGCGGATCCTCGTCCCCGCACTGGACATCCTGCAGTCCGTCCCCGTCCTCGCCTTCCTGACGGTGGCCGTGACCGGGTTCGTCGCCCTGTTCCCCGGTTCGATGCTGGGCCTGGAGTGTGCGTCGATCTTCGCGATCTTCACCTCCCAGGCGTGGAACATGACGTTCAGCTTCTACTACTCGCTCACCTCGCTCCCCCGCGAACTCGACGAACTGTCGAGGTCGTTCGGCTTCACGCGCTGGATGCGGTTCTGGAAGGTGGAACTGCCCTCCGGCATGATCGGCCTGGTCTGGAACGGCATGATGAGCTTCGGCGGCGGCTGGTTCTTCCTCGTCGCCTCCGAGGCCGTCACCCTGGGCGGCACCAACTACGCCCTGCCTGGAGTCGGCTCCTACGCCGGCGCCGCGATCGCCGAAGGCCATCTGGGCAAGGTCGGCTGGGCCATCCTCACCATGGCGGTCATGGTCATCGGGGTGAACTTCCTGTTCTGGCGCCCGCTGACCGCCTGGGCCGAGCGCTTCAAGAACGAGCAGTCGGAAGCCAGCGAGGTCCAGCGCTCCTACGTCCTGGACCTCCTGCGCCGCTCCCACTGGCCCCGGCTCCTCGGCCGCGCCCTGCGCCCCGCCGGACAGACCCTGAACCGGGCCGGGCGGGTCTTCGGCGTCGACGACCGCCCACTCGCCGTCGACCGCACCCGGCAGCGCACCGGAGACGTCGCCTTCACCCTCGTCGCCGGCGGACTGATCCTGTGGGGCCTGATCGACCTCGGCCACTACCTCCACGACCGCACCGGCCTCGGCGTCTTCGGCGAACCCCTCCTCCTCGGCCTCGCCACCCTCGCCCGCGTCGCCGTCCTGGTCACGGTCGCGACGCTGGTGTGGGTGCCGATCGGCGTGAAGATCGGCTTCTCGCCGAAGCTGACCCGCATCGCCCAGCCGGTCGTCCAGGTCCTGGCCTCCTTCCCCGCCAACTTCCTCTTCCCGCTGGCCGTCTGGTTCTTCATCAAGACGGGCCTGACGATCGACATCGGCGGCATGTTCCTCATGGCGCTGGGCGCGCAGTGGTACATCCTCTTCAACACCATCGCCGGCGCCATGGCCATCCCGACCGACCTGCGCGAGGCCATGGACGACCTGGGCGTGACCGGCTGGCAGCGCTGGAAACGGTTGATCATCCCGGGGATCTTCCCCGCCTACGTCACCGGCGGCATCACGGCATCGGGCGGCGCATGGAACGCCTCGATCGTCTCCGAGGTCGTCGGCTTCGGCGGCACGACCCTCACGGCGACCGGCCTGGGCGCCTACATCGCCCACGCCACCGGGGACGGCAACTTTCCGAAGCTGATCGCGGGCGTCGCCGTGATGAGCCTCTACGTCGTCTGTCTCAACCGCTTCTTCTGGCGCCGCCTGTACCGGCTGGCCGAGTCGCGCTACTCCCTCTGACCTCCCCCGTCGAACAGCATGTGGAGCCAGTCATGGCGATCAACAACCTTCCCCTGACCGACACCGCCCGCCCCACCGATGGCGAGGTACTGCTGGAGACCGTCGGCCTGACCAAGTCCTACGCCGGCGCCGACGGCGAACTGCCCGTCCTGTCCGGCATCGACCTTCAGGTCCGCGCCGGTGAGGTCGTCGCCCTGCTCGGCAAGTCGGGCTCGGGCAAGTCGACCCTGCTGCGCTGCCTGGCCGGGCTGGTACCCGCCAGCTCCGGCACCGTCACCTACAAGGGCAGCCCGCTGACCGGCGCCAACCCAGGCACGGCGATGGTCTTCCAGACCTTCGCCCTCCTGCCCTGGCTGACGGTGCAGCAGAACGTCGAACTCGGCCTCGAAGCCAAGGGAGTAGCGGCCCCCGAACGCGCGGACGCCGCCCGGCAAGCCATCGACCTGATCGGCCTCGATGGTTTCGAGTCCGCCTACCCCAAGGAGCTGTCCGGCGGCATGCGCCAACGGGTCGGCTTCGCACGGGCGTTGGTGGTCGAGCCGGACGTACTGATGATGGACGAGCCGTTCTCCGCCCTGGACGTCCTGACCGCCGAGAACCTGCGCGGGGAACTGATGGAGCTGTGGGAGTCCGGCCAGTTCCCGACCCGGGCCATCGTGCTGGTCACCCACAACATCGAGGAGGCCGTGCTGATGGCCGACCGGATCGTGGTGCTCGGCTCCCGGCCCTACGGCGCCATCCGGGAGGTCTTCGAGGTCGGCCTGGACCGCCCGCGCGACCGTAACTCGGCCGCCTTCGAGGACCTCATCGACCGGGTCTACCGCACGATGACCGGACGCCAGAAGGAGGGCCGTACACCGGGCCGCGCGGAAGGCATCGAGCTGGACAAGCGCACCCCGGCCAACACCCCGCTACCCCGGGCCAGCGTGGACGGCCTGTCCGGTCTCGCAGAGATGGTCCTGCACCGTGGCGAGCGCTGCGACCTCGCCGACCTCGCCGACGACCTCGGCCTGGCAATCGACGACATCCTGCCCCAGGTCGACGCCCTCGACCTGCTCGGCCTCGCCCAGATCACCGGCGACGACCTCATCCTCACCGCCACCGGCACCGCCTTCGCGAGCGCGGACGTGCAGGAGTCGAAGAAGATCTTCGCCGAGGCCGTGATGCGCGCCCCGCTGGTGAAGCTGATCACCAGCAGTCTGCGCCAGAAGCCCTCCGGCACCCAGCGCGCCGGCTTCTTCCGCGACCTCCTGGCCCACCACTTCACCAGCGAACAGGTCACCCACCAACTGGAGACGGCCACCGACTGGGGCCGCTACGCCGAGCTGTACTCCTACGACGCCGAACCGCAGGAATACCGCCTGGACCAGGACGACGAGGGCCCCGGACACCGGGAGGAGCACCTCACCCGCTGAGCCGGTACTACAGTTCCGGGCGGACGCATGCGAGGGCGTCGGCCCACCGGGGCGGGCGGCGCATGCCGCATTGACGGACCCGGCTGCGGCACACGCACCGGACGAACTTCCCTCTGGCGACCGCGAGTTCACCGAGACAGCTCCCGCGCAGGCCAAGGGTGCAGCCCTGCCCACCGCCCCTGCCCACCGCCCCAGCCCACAGCCTTTTGCGCCCCGCCTTCACCCGACCCGGGCATGACATCACCACACATGAAATCAACGCGTGCATTTATGCGCACATGTTGCAGGCTGGTGGGACCGAGAACTCCTGGGGCAGGAGGGACCCATGCTGACGGTGCTGCGCAACCGCACCTACCGCCACCTGTTCACCGCGCAGGTCATCGCCCCGGTCGGCACCGGACTGGCGACTGTCGCGCTGAGTCTGCTCGCCTACGACATCGCGGGCGCGAACGCGGGATCGGTACTGGGCACCGCGCTGGCGATCAAGATGGTCGCGTACGTCGGGATCGCCCCGGTGATCAGCGCGCTCGCCCACCGGCTCCCCCGCCGGGCCCTGCTGGTGGGGACCGACCTGACGCAGGCGGCGGTTGCGCTCGCGCTGCCGTTCGTCACCGAGGTCTGGCAGGTGTACGTACTGATCTTCCTGCTTCAGTCCGCCTCGGCCGCCTTCACGCCCGCCTTCCAGTCGGTGATCCCCGAGGTGCTGCCCGCCGAGCGCGACTACACCCAGACGCTGTCGATGTCCCGCCTCGCCTACGACCTGGAGAGCCTGTTCAGCCCGGCGCTGGCCGCCGCCCTGCTCACCCTGATCAGCTACAACCGGCTCTTCTTCGGCACCCTGCTGGGCTTCCTGGCCTCCGCCACACTCGTCGCCTCGGTCACCCTCCCCAGGCCCGCCGCTTCCGGCCTCCCGGACTCCGCGGGCATCTACACCCGGGCCACGCGCGGCACCCGCCTCTTCCTGGCCACCGCGCGCCTGCGCGCCCTGCTCGTCCTCAACCTCGCGGTGGCCGCCGCCAGCGCCCTGGTCACCGTCAACACCATCGTGTACATCCGCGACCACCTGCACCGGGCCGCCTCCGACGTACCCCTGGCCCTCGGCGCGTACGGTGCCGGCTCCATGGTCACCGCCCTGCTCCTCCCCCGGGCCCTCCAGCGACGCACCGACCGCTCGCTGATGCTGCCGCCGCCTTCGTCCTCGCCGCCCTGCTCGCCGCGGTGGCCGCAACGGCGAACGCCTGGACACCGCCGCCGCCATCCTGGCCCTGCTCGCCGACCGCACCCGCCTGGCACTGCTCCAGCAGCTCACCGAGGGCGAGGCCGACGTCACCACGCTCACCGAGGCGTGCGGCGCCGCCCGTCCCTCCGTCAGCCAGCACCTGGCCAAGCTCCGCCTGGCCGGCCTGGTCGCCACCCGCAAGGACGGCCGCCGCATGGTCTACATGCTCAAGCACGGCCACCTCGGCCGCCTGGTCAACGAGGCGCTGAACGCCGCCGACCACCAGATCGGCCACCTCCCGCCCCACGACTGAGCCGGCCCGTCCGCGCCGTACTCCGCCCGGGCCTAGCCCAAAGCGGGCCGTCGTCTGAGCGCCCCACGCGCTACGGACTGCTCCGGCACTGCCGCGGCCGACTCCTGGCCCGCCGTGCCGCCCGGCCCCGAGGCGTCGTCACGGGCGCTCGCCACCAGCTGGACCTCCTCCAGCAGACCGCGCACGCTCGCCGCCCGGTAGTAGATGCGCGTACCCTCCCGCCGCGTGGTCACCAGCCCGGCCGCCCGCAGCTTCGCCAGGTGCTGCGAGGTAGCGGCCACATGGGCGCCCAGGATCCGGGCCAGCTCGCTCACCGGCAGCTCCCGGCCGTTCAGCGCCCAGAGCAGCCGGTACCGGGAGGGGTCGGCCACCGCCTTCAGCACTGCCACGGCTCGCTCTGCGGCCTCCTCGTCCCACGCCTGTTCTTGCGCATCCATGCAACTATGGTACCGGCGTTCCACGCCGACAGGACCTGCCCGTCACGAGGACTCGGAGAACAGCCATGGCGGCCGACAGCACCCCGCAGCGGCCCGTCCCCGTGATCGACTGCGCCCTGCACGAGGACGGCCGCCGCCGACCAGCTCCGAGTCGTCGCCCGCGCCTTCGACCTCCACCCCCTCGCCGTCGAGGCCCCCTGAACGCCCACCAGCGCCCCGAGCCGGAGCGGTACGACACCCTCTTCCTCGCCCTGCGGACCGCCGTCCGCCACGATCCGTCCGAGCGGCTCGCCCAGGGCCCGGCAGAGCCGTCCTGCACGCCATCGCCGACCGCTTCGTCGACCAGCACCTCGACGTCATCACCGCCCCGGAGACCGCGCCTTCTCCCCGGAGGTCGGCCACGACGTCGGCCGCATCTACCAGCTCAAACGCGACCTCGCCGAGCTGCAGCGCACGGTCACGCCGCTCGCCCGGACCCGCGTCCGACAGAATCACGACGTTGGCTCTTCGACTTCCCGACGACACTCATCGGCGCTGACGCCCTGGTCACCCTCGTCTACCTGGTCTTCCCCCGAAGGCGCGCCGGTTGTGACGCGGATCAGCGCGTGACACCGAGAGCGACCCCGTCCGCCTGGACCTCGTCGGCGACGTCGCTGAGACCGAGGCGCAGGTGCTCGATGTGGTAGACGGCCTGGTCGAGGAGTTCGGCGACATGGTTGTCATAGAGGGCGTAGATCACCGAGCGGCCTTGGCGGCGCCCCACGACCAGGCCGAGGTTGCGCAGCAGTCGTAGCTGGTGGGAGCAGGCGGACTGCTCCATGCCGACCTCGGTGGCGAGTTCGGTGGCGGGGCAGGGGCCCTCCCGCAGGCGGGAGAGGATCAGCAGCCGGGAGGGGGTGGCCAGGGCCTGGAGGGTGGTGGCCACCCGGGCGGCGCTGTCCGCGTCCAGGCGGGTGCGCGGCACGGCGTTCTTCGCGGGAGCTGCTCCATGGCCCATGGAAGCCATCATACAAGCGATACTTGAAGAGCTCTTCATATGTACCTGTATGGTGGACGAGTTGGTTTGCCCCTCCCTGCCGAAGGTCTCTTCCGTCATGTCCTCCACCCTGACCGAGCGCCCCGCGCCCGCCGCGGCCGCACGTCCCGAGGCTGCCCCGCGCCGGCGGACCCAGGTGTTCGCGCTGACCGAGGCCCGCTGGGCCGCTGCGGCCACGGTGCTGTTCCTGTTCGCACTGCCGCTGCAGCTGACCGGCGCGCCCACCTGGGCCTGGGGTGTGCCGTACGCACTCGCCTACGCGGCAGGCGGCTGGGAGCCCGCGCTGGCCGGGCTGCAGGCGCTGCGGGAGAAGACCCTCGACGTCGACCTGCTGATGATCGTCGCTGCGCTGGGGGCGGCGGCCGTGGGCCAGGTGATGGACGGCGCCCTGCTGATCGTCATTTTCGCGACCTCCGGTGCGCTGGAGGCGCTGGCCACCGCGCGCACCGCCGACTCGGTGCGCGGCCTGCTGGATCTGGCCCCGGCCACCGCGACCCGGCTGCGCGACGACGGCGGCGAGGAGAGCGTGGCCACCGCCGATCTCACTGCCGGTGACACCGTCCTGGTGCGGCCCGGCGAGCGGATCGGCGCCGACGGCCGGGTCCTGGACGGGGCGAGCGAGGTCGACCAGGCCACCATCACCGGTGAGCCGCTCCCGGTCGTGAAGGAGCCGGGGGACGAGGTGTTCGCCGGCACCCTCAACGGCACCGGCGCCCTGCGCATCAAGGTCGAACGCGACGCCTCCGACTCGGTGATCGCCCGCATCGTCCAGATGGTCGAGGAAGCGTCTGAGACCAAGGCGCCGACCCAGTTGTTCATCGAGAAGGTCGAACAGCGCTATTCGATCGGTATGGTGGCGGCGACCCTCGCCGTGTTCGCGGTGCCGCTCGTGTTCGGTGCCGCACTGACCGGCTCACTGCTGCGGGCCATGACGTTCATGATCGTGGCCTCGCCGTGCGCGGTGGTGCTGGCGACCATGCCGCCGCTGCTGTCCGCGATCGCCAACGCCGGGCGGCACGGCGTGCTGGTGAAGTCCGCCGTGGTGATGGAGCGCCTCGGCCAGGTGGATGCGGTCGCTCTGGACAAGACCGGCACGCTTACCGAGGGCACGCCGCGCGTGACGGAGATCCGCCCGCTGGCCGGCTCAGGTCTGGACGAACTTCGGCTGCTGGCGCTCGCAGCCGCAGCCGAGCACCCCAGCGAGCACCCGCTGGCTCGCGCCGTCGTGAACGCCGCCCGCACCCGCGGCCTCGCCCTGGCCGCCGCCGAGGACTTCACCTCCACGCCCGGCCTCGGAGTGACCGCCGCCGTCGACGGACACACGGTCGCGGTCGGCTCCCCCGCCCGACTCCTCTCCGGCGCCACCGACGCCCACTCCGCCCTCGCGGCGGCCGTCGCCGCCGGACTGGAGGAAGAAGGACGCACCGCCGTGCTCGTCATGGCCGACGGTGCACAGGTGGGCGTACTGGGCATCGCCGACCGCCTGCGCCCCGACGCCGCCGACACCGTCACCTCCCTCACCGCGCTCATCGGCACCCCGCCGATACTGCTCACCGGAGACAACCGGCGCGCAGCCGCCCGCCTGGCCGCCGAGGCCGGCATCACCGACGTACGCGCCGGACTGCTACCCGGGGACAAGGTCACGGCGGTCAGGGAACAGGAGCGCGCCGGTCGTAGGGTGCTGCTCGTCGGCGACGGGGTCAACGACGCCCCCGCCCTGGCCGCCGCCCACACCGGCATCGCCATGGGCCGGGCCGGCTCCGACCTGGCCCTGGAGACCGCCGACGCGGTCATCGTCCGCGACGAACTGGCCACCGTCCCCGCCGTGCTGGCCCTCTCCCACCGGGCCCGTCGCCTGGTGGTGCAGAACCTGGTCATCGCAGCCGTGTTCATCTCCGGCCTGGTCGTCTGGGACCTCGTCGCCACGCTGCCGCTGCCGCTCGGTGTCCTCGGCCACGAGGGCTCGACCGTCATCGTCGGCCTCAACGGCCTGCGTCTGCTGCGCGAGGCCGCATGGACCAAGGCCCGCACGGAGGACAACCGGTGACCCGCCGCACCCGACGGTCCACCCCCGTTCAGGGCACGGCGGACCGCTGCACCGTCACGGTCTGCCGGGGCTGCTGCTGCGGCACGCCGAAGGTCTCGGACCTGGACCACGCGGCCCAACTCACCGATCTGCGCGCCTCGTTGTCCGGAGTGGCGAACGTACGGCCCACCGGCTGCCTGGACGCCTGCGAACGTGCCAACGTGCTCGTCGTCCAGCCCTCCGCCACCGGACGCCGGGCCGGCGGCCGCCCGGTCTGGCTCGGCCTGGTCAACGACCCAGAGGCGACCGCCGACATCACCGCCTGGGTACGCGACGGCGGCCCAGGACTCGCCGACCCGCCCGCCGTCCTGGACCTCTACGCCTTCAGTCCCTCCCGCCGCGTTCGCCGGCAGATCGGGGACTGAGCAGAACCGCACGGGACGCTGTCGCGGCCTCCGCGTCAAGGGGCCGCCCGTGTTCCCCGCCCCCGACGCTCGCCTTACCGGCTCCTGGCACACTGTCCGGATCCGGCGAAGGAGATCCCGCATGTCGATGGTCGGCAACCTGCGCAAAGTGGCCCGCCTGACGCGGCGGAGCCGCCGCGTGGACCTGAGCCACCCGGCCCGTTCCCCGCTGGGTTCCTCAGTGGTCAACTGCGTGGTCTACCGCGACGGTGTCCGGCAACCGGTCACGGACACGGTCGAGGAAGCCGTCCGGCAGGTACGCAAACACGGCCACGGCTTTGTGTGGCTGGGTCTGCACGAGCCGACGGAGGCGGAGTTCGCGGAGGTCGCCGAGCTGTTCGCCCTGCACCCGCTCGCCGTCGAGGACGCGATCCGGGCCCATCAGCGGCCCAAGCTGGAGCGGTACGGCGACATCCTCTTCACCGTCTTCAAGACCGTCACCTACGTCGAGCACGAGCGCCTCACCGCCACCAGCGAGGTCGTCGACACCGGCGAGATCATGGTCTTCACCGGCCCCGACTTCGTCGTCACCGTCCGCCACGGCCGCCACGGCTCCCTCGGCCATCCTGCACGCCATCGCCGATCATGTCGTCGACGACTACCTGACCGTCACCGACGCGGTCCAGAACGACCTGGACGAGGTGGAGACGGAAGTCTTCTCCCCGCAGGGCTCCAAAACTGCGGACGCCGGCCGCATCTACCAGCTCAAGCGCGAGGTCCTGGAACTGAAGCGGGCCGTGGTCCCGCTCGCCCGCCCCCTGGAGACGCTCTCCACCAAGCCACTGCGCTCCATCGACCCCGACATACGCGCCTACTTCCGCGACGTCGCCGACCACCTCGCCCGCGCCACCGAGCAGATCACGTCCTTCGCCTCCCTCCTCGACTCCATCCTCCAGGCCCACCTCGCACAGGTCGCCGTCGCCCAGAACGACGACGCCCGCAAGATCACCGCATGGGCCGCGATCATCGCCGTACCCACCATGGTGTGCGGCGTCTACGGCATGAACTTTGACCACATGCGCGAACTGCGCTGGCGCTACGGCTACCCCCTCGCCATCGGCGTCATCGCCACCGCCTGCTTCCTCCTCCACCGCAGCTTCAAGCGCAACGGCTGGCTGTGAGCCGGAATCGGTGTTGACGAGCTCGCACTACTGAGAACCGCCCGTGTCTACCTCCGCTCTCCTCGCGGCGTGCCCGCGGCCTCGTCACCAGCTCCCTGGTCCGCAGCGTCACGACGTCTGGCCTCGGCAGCCTCGACGATCAGGTGCGCCGCGTCGGCAGGAAGGCCCAGGTTCCGCTCCAGCCACCCGGCGCTCATCCCGTGCGCATGAGCGGCCAGCACCCACGCCGCATACAGTCGATCGGCGGACGGCGCTTCCCCTGCCTTGAAGGTGGCGCGAACCGCCTCCTCGGGGAAACCGTCCAGGGTGTGAGCGGTGAACCACGTCGCGTCAACCGGCTCGACGCCCCGGGCATGCGGACGCCGGAACGTCCGCCCCTGAGCCTGCCGCAGCCTCGTGCCGACGATTACGGCGGCGAAGGCGACGGCCAGCACGACAGCGGCCACGCCGATGTGGTCGCCGGCAGGGATCTTTGTCCACACCGGCGGCAGAAAGGCCAGCGTGCGGCCGCGGTGGTCAGAGTGAAGGAGAAGCAGGATCCACATCGGCGCCTCCCGTCACCTCCATCCTCGCTCCGCGATCGGCAGACGGTCGAGGTGGCCGGCGAAATCCTGCTTGGTTCCGCCCGTCTCACCCGCCGAGGGCCCCTGCTGCGACCGGCCACACACCCCCGGCATCTTCGATGCCCTCGGCGACGGCGACGCACTGCGCGCACACCTGGAAGGGAAAGACCCAGCGCGCCGCGTCGCGGTCTCCGCTTGTCGTGGAACGCACCATCGCCTTCGCCCGTCGAGCCCGAGTAACGGGCCGTTCACCGTAAGGCGTCGGAGTGCGCGTGCGTCCCGTGGACCCATGCCTCCCGGCGCCCGCCGCCGAAGGCGCAATCCCGGCTACAACACCTGATCACCGCTGTCTGCAAATGCCGGGGCGTCGGGATGACGATCATGCCGAAGATGGAACCGGCCGGCCTCGGTCACCTGTGCCCGTTCGAGAAGCGCGCGTTACCGTTCGTTCAGAGCAGACCACCAATGCACGAACACCAGCCATGAGCGTGAAACAGCCGAAAGGTCATCTACGCAGGTCAGCGACCCGAGGTAAGGTATTCAGCCGCGCTTTTACACCAGGCCCCCATAAGAGCCCGTCACCGGCCGCCGCTACGACCGCGCTTCTCCGGTCTCCGCCCCCGAATCCACGACGGATTCAGGCATCACGACGCACTCCATATGCGAGGTCACGGGGAAGATGTCGGCCTGAGCAAGTCACAGAAAAGACCAGGTCAGAGCCGCTTTCTCGGCTCATCGCGCAGCGTGCGGGCGCCCAGAGCGCCAAACGAGCGTCACGGCCGACAGCCTGTGCCTCCTGCTCAGCGCAGAGTGGACGACGACAGCCAGCTCAATGGAGAGCCCGCCCCGCTGACACCGGGCACGGGCAAGAGGCAGCTCTGTCGGCGCTACGGCGGTCGGTCATCTCTTCGCCGCCGAGGTGCCGACGGCAGTGACGGCGGCGCTGACGGCAACGACGGCGGACGGCAACGGCACTCGACAGCCCAGCGCGGCACTGGCAGGGTGCCGACGACCCAGCGCGCCCAGACCGACCAGGAGCGTACGTATCGAGTGGCGGAACACGACTTCCTGCTCCGGGGGCCTCTTGGGTGACAGCGCCCCTTCTCGTACGACCCGTTCGGGTGCACCACTGCCCTGTCTTCTGAGCCTTCCGGGTGATGACAGGGAGTGATCAGGAACAGGGCGAGTCACTGCGGTCACGGTGGTACGGCGGCGCCTGGGAGCACGTCCACGGGCACGTGCGGCATCGCTGCCTCGGATGGGTGCCGGGAGAGACATCGGGTCCGATGCGCTGCCCGGCGCGGTAGCGGAGGATGGACGAGAGCCGGGCGGGCGGGTGCAAGGTCGGTGTGGCGAGGAGGCGCGGCATGGCGAAACCGGTCGTCGTGGGAGTCGACGGCTCACCGTCCAGCCTGGACGCGGTCGAGACGGCGGCGCACGAGGCGGTGCTGAGCGGGGTCGGCCTGCGGTTGGTGCACGCCTTCGGGTGGCCGTCGATCCATCCACCGCCTGGCGGGCCGCCCTGGGACCCTGCCAGGGCGGGGGTGCGCGAGCTGGTGGACGGCACGCTGGCCGAGGCCGAACAGCGGGCACGCGAGGTCGCGCCGCACGTGGACATCACTCGGGAGGTCACCGTCGGCGAGCCGCTGATGGTGCTGGAGATCGAGTCGCGGACCGCCTCGCTCGTCGTGGTGGGCAGCCGCGGGCTGGGCGCGTTCGGAAGCCTGCTGCTCGGTTCAACCGCCGTGCATCTGGCCGCGTATGGCCATTGCCCAGTGCTGGTGGTGCGGGGCAGGACGAACCCGACCGGTCCCGTGCTTCTGGCGGTGGACGGGTCCCCGGCGGGCGAACGCGCTGTCGAGTTCGCCTTCGCCGGAGCGTCGATGCGCGGTGTGGACCTGATGGCCCTGCACGTGTGGAATACGTGGAGCGAACGGGCGTACGAGGGGCCGGGTGACCCGCTGAACATGGTGGTCGACGTCGAGCGGCTCCGCGAGGAGGCCTGCTTCCCTTAAGCGGTGTGTCAGTGCCCGGGGAGTCAACTGGCCGCGGAAGGTCTCACCGTCAGTGACGAGGGCCAGTCCACGGCGGCTCGACTCAGTGGCTCCCGAACAGGGTGATGTTCTCGCGACCCTCGTCCATGCGGCTGAACCGGCGTCTGCGACCCGCCGTTGGAGTCCACAGCCCAATCGCCGAAGAAGCGGCAGTCGGCAGCACCATCACAGAGTGACGAGCAGCAAGGCTCCACTTCGTGCCGTGCCCATCAGCACTCAGCAGGGGCTCGCAGTCGCACACCAGGAGGCCGCACGGCCGCGAACGGGCCGACACGGGGACGGCGACGAGCCCCGCCGCGCCGACCTGTACGGACGCGCGGTCACTCACACGGGCTGAGACCACCTCGGCTGTGGGAGGCCGCCGCCCCTGGCGGGAAGGGCGAGGACATGACGTGGTTTGTGACGCTCCTCGGTGTCGCCCTCGTGATGGCCATCCTCCGGGACGTGTTTCACACCATCTGGCACCCGACCCGCCACGGCGGCCTGAGCAGGCTGGTGATGACGGGGATGTGGCGCCTGTCCTCGCGCCTGAGCACCCGGTGGCGCGCGTCCGGGCTCGCCGGCCCCCTGGGCATGGTCTGCGTCGTCGCGGTGTGGGCGTTGACCGTGGCCGTGGGGTGGGCCCTGGTCTACTGGCCGCACATGCCGGGGAGCTTCGCGTACTCCTCAAACCTCGTCCCGGCCGAGCATGCGGGGCCGGTGGACGCGCTGTACGTCTCCCTGGTGACACTTTCCACCCTCGGCCTCGGGGACATCACGCCGGTCGCAGGCTGGCTGCGCGTCGCCGGCCCTCTGGAGGCGCTGGTCGGTTTCGCCCTGCTGTCGGCAACCGTGTCGTGGATCCTCGGCATCTACCCCGCTCTGGCCCGCCGCCGCACGCTCGCGCTGCGCCTCTCCCATGTACGCCGCGGCGGGGTGACCTCCGAGGCGCTCGACTCGGACGGGGGCGCCGCCCTGCTGGACAGCCTGGCCACGGCCGTCTCTATGATCACGGTCGACTTCCTCCAGTACGCTGAGTCGTACTACTTCTACGACGGCGACGAGAACACCTCGCTGCCCCTGCAGATCCGCCATGCCGCCGGCCTCGCAGAGCGGGCAGTGAGCGCGCGGCATCCCGACGTCCGGCTTTCTGCCACGGTGCTGCGCAGGGCGCTGGACGACCTGGCCACGATCCTGGACGAACGTTTCCTGCATACCGGGGCGGCTACGGTCGGCGTCTTCGCGTCGTACGCCTCGGATCACGGCGACCGCACGGGGTCCAGGCCCGCGCGCCGGAGGGGGCCGGACATGCCCTCCCCGGGCGGTCAAGAGGGGCGTCCCTGAAAGGGACCGACCACCCGCACCAGCGGCCGCTGTCGGGCTCGTCCTCCGGTTCCTCGTCGGCGTGCTCGGCACCGTCGCCGGCCCTGATGCCCAAGCCATGCCTTCAACCACCGTTTCTGACTATCTGGCTCTTACCTGAGCGGTGCTGCTCTGCAACGCGGGCTCTCGGAGTTCGCCGCCGAGGGCCCCCTGCGGTAAGGCGCCTGCTCCGGCGGCCTCGTCCCGGACGGACCGGGTCGTCGGCGCTCAGGGCCTCCCCTCCGTCGCGATGATCTTGGCGCGCTTCTCCCGCTCGGCCTCCGCCTGGCGTGCCATGGCCGGCTGCATGCCCGCCGACAGCTCGATGTCCTTCAGCTCCACGAGCAAGCCGTAGACGCCCCATTGCTGGGTGAGTCCGTCGAGGATGTCCTTGATCTGGCTGTTGAGGGTCTCCTCGACCACGTCGATGGAGACGTTGTCCCGGGTGATCCCCTGCCGGGAGGATCGGCGTGGTGACCGTGCGCAGGGTGACCTTCCACATCCGGTCCGCGAAGGGAATCATGAACCGAACTACGGGGTCCCGCAGATTGCGCAGTTTTCCGAAGCGGAACACGACACCGCGCTGGTACTGCCGGACGATCGCGACTCCGAGATTCGGAGTCTGGCCCACCTCCTGGTGCGCTCTTCCTTCATAGTGTTCAGCCCCCGGGTCCGGGCGGCCCTCATGCGCGGCGCGCTACGGAATGACGATTCCGCGTTCCCGTGCTGCGCGGTGAGGCGGCAGCCCAGGCAAGGTCGCCCGTGCGGGGCGTTGGCTGGCGGGGTTGGCCCGGCCCTCCACACCCGCGGCGGAGGCGACGTAGTCCCGGGCCGTGAGGAGGCCGACCAGTCGTCCGTGCGGATCCGTGACCGGCAAGGCGTCGAGGTGCTCCTGCGTCATCACGGCTGCCGCGCGCGGAAGCGAGTCCTCGGGGTGAACCACGACTGTCCGGCGGGCGTGCACGAGGTCGCGCACCTTTCGACCGGACAGCGCCGTGGCGGGAGCCGCGCAGATCACGGCGAGTTCGGCGCGGTCCAGGAGTCCGACGCAGCAGCCGTCCCCGCGGACCACGGGGAGCTGACGCTGCTCGGACCTCTCCATGACCTCCCAGGCCATCAGCACGCTCTCGTCCTCGGTGATCGCGTACGGGGCGGCGTCCATCAGACTCCGCACCCTGGGTTGCTCGTTCACCGTTGCCCTCCTCGTTCCGGACATCCGGGCCCTGTGATCCACGGATGCGCGCCGCATGCTCTCTCACGCTCGTCCGCCAGGCGCCCCCTGTCATGGGGCCGCATGGCCTCGGAGCGTGCCGATGGCCCCACGGCAGGCCCGGTGCACAGGGCCACTCGGCCCGGCGTCGTACCCGATGCGCCCCTGTCTCCGCCCGTCGTCCGCCTGGACGCTGAAGACAAGCGTCTGAAGGAGTGTTCGCGATGACCGGCATCCAGGAGGCCTCCGTGCACGCCCTGCTGACCGACGGCACCACCGTGCGGATACGGCAGGCGGGCCCAGCCGACCGTGACGACGTGCTGCGGCTGTATCAGGAGATGTCGCCGGAGAACCTGCGGCTGCGGTTCTTCTCCACCGATCCGGTCTCTGCCCACTGGGCCGCCGACCGGGTGGCCGCGGGAAAGCGGCCCGCGTACTGCGCGCTGGCTGCCGAGAGCGGAGGGCGGCTGGTGGGTCTGGCCGAGTACGAGATCCTGCCGTCGAGCAGCAGCGCCGACCTCTCGGTGGCTGTGGCCGATGGCTGGCATCACCGGGGTGTGGGGACGCTGCTGCTGGAACACCTCGCGAACGCCGCCCGGGCGGCCGGCGTCACGGCGTTCCGCGCGGACGCCCTGTCCGAGAACCACGACGTGCTCAAGGTCTTCCACGACCTGGGCCTGCGCGTCACCCATCACTTCGAAGGTCCCGAGGTCCGCTGCACCGTGGAACTCACCGAGGACGAAACCTACATGAGCGCCGTCGAGGCCCGGGCCCGGGTCGCCGACGTCATCAGCATGCAGCCCCTGTTGCGCCCCGGCAGCGTCGCCGTGATCGGCGCGGGGCGCTCCCCCGGCTCCGTCGGTCGCGCGATCCTGCGCAACATCAGCACCGGCTGCTACGCCGGGCGGGTCTTCGCCGTGCACCCGAAGGCGCAGGCCATCGCCGGCGTGCATGCCTGCCCCAGCGTCGCGGATCTGGCCCTGGTGCCCGACCTGGCCGTCGTCGCCGTACCAGCGGCGGCCGTCCCGCAGGTCGCTGAGGAATGCGGGCAGGCCGGTGCGGGTGCCCTGCTGGTGGTGTCCGCCGGTCTGGACGCCCAGCAGTCCGGCGAGCTGATGCGCGCCTGCCGCCGCCACGGCATGCGGCTGGTGGGCCCCAACTGTCTGGGCCTGGCCAACACCGAGCACGGCGTCCGCCTTGACGCCACGTTCGCCGCCCGGCATCCCGGGCCCGGAACCGCCGGAGTCGCCGTGCAGTCGGGAGGTGTCGGCATCGCTCTGCTGGACGGGCTGGCCCGGCTCGGCATCGGCGTCTCCACCTTCGTCTCGCTCGGCGACAAGTACGACGTCAGCGGCAACGACATGCTCCAGTGGTGGGAGAGCGACGGGCACACCGACCTGGCGCTGCTGCACCTGGAGTCCTTCGGCAATCCGCGGGCCTTCTCGCGAACCGCCCGCCGGGTGGCTCGCACGATGCCGGTGCTCACCATCGACGCCGGACGCTCGGAGGCCGGCCGACGGGCCGCGGCCGCACACACCGCAGCGGCGGCCACCCCCACCATGACCCGGCAGGCACTGTTCACGCAGGCCGGCACCACCGCGACCCGCACGATCGGTGAACTCCTCGACACCACAGCCTTGTTGCACTCCCAGCCGCTACCCACGGGCACCACGGTCGCGGTCGTCGGCAACACGGCCGGGGCGGGTGTCCTGGCCGCGGACGCGTGCGCGGATGCCGGGCTCCTCGTCCCGCGTCTCCCGGTCGGTCTCGTCGACGAACTTCTCACCGTGCTGCCCGAAGGTGCCACGACCGCGAACCCGGTCGACCTCACGGCCGCCGTCGAGGAAGAGCAACTGCGCGCCTGCATCGTGCTGTTGGCCCAGCATGGCGCCGTCGACGCGGTCTTGGTAAGCCTCGTACCCACAGCGGTGGCTGTCGCCACGGGCGAGAACCTGGTACACGCCTTGACGTCGGTTCCGGGGCCACTGCCCCGCCCGGTCGCCGCGGTGCTGCCGGCACAGTCGGCCCGGGTCGAGCTGTTGCCGGCCTCCAGTGGGCGAACCGTACCCGCGTACTCCGATGCCGAGGACGCCGCCCGCGCCCTGGCCCATGCCGCCGCCCGGGCCCGCTGGCTGGGCCGGCCACCCGGTGTCGTACCGGAGCTGCCGGACGTCGAGACCGGCCGCGCGCGGGACGTCGCCGCGGCGTTCCTGGACCAGAATCCTGAGGGGACCTGGCTCGACCCCCAGGAGACCGCCGAACTCCTGGGCTGTTACGGCATTCCGCAGATTCCCTGGGCTTGGGCACGCGATGAGACGGAGGCGGTGGCGGCGTTCGAACGGCTCGCGGGTCCCGACGGACGGGTGGTCATGAAGGCGTACTGGCCCGGTCTGTTGCACAAGAGCGAGCAGCACGCCCTTCACCTGGACCTGCAGAATGTTTCGCAGGTCCAGGCCGCGCATCGGGACCTGGTGACCCGGTTCGGCGACCGGATGACCGGCGTGGTGGTGCAGCCGCTCGCCGAACGCGGCACCGAGCTGTTCGCCGGGGTCGTCCAGGACGAGGTCTTCGGGCCGCTCGTCGTCTTCGGACTCGGCGGCACGGCTACCGAGTTGCTCGCCGACCACGCTGCCCGACTCGCCCCGCTCACCGATCTCGACGTGCACGACCTGCTCACCTCGCCCCGCTGTTCCCCGCTGCTGTTCGGCTATGGCGGCAGCCCGGCCGCCGACCTCCCCGGCCTGGAGCAGCTGCTGCACCGGCTGTCCCGGATGGCGTCCGACCTGTCCCAGCTGGCCGAGGCCGATCTCAACCCGGTGCTGGCCGGGCCGCACGGCGTCACCACGCTCGATGTACGCCTGCGCCTGGTCCCCCGTCGGTTCCACGACCCGTATCTGCGCCGGCTGCGCTGAGGGCCACCACAGTGTGCCGGGGCCCGGTGGGGGTGGGCCGGATGGTCTCCGAGCGTGGCCGGAGCGGCCCATCGGTCGGGGTCCGTCGCCCCGTACAAGGTCCGTCGCGGGTGGACGAGGCTTTCGTACAGGCGGAACCGGAGAACCGGGTCCCTCGCGTCGAGGAGGCGTCGATCATGAGGCGGACGCAGCTGGAGAAGCGCACCCCGACTCCGCGCGAGCCCGAGCCTTTGGACCTGCGGACCCCTTCCGGGCGGCGGCTGCCCTACTGACCGACCCGCACCTCTGTCGAGGGCCCCGGCACGGAGTTCCGCGCCGAGGCCCTCGGTCTGTCTGCTCAACGGACGAGGACATGTTCCCCGGAGCGGGGAACGGCAGCCGTCCAGCCCAGCTGCCGGTCGATGCGGTCGCGCAGCGCGGCGGCCGCGTCCGGTTCGCCGTGCACCAGGTAGGTCGTGTGGGGTGCGGGGGCGCCGCGCAGCCAGCCGATGATCTGGCCGGCGTCGGCGTGTGCCGAGAAGTGGGGTACGTCGGCGACGGTGGCCCGCACCGGGACGTACTCGCAGGGCAGGCCGCGCCAGTTGCGCCGTCGCAGGTCGGCGAGGCCCTGGAAGAGGCCGCAGTCGACGAGGACCCGGGCGTGGTCGCTCTCGACCAGGAACTTGCTGCCGGTGACCGTTCCCACGCCGCCGAGGAAGGTGAGCAGGGCGGGCCGGACACGCCCGGAGGGCCGGGTGGCGGAGGTTTCGGGCGCGGTGGTCATGGCGTGGACTCCTCGCGTTTCTCGCCCGATCGGGGCCGATCGGCCCTGGTGGGACGGTCGTGCACGTGATGTGCTGGTAGTGGCGGGAAGGGCCCGTTGGAGACGCGGAGAAGCGGCTGGCAGCCGCGCACCGCGCAATCCGGATCCGCGAGAAGCGGGTGGTGTCCTTCTCGCTCGGTCATGTGCCTCTCCTTCCGCGTTCCTCCAGCGTGAGGCGCGGCGGACCCCGCGACATGGGCCGAAGGGCCCCCGGTCGGGTCCTGGCGGCCCGTGGTGCCGGACGCAGGGCGCCGCCAGGCTGGAAGCACACATGATGAAGGGAGCCGGTGCGATGACCTCCGCCACGACTATGAGCATGGCTCTTGAGCCCGCGCACCGCGAACGGCTGATGCGCCTCGCCCGTGAGGTCTCCTTCGAGGCCGGGGCCCGCCTGTTCGAGGAGGGCGGCCACGCCGACCATTTCTGGATCGTGCGCACCGGAACCGTCGCCCTCGACCTGCACGTACCCGGCCGCCGGGCGGCCGTCATCGAGACCCTTGGGCACGGCGAACTCATCGGCTGGTCTTGGCACTTCACGCCGCACAGCTGGCACCTGGGCGCCGAGGCGACGAGCCCCGTGCGGGCCTGGGAGTTCGATGCCGAGGCGGTCCGGACGATGTGTGCCGAGGACGCCGAGTTCGGCCGGTCGATAGCGGTCTGGGTCGGTCGCGTGGTCGCCCAGCGGCTGCATGCCTCCCGGGTCCGCCTGCTCGACCTGTACGCCCCCTACGGCAGCGGCGGCCTGAAATGACCACGCGACCCCGTGAGGAGGAGACCATGGAAAGCAGCCCGCACCACGTGTGTGACCTGATGACGCGTGCCGCCGTCGCCGTGGGCCGCCAGGCCCCGTTCAAGGACATGGTCGAGCGCATGGAGCAGTGGCAGGTCAGCGCCCTTCCCGTGCTGGAGGGCGACGGCCGGGTGGTAGGCGTGGTGTCCGAGGCCGACCTGCTGCCCAAGGAGGAGTTCCGCAACAGCGATCCGGACCGCTTCACCCAGCAGCGCCGGCTGTCCGACCTGGCCAAGGCCGGGGCCGTACGCGCCGAGGAGCTGATGAGCACGCCGGCCGTCACCGTGCACGCCGACGCCACACTCGCCGAGGCCGCGCGCATCATGGCGCTGCGGCACGTCAAGCGGCTGCCCGTGGTGAACGCCGAGGGACTGCTCGAAGGGGTGATCAGCAGAGGCGACCTGCTGAAGGTGTTCCTGCGTCCGGACAACGACCTCGCCGACGAGATCCGGCGTGACGTCGTCGACGTACTGTTTCCGGCTCCGGTCGAGCCCGTGCACATCACGGTCGTCGACGGCGTCGCGACGCTGACCGGCCGGGTCCAGGACGCCGCCCGGATACCGCTCGCCGCCCGCCTGGTGCGTGGCGTCGAGGGCGTGGTCGGCGTGGACTGCCGGCTCACCGCGACCGGTGAGGGGTGAGACTGCGGCAGCAGCGCACCCGCCACGACGCGGCCCGTGCGGCCGTCGGCTCGTCGCCGACAACCGCACGGGCCCGGTGTTCAGCCGCTGCTTCCCGGCCGCGCGTCGGGTGTCCCGCTGAAACACGCGGTGGGCGATGCGGCCGACGATGTCACAGGCCGGTTCTCCCGTCACGGGTCTCCCGTCAGCGAGGGCGAAGGGTGTCATCGGGATGGTGCTCCTGACAGAGTGCGCGCCCCGATTGCGGAGTTCGCCCTGACTGTGCGCGCTCTCGTAGATCACCCGAGCTTCCTCCACTCAGGTCCGCCCCACCGAGGTCCGATCTGCTTCCACTCCTCGTCCCACTCGGCCATCCGGCGCCGAATAAGCTGGGTGCGGACCACCCGACCCGCGCCCCAGACCACGCAACCGACCGCCGGGGCGACGAGAACCCCCGTCATGACCGCCTGCAGCGTCGCCACCCCACCGGTGACGGGTGCGGACACCACCCGGTCTTTCGGATCCGTCCACAGCGCGACCCGGGTGCCCGGCGGGGCGCCCGGGAAGACCTTCGCCTGGCCCATGTGCACCGAGCCGTCCACGTCCGTCCAGCGGACGGCGGCCCATACCCGCCCGTCGTCGTATCCGCCTGCGCCGACCGGGGTACGCGCCGCGTCGTCGGTGAGTACGGCGGACACCGCGTGCACCCGGGCCGGCCGGTCGACGGCCCGCGCCGCCAGCGCACCCGCGACAACTCCGGCGAGAACCGCGAGTGTCCAGATGACAAGCAGGATCCAGCCCTCGACGACGTCGCTGTGCCGCCGCAGCGGGTTGCGTCGCCAGTGCCACAGCCTCACTGAAGTGACCGCCCTGGGAGATGCCGGTGCCATCGTCGCCGCCTGCTGTCCTGTGCCGACGGCTCTGCCTCAGACCGTGCGGGCCCGGCCGCCGGCGTCGGGGACGTCAGGGACGTCGGGGTCGAGGTCCGGGGGACGCAGCGGGCCGGTCAGTGCGCACTTCACGTCGACGACGCCCGGCACCGCCCGGGCAAGCCGAGCCGCCACCGTGATCAGGACGGTCTCGTGGACCCGCCCGGCGAGCGAGACGACTCCGTCGTGCACCTCGACCCGGATCGCGTCCGCGTGCGGGCCGAAGAGCCGTACGACGATCTCGCGCCGTACCTCCTCCGCGATGTCGTCGTCCTCCCGCAGGAAGACCTTCAGCAGGTCGGAGCGGCTGACGATGCCCTTGAGGGTGCCGTCGCGGCCGACGACCGGCAGCCGTTTCACCCTGCTGCGGGCCATGATGCGGGCGGCGTGGGCGAGGGTGGCCTCGGGCCGCACGGTGACGGCCGGAGCGGTCATGAGCTCGCCCGCGGTCACCGCGTCCGCCTTGCGTAGGTCGGCGGAGTGCGCCGGCTGGCCGTACCGCCCGATGTCTCCGTCGCCGTACTCCTCCTTGGGCAGCAGATCGGCCTCGGAGACGACGCCGACGACCACTCCGGCGTCGTCCAGCACGGGCAGTGCGCTGACCCGCCATTCCTGCATGGCCTGCACGATGTCCTTGAAGACCGCGCCGATGCGCAGGGCGACGACGCGGTGGGCCATCACGTCGTTCACTACGGTCGGAGTGCCGTTCATGGCGTCCTCCCAGGGTTCGGCCGCGCCACAGGACACCTTCAGGCTGCGCGTCACACACCGTCCCAGTCATGGGCCGAGTGGACCCGACCCACCGTCCCTGGCGGCCCCGCGTTCCGCGGGGAACGCCCGGTTCTCGGGCAGCGGGACGTGCCACTCCAGCACGGTGCCGCCGCTGTCCGGGCTGATGACATCCAGTCGCCCGCCCAGCTGTTCCGCCCGCTCGGCGATGTTGCGCAGGCCGCTGCGCCGCCCTTCGGCAGGGATGCCCATGCCGTTGTCCGCGACCCTCAGACGCATCTCGCGACTGTCCGTGGTCAGCGCCACGTCGGCCCGACTCGCGTGTGCGTGCCGGGCGATGTTGGTCAGTGCCTCCGAGACCACGGCCACGACATGGTCGGCGATCTCGCTCGGCACATCGGTGTCGAGCAGGCCCTCCATGCGGAGGCTGGGCGCAAAACCCAGCACCGGCGCGGCCTCGCCGGCCACCTGGACGACCCTGGCCCTCAGACCGCCGTCCGCGGCGGTCCCGCGGGTCCGCAGGCCGAAGATCGCCGACCTGATGATTTTGATGGTCTCGTCCAGGTCGTCCACAGCCCGCAGCACCCGCTCGGAGGCCTCCGGATGCTCGATGAAGCGGCCCGCGCTCTGCAAGGTCATCCCGGTGGCGAACAGTCGCTGGATGGCCAGGTCGTGGAGATCGCGGGCGATCCGGTCGCGGTCCCGCAGGACCGCGATCTGCTGGGCGTCCTGTCGGCGCTCGGCGAGCTCCATCGCGATCGCCGCCTGCCCGGCGAACCCCAGCAGCGTCTCCGTCTCCTTGCCGGAGTAGACCGGACGGCCCGTCTCGCGGGCCAGCAGCACCACTCCGCGCACACCGTTCGTGCCGGTGCCGATGGGGATGGCCACGGCGGGGCCGAGCCCCCCAAAGCGCGGCGGCTCGGGAGAGACCCGCTCGTCGTGGGTGACGTCATCGCTGGCGACCGGGGCAGCGGCAGAGAACGCCAGTCCCATCAGGGTCCGGTCCAGGGGCAGTACCAGTCCCCGGTGCGCCGCGGCGTCCATTCCGACGGCGATCTCCACGCTGAGCGCCTCGCTCCCCTCCAGGGGCATCGCGACCGCGGCCAGCGCCGAGCCGGAGATCTCCCGGGCGCGTTCGGCGATCAGGTCCAGCGCCTCGGCGGGCTCGCGGCCTGACATCAGGCTGTGCGTGATCTCCGCGTTCGCCGTCAGCCAGCGCTCACGCAACCGGGAGTCCTCGTACAGGCGGGCGTTGTCGATGGCGACACCGGCGGCGACCGCCAGCGTGGACAGGACTGCCTCGTCCTCCTCGTCGAACGCCAGCCCGCCGCGCTTCTCGGTCAGATACAGGTTGCCGAAGACCTGGTCGCGGACCCGGATCGGGACACCCAGGAAGCTGTTCATCGGCGGGTGATGGGGCGGGAAGCCGTACGAGGCGGGGTGCTGGGAGATCTTTTCGAGGCGCAGGGGCTCCGGGTGGCGGATCAGTTCGCCGAGGATGCCGTGGCCCTCGGGCAGGGAGCCGATCCGGGTGGCCTGTTCGTCGGTGACACCGATGGTGTGGAAGCCCGACAGGGTTCTGCCGTCGGGTCCGATGACGCCGAGGGCCGCGTACTCGGCGTCCACCAGGGTCGCGGCGGCCTCGACGATGGAGCGCAGGGCCTGTTCCAGGTCCAGGTCCCGGCCGACGGCCAGGACCGCCGACAGCAAGCTGTGCACACGGTCCCTGGTACCGCGGACAGCATCGATCCGCGACTGCAGCTCCCCCAGCAGCTCATCGAGCTTCAGCTGCGGCAGCAGATCGCGGAGATCCTCGGGAGTTCCCACCGTGCTCCTCCCGGTCCCTCAGCCAACGGACCCGACGCCGACGGGTCGTCTCCACGGTATCCCTCCCCCGCGGGCGACGGTACGCAGCATCGGCAACCAGCCGCCGGCCGGGACGGCCCGGCGTTCCCCACCCGGCAGGGGGCCGGTCGGCCCCGTGCGCGGGACCGAGGGCACCTCCCCGGCTCGTCCGGTCCCGGCAGACGCTGTACGTATACGGAGATCAAACAGGCGAGGAGTGGCGCCATGGCCCGTTACGTGTACGACTTCCAGGACGGCGACCGGACCATGGCCGATCTGCTCGGCGGCAAGGGCGCCAACCTGGCCGAGATGACCCGCCTGGGCCTGCCGGTGCCGCCGGGGTTCACCGTGACCACCGAGGCCTGCCGCGCCTTCCTGGCCACCGGCGAGGAGCCGGACGGCCTGGCGGAGGAGGTGTCCCGGCACCTGTCGGCGCTGGAGAAGGCCACCGGTCGGCTGCTGGGACAGCCCGACGACCCGCTGCTGGTCTCCGTGCGCTCCGGTGCCCGCTTCTCCATGCCCGGCATGATGGAGACGGTCCTCGACATCGGCCTGAACGACGCCTCCGTGCTCGGCCTCGCCAAGGTGTCCGGAAACGAGCGCTTCGCCTGGGACTCCTATCGCCGACTGGTACAGATGTATGGCAGCACGGTGATGGGCGTCGACCCCGCCCTGTTCGACGAGGCCATGACCCTCCTGAAGGAGGCCCGCGAGGCGCCGGACGATCTGCGCCTGGACGCCTCCGACCTCGCCTGGCTGGTGGAGACGTACAAGCGGCTCGTCCGCGACGAGACCGGGCGCGACTTCCCGCAGTCCCCCGCCGAGCAGTTGCAGCAGGCGGTCCTCGCCGTGTTCCGGTCCTGGAACGCCGAGCGGGCTCGCCTGTACCGGCGGCGCGAGCGCATCCCGGACGACCTCGGCACAGCCGTCACCGTGCAGCGCATGGTGTTCGGCAACCTCGGCGCCGACTCCGGCAGCGGCGTCGCCTTCACCCGCGACCCGGCCACCGGACAGCCCGGCGTGTACGGCGACTACCTGCCGAACGCCCAGGGCGAGGACGTGGTGGCCGGCATCCGCGACGCCGTACCCCTCGCCGAACTGCAGCGGCTGGACCCGCGCTCCTACCGGCAACTCCGCGACCACGCCCAGACGTTGGAGCGGCACTACCGCGACCTGTGCGACATCGAGTTCACCATCGAGCGCGGGACGCTGTGGATGCTGCAGACCCGGATCGGCAAACGCACCGCCGAGGCCGCCTTCGCCATCGCCGCGGAACTGGTCGGGGAGAGGCTCATCACGGCCGACGAGGGTCTGAACCGGGTGCACGGTGACCAGCTCGGCCGGCTGATGTTCCCCTGCTTCGACACCGACGTGGCAGGTGCGGCGATCACCTGCGGCGTGCCCGCCTCGCCAGGCGCGGCAGTCGGTGCGGCCGTCTTCGACTCGGCCGAGGCGGTACGGCGTGCCGCCGCCGGTGAACACGTGGTGCTGGTGCGCGAGGAGACCACGCCCGACGACCTGCCCGGCATGGTCGCCTCGCAAGCAGTGCTGACCAGCCGGGGCGGCAAGACCAGCCACGCGGCCGTCGTCGCCCGCGGGATGGGCCGGGTCTGTGTGTGCGGCGCGCAGGACATCGCCGTCAACACCGGCGCACGGCGCTTCACGGCCCGTGACGGCACGGTCGTCGAGGAGGGCACCCTCATCTCGGTGGACGGCTCCACCGGTGCCGTGTACGCGGGCGCGGTCCCGCTCGTCACCTCCGCCACGATGCGGTATCTGGAGTCCGGCGAGCAGACGGACAGCGTGGTCGCAGCAGTCGCCCGCGCCCTCGAACACGCCGACTCAGTACGCCGGTTGGAGGTGCGGGCCAATGCCGACACGCCGGAGGACGCGGCGCGGGCCCGGCGGTTCGGGGCGCAGGGCATCGGCCTGTGCCGCACCGAGCACATGTTCCTCGGCGAGCGGCGCAAACTGGTCGAGGAGATGATCCTCGCCCGTACCGAGGCCGGACGCGCCAAGGCGCTGGCGGCTCTCCTCCCGCTCCAGCGGCAGGACTTCACGGGCCTCCTTGAGGCGATGGACGGCCTGCCCGTCACCATCCGCCTTCTCGACCCGCCGTTGCACGAGTTCCTGCCCGACCGCACCGAACTCGCCGTACACATCGCCTCCGTCGAGGCCTCGGGAGGGCAACCCGACCCGCACGACGTGGAACTGCTCGACGCGGTGAACCGGATGCACGAGGAGAACCCGATGCTCGGCCTGCGCGGCGTACGGCTCGGACTCGTGGTTCCGGGTCTCGTGGCCATGCAGGTACGGGCGCTGGCCGAGGCGGTGGCCGAGCGCGTACGCGCCGGAGGTACACCCCGGGCGGAGATCATGGTCCCCCTCGTCGGCTCGGTCGAGGAACTGCGGCTCGCCCGCGAGGAGGTGGCGCGCGTGCTGGCCCAGGTCGGCGAGGAGACCGGCGTACCAGTCGACTGCCCCATCGGCACGATGATCGAACTGCCCCGGGCCGCGCTCACGGCGGGCCGGATCGCCAAGGAGGCGGAGTTCTTCTCCTTCGGCACCAACGACCTCACCCAGACCACCTGGGGCTTCTCTCGCGACGACGTCGAGGCCGCGTTCTTCTCGGCCTATCTCGACAAGGGTGTGTTCGCCGCCTCGCCGTTCGAGACGCTCGACCGGGAGGGCGTGGGCCGGCTGGTCCGGATCGCGGTCGAGGAGGGACGTGCGGCCCGGCCGGAGCTGCAGACCGGTGTCTGCGGGGAGCACGGCGGTGATCCGGAGTCGATCCGCTTCTTCCACACCGTGGGTCTGGACTACGTCTCCTGCTCGCCGTTCCGGGTCCCAGTGGCCCGTCTGGAGGCCGGCCGGGCCACTCTCGGCGGGGCCGACACCGGTGACAGCAGGTGAACGGAGTCAAACCATGCCCCAGGACAACCAGACGTCATGCCGCCGCATCGATCTCGACCGCGTCGAGGCGCTGCGGCTGCTGGCCACTGTGCCCCTGGGCCGGATCGTCTTCACCCGCCAGGCCCTGCCCACCGTCCGCCCGGTCAACCACATCCTGGACCATGGCGACATCGTCATCCGCACCCACGAGGGCGCGGCCCTGACCTATCACGCACAGCAGGACGACGGCACCGGCGTGGTCGTCGCCTACGAGGCGGACGCGATCGACCCTGTCACGCACCTCGGCTGGAGCGTGGTGGTCACGGGGTACGCCCGTCTCGTCACCGATCCCGGCGAACTGGCCCGTATCCGGTCCCTGCTGCACGCCTGGGCGCCACAGCCGGGCATGGACCAAGCGGTCCGCATCAGCCCCGAACTGGTCGCAGGCGTCCGGCTCACCGGCGAAGAAGGGATGGAGGAGAAGGTGCCGGGCCAGGCATGGGAGCATGGCCGGAGGTCGGTACAACCGCACGACTGAGGCGGTGCGCGTATCGCGTCACGCACACCGCCTATACGCCTCTACTGCAGGCTCCGAGCCGGTGGTCCTAATCGGGAACCCTGATCCGTCGCCCGGTCACCGTGTGCGGCTCGATCCGCACCCATACGTCCCGCGAGCCACCCGCCCAAGGGGTGCTGTACGCCAGCTCGGTGAACCGGCGTGTGTCCCGCTCGTCCGTCACGATCAGGGCGCTGCCGCGGACCAGCACGCTCCACCCCTGGCTGAACGCGTCGTCGATGCGGTCGACCTCGAAAGCCACCTGGTGTCCGGACGCGAACGACGGTGTCGCGCCGTTGCCGGTCCGGAAGACGATCGAGCCATCGACGATGCTGTAGTTGACGGGCACGATCACCGGTCCGGTGCCCGTCGGCGCCGCCAGTCGGCCCACGCCGTGCGACCCCAGCAGAGCCCGGCACTCGGCGGGACCCAGTTCGATGAAGTGGTGTCCCCATACGGCGAGTCCGGGGCCGGGCGGCAGGTCGACGGCACCGCCGGTCAGCTCCGTCACCGTGCTCTCCAGCACATGGGCCAGCCTGATCAGCGAGCCGCTGCCGGGGGTCGCGGCCGGATACTCCTCCAGATACCGCAGGTAGCCGACCGACATGCCGGCGCGCAGGGCCACCTCACGGCGCGGCAGGCCGAGTTGCGCCCGCCGGGTGGCGAGGCGGCGGCCCAGGTCGCCCAGCGGAGCTTCTGCCGCCGTGCCCGTCATCGTCTGTTGTTCGGTCATGGCCCGCTTGTCCTTTCCGATCAGGCCGCGGGAACGGCGACTTCCGCGTGCTGCTCCCCGCCGAGCACCACCTTGAGCGCACCGGTCTCGGCGGCCTTGGCGAAGACGTCGTACGCCTCCGCCATCTGCTCCAGCGGGAAGGTGTGGGTGACCAGTTGCCCGGTCGGCAGCCGGCCGGCCGCGGCCATCCGCAGCGGGGTGGGTGTGGAGCAGGTGTCCACCAGGCCGGTCGTGATCGTCACGTTCTGCATGCACAGTGCTTCGAGGTGCAGCGTCACGGGCTTGCCGTGCACGCCGATGTTGGCCACATGCCCGCCGGGGCGGACCATGCGCGTGCACAGCTCGAAGCTCTCCGGAACGCCGACCGCCTCCATGACAACGTCCGCGCCGAGCCCGTCGGTCAGATCGGCGACCAACTGGCCGGGCGCCTCGGTGGGCTGCCTCCAGCCGGGCCGGTGCCAGGTCAATCGCGATGATCCGTTCCGGAGCGAACAGCCGGGCCGTGACGATGGCAGCCAGCCCGATGGGGCCGGCGCCGACGATGGCCACGGTGTCTCCGGGGCGTACGTGCCCGTTGAAAACGCCCACCTCGTAGGAGGTCGGGAAGATGTCCGCGAGCAGGACAGCGTCCTCGCTGCGCAGGGTGGCGGGCAGCGGGTGGACGGACAGGTCGGCGTAGGGCACACGGACGTACTCGGCCTGGGTACCGTCAATCAGGTGGCCCAGGATCCAGCCTCCGCCGCCCCTGCACTGGCCGTAGCTCTGCTCGCGGCAGGAGCGGCACCGGCCGCAGGAGGTGATGCACGGCATCAGTATCCGGTCACCAGGCCGGACGGTTCGGACATCGCTTCCGATCTCGACGATCTCACCGACGGCCTCGTGGCCGAGTACCGTTCCGGGACGCACCTCGGGTACGTCGCCCTGGTGGATGTGCAGGTCCGTCCCGCAGATCGTCACGACATCGACCTTCACGATCGCGTCGGTCGGCTCCTTGATGCCGAGGTCCGGGACGTCCTGCCAGGACGCCTGTCCGGGACCATGGAAGACGAAGCCCTTCATGGGTTTCCTCACCCTCTTCGGTCGGTCCGTCGCAGGATCGGCGGCTCCGGCACGAGCCGGACCCCCCTCACGTTCAGCTTCGGCACGGCGTGAACCGCTCCGCTTGGGCCGTACGGCCCTGACCTCCGGCTGGACGGCGCCACTGCGAGCCCACGGCGTTCGCCTGCGACGCGGATGCCCCGGTCGGTGTCATGTGTGGCCCACCGCTCAGCTTGCAGAGCGACAGTGGTCGCCCTGCGGGGGGAGAGAGCGACGTGCTGTCGACGCCCCCGCCGTCGGAACGGCTGGACACGCTCACCCCGGATCCGCGCCCCGACCTGGTGCTGGATCCGCGTCCGGTCACGTTCACCGACTGTGCCGGGCTGGCTGTCCTGTGCCGCGCGGACAACCGGGTCTCGCCCGGCCAGGACGACTGCGGCTGATCAGGGACGACGCGGGCCTTTTGCGGACTCTGCGCGTCGCGGGGCTGCGGGACGTCTCCGACGTGCACCCACGACTCCCTCGCCCTTCGCCGACAGTGGAGGTCTCCCTGATCACGCGGCGGAGTCTGGGTGTCACCACGACGAGGAGGTGACCGATGAACGTCAGGAATCCGCTGTGGCGTTGGCGGAGCAATCCACTGGGCCGGCGCGAGGACGTCGTCGAGGCCTGGGGCGTCGTGGTGGTCGGCGGCGCCGTAGCCGGAGTGAGGACGGACCGTGCCGCCGAGGATGTGTCGTGCAGCAGCGTGCGCACCTGCACGCGGCCCATGCCGTACTCCTGGCCGAGGCGCCGAGTCGCGCCGCCGCGGCTCTGACTGCGGACGGTCTGGTCCGGGCGGCCGTGCGCTGGACGGCTCTGGACGGCACCTCGCGCACCGGACAGACGCTGGTCGACGGGTGCCTGCGAGCCGGGTCCCGGGTGCTGGTCTGGCAGGACGACCAGGGCCGGTTGGCTCCCTCGAACCCGACGGATGGTGCCGAGGGCGACGTCGAGGCGAGCCTCTTCGGCGCCGTGGCCGCCCTCGCCGCCCCCGCATACGGGGCGGCGGCGTTCGCACGGGCCCGGCTCGACCGACGGCGCATGGCCCGCTGGGACCGGGAGTGGGACGCGGTGGAACCCCGTTGAGGCCGCGGAGCCGGTCGACGTGGGCGAGTTCCGCCCGCGCGTGGCGTGCCGTACCGACCGCCTCGGGGCCGACCCGCCCCCGACGAGAGCCGACCGGCCCCTCCAACTCGGAATGGCCGGCGCACACGCTGAAGGTGCCACTGACGCACTCCCCGCCGGCAGCGCGGGAGCGGTGGATCATGCGGTGAAAGCCGGAAGGTGAGGCGAGGTTCATGGACGAGACACTGCCCCTCGGCCGGATCGCCGGTGTCCGGATCGGCCTGCACTGGAGCGTCCTGGTCATCTTCGCCCTCATCACAGTCGCGCTGGCACACGGACGCTTCCCCGCCGCCCATCCCGGCCACTCCCCTGTCGCCTACTGGGCGCTCGCCGTCCTGACCGCCGTCGTCTTCTTCGTCTCCTTGCTCGCGCACGAGCTGGCGCACGCCGTCGTCGCCCGGCGCAACGGCGTGCAGGTGGAGGGCATCACGCTGTGGATGCTCGGTGGGGCCGCCCGGCTACGCGGAGACGCCCCGTCGCCCGCCGCCGAGCTGCGGATCGCTGGTGTGGGACCGCTGACGAGCCTGCTGGCCGGTGCCGTGTTCGCGGGTGCCGCGGCGGGGCTGCACGCCTTGCACGCGTCCGGGCTAGTGATCGAGGCGATCGTGTGGCTGGCCGCGATCAACGTGCTGCTGGCCGTGTTCAACGCGCTGCCCGCCGCCCCGCTGGACGGCGGGCGGCTGCTGCGGGCCTACCTGTGGCACCGCACCGGTGACCCGCTGCGGGCCACCCGGGGCGCCTCGGCGGCGGGCCGGGTGCTGGGCTGGTTCATGGTGGTGAGCGGCTTCGCGGACGTACTGTTCGCCGGGGACATCGCCGGCCTGTGGCCCGCGCTGATCGGCTGGTTCCTCATCGCCGCCGCCACCGCCGAGGCCCGTCAGGCACAGCTGCGGGGCGCCCTGACCGGAGTCCCGGTCAGCCGGGTCATGACCCCGGACCCGGTCACCGTCCCCACGACGGCGACTCTCTCCGATTTCCTGTCCGACGGTCCCTTCGGCCGCTACCGGCACTCGGCGTTCCCGGTCCTGGCGGCGGACGGTTCGGTCGCCGGACTGCTCACCGTGCGGCGCGTGGAGTGGACGCCAGCGCAGGAGCGTGCGCATACGACCGTCGGCGACGTGATGCGCCCCCTCGACGAGGTTGTGACAGCCGCTCCGCACGAGCCCGTGGTCGACCTGGTCCCCCGCCTGCAGGAAAGCCCGCTGCACCGAGCCCTGATCCTCGACGGCGACCGGCTCGTCGGCATCCTCACCCTCTCCGACATCACCCGCGCCCTGGCCTGGCCGGTCTCCGCCGCGCATCCCGGCCCCGACGGGCCGCGTAGGCACCTTCCGGAGCCTTCGAAGGAGAAATGATGTCCCACACGACCCTGCCCGCCGTCCCGCCCGTCCCGCTGCCGCCCGGTCGCGTGGAGGTGACGTACTTCGGGCACCAGGCGTTCACGGTGAAGATGCGGGGCCACGCCTTCGTCATCGATCAGCCCCTCGACGCGGGTGGCGACGACGTCGGCCCCACTCCCGTCGAACTGTTCGTGGTCTCCCTGGCCGCGTGCGTCGCCCACTACGCGAGAGGCTTCCTGGAACGCCACCACCTCGACGTAGAACACCTCAGTGTGACGGCCGAGTTCACGATGGCCGACGACCGGCCGGCCCGTGTGGCCTCCGTAGACCTGCGTGTCACGACGCCACCGGGACTGAATGAGGCGCGCCGCGAGGGGCTACGTGCGGTGGTCGACCACTGCACGGTCCACAACACGCTCCGGCACACACCGCGGGTCACCGTCGAGTTCGGCTGAGCATCCCCTGCGGCACCGGCCGAGCGGCTGACGGACGTGGTCCGTCAGGACTGCTCGCCGGCGTGCGGCCGCATGGCGTTCAGTCGAATGCCAGTTGGATCAGGGCAGTTCGGGTACGACAGCCACCGGGCACGCCGCGTGATGCAGCACGCCGTGGGCGACACGGCCGAGCTGGAGCCCGAAGTGTCCGGGCCGACGCCGGGCGCCGACGACGAGCAGGTCGGCCTCGTAGGACGCGGCGATCAGGACGTCGCGGGCGTGGCCCTCGACAGTGCCGCGGCACACATCAAGGCCGGCCGGTGCGTCCCGCAGGGCTTCCTCCACCGCCTCGACGGCCTGCCGCTCGTAGAGGTGTGCCGGCTCGTTGGCGAGCTGGGGGTACCCCCGGACGAAGTCTGGGGGAGGATGGCTGACGGTCGCGTGCGCGGGGCGCCGCCAGGCTCGTACGGCTTCCAGGGGCACCCCGCGCAACACGGCCTCCTCGGTTGCGAACCGTACCGCGGCCGAGCCGGCGGGCTTCTCGCCCACTCCGAGGGCGACGCGGCCGCGGGTCCCGGAGCGGGCCTGGTTGTCGTGGCTGCCCCGCAGCACGATGACCGGACAGTGCGCGTGCCCGGCGACCGTGACACTGACGGAACCGAGCAGCGCCTCGGCGATTCCGCTACGGCCCCGGCAGCCCAGGACCACGGCGAGGGCGGTACGGCTCTCGCGTACGAGTGCGTACTCCGGCTCCTCGGGCCGCACAGCGGTGGTGACCTTGACGCCCGACTGACGTCGTTCCGCCCGTTCCCGAGCGGTGCCGACGACGTCCTGAGCCATCACCTCCTCCACCGGTTTGTCGAGCTCCTGGGCGATCAGGGCGCCTTCGTAGCGGTCCCAGAGCGAGGCGTACACCAGCCGGAGCGGCGCCGCGCGCAGGGCGGCCTCGTCGGCCGCCCAGTCCACGGCGCGCAGACTCGGCTCCGAGCCGTCCACGCCCACGACGATCGGAAGATCCGCCATGGTCCTCCTCCTCGTTCCTCCTCCTCGCCGTAGATCAGGCATGCGCGACCACGGCGACGGGCGCGACGACGTGGTGCAGAACGGCGTGGGTGACGTGACCGACATGGGCACCGAGCGGACTGGTGCGGATGCGCCGACCGACCACGGCCAGGGAAGCGTCGCGGGCGGCGTTGACGAGGACCTGCGCGGCACTGCCGCAGCGGCTCGCCTCGATCACGTCGACGTTCGGGAACTTCTGCCGCCAGGGACGCAGTGCCTCGGTCAGGACAGTCGCCTGTTCACGTGAGAGCGTGCCCGCGAGTTCCGCGTCGCCGTAGAAGCGGTAGAAGGCGGAAGGCGGCTCCGGCCAGCCGTGCACGACCCTCAGGGACGTGCCGCGGAGCGCGGCGGCCTCGAAGGCGAACTCCAGGAGCGTCTCGTCCACGTCGCCGGTGTCGACGCCGACTACGACGGGCCGGAAGGGGGTCGCTGCCGACGGGATACCCGCGGGGTCCGTCTTGTGTTCGTCGGCGGCCTGCTCTCCGGCCCGGACCAGCACCACCGGTCGGGTGGCGTGGGCGATGACGGACAGGCTGACCGAGCCGACCATGAACCCGCCGATCCCGCCGAGGCCGCGCGAGCCCAGCACCAGCATCTCGGCGGCGTCCGCCGCCTCGGCCAAAGTCTGGGCAGGTTCGCCGGTGACCTGATCGGTGATCACCTCGACGCCGGGGTGGCGCAGCCGAAGGCCCTCCGCGGCCTCGAGGGGAATCCTCTCCGCCCAGTCCTGGCTGGTCTCGGTGCCGAGCAGGGGTGCCTGGGCCACGGGCACGGGCGGGGGCTCGAAGATGTGGAGGATCTTCAGCGGCAGGCCGCGCAGTCCGGCTTCGCGGGCCGCCCATTCGGCGGCGGCCCGGCTTTCGGGCGAGCCGTCGAGACCTACGGTGATGGTGGTTCGGGTCATGGTCTCCACCTTTCGGGGCGAGGGATCCGATACCAGCGTGGTGACGCCGTGGTCGCGGGGTCAGGGGCCGCAGGTCCCTGTGCGGGGCCGAACGGCCCCGGTGCTTGGGGTTACTGGTCGTACGGCGGCCCGTCAGCGCTGAGGCAGAGGTTTTCCAGACGTTGTGCCGCGTCGTGGAACAGCTTGTCGATGTGGTGCCTGCTCGCTCGGAGAAGCAGGCGGACGGGCGGCCTGCCGTCGACGGCGAGTGTCCAGCGGACGGAGGTGGTGGTGTCCGTGAGCGGCGCCAGCGTCCACTGCTCCATCAGCGCGGAGACACCGGGCACGTTGACCTCCTGGACGCGGTAGGAGAAGCGCTCCCCGGGATCCCAGGCGATGATCCGTTCGCGGGCTCTGACGAGGCGGTACAGGCGGAAGAAGCGCATGGTCCCGACGCCGTAGGGAGCCGCCCCTTCGTAGTGGACGTCGTCGGCCGGCGCGAACCAGCGGGGCCAGTTCTCGGGGTGGCCGGCGAGCTGGTCGAAGAGGGGGCCGACCGGTACGTGCAGTCGGCGGGTGCAGGTCTGCCGGAAGGGGGCACTGTCGAGGAATCCGAGGTCTTCGGGGCGCAGGCCGTGGATCATGACGTCAGACCAGGACGAGGAGGGCGATCAGCGCGAGGAAGGTGACGACGGCGGCGGTGACGGTGGCGGTGAAGCCCGCGGGAGTGAAGACCCCGGCGTCCAGCTGGCGGCCGACGGCCCGGTAGCGCCAGGTGCCGTAGCCGGATACCAAGAGACCGGCGAACAGGAGGATCAGCCCGGCGGCGACGGCCCGGTGGCCGCGGTGGGGGGCGAACTTGGCGATGGCGATGCCGAGCGAGGAGACGCTGATGCCGGTGCGCAGCCAGGCCAGGTAAGTGCGTTCGTTGGCCAGGTGGTCGCGTGCGGTGCTGCCGGTGTTGGGCCGGGGGGCGGCGGAGCCCTTCATGCTTCCTCCTCCCGCTGGGATGCAGAGGTCCGGGCGACTGGGCTTGCGGATCTGTGCCTGCGGTGGCAGGGGCGACTCCTGCTTTCTAGTGTGGATGGTGTGCCGCCGCCGCGCTCGACAGGCGCGGGACGCTCCGAGGCCGGCCTGTCGAACCGCCGTGCCCCAACTTGGCGAGCCGCATCCCGGCCCGGCAGGGAGGAGCGTCCGGCCAGCGGCGATCCCAGCCACGTCGACATGGTCACAGCGGTGCCTCTCATCCATCCCCCACAGATCGTGTGCCGGCCATGGGCACCGGGTGCCGGGTCGGTGGGACGGAGGGCGTCATGTCGCAACCGTCGTGGAAGGAATACCAGCCGGGGGCAGCGTTTCCGGGGGTGATCGGGCGGACGGCTGAGGAGTCACAGCCGGCGTGGCCGCAGCCGCTGCGGGCGGCGCCGGGGGCGCCGAACGTGCTGTTCATCGTGCTGGACGACACCGGGTACGGGCAACTGGGCTGCTACGGAAGCCCGATCGCCACCCCCAACCTGGACGCCCTGGCCGAGGGCGGGCTGCTGTACAACAACATGCACACCACCGCCCTGTGCTCACCGTCGCGGTCGTGCATCATCACCGGCCGAAATCACCACGCCAACGGCATGGCCGGCGTGACAGAGATGGCCACCGGATTTCCGGGGTACAACGGGCAGATCCCGTTCGAGAACGGGTTCGTCTCCGAGATGCTGGTGCAGCACGGCTACAACACCTACATGATCGGCAAGTGGCACCTGATGCCCTCCGAGCAGGAGTCCGCGGCCGGCCCGTACGACCGCTGGCCGCTGGGACGGGGCTTCGAGCGGTTCTACGGCTTCCTCGGCGGAGACACCAGCCAGTGGTATCCGGAACTGGTCTACGACAACCACCAGGTCGAGCCTCCGGCCACTCCCGAGCAGGGCTACCATCTGACCCCCGACCTGGTGGACAGGGCAATGGCGTTCATCGCCGACGCCAAGCAGGTCGCCCCGGACAAGCCCTTCTTCCTGAACTTCTGCACGGGCGCCACCCACGCCCCGCACCACGTGCCCAAGGAGTGGGCGGACCGCTACCGGGGCCGGTTCGACGAGGGCTGGGACGCCTACCGCGAGCAGACCTTCGCCCGGCAGAAGGACCTCGGCGTCGCCCCCGCCGACGCCGTGCTCTCCCGCCACGACCCCGACGTGCCCGCGTGGGACTCCCTGAGCGATGACGCGCGGCGCCTGGCGGCCCGCATGATGGAGGTCTACGCCGGCTTCCTCAGCCACACCGACCACCACATCGGCCGGCTGCTGGACTTCCTGAAGGAGACCGGCGAGCTCGACAACACCCTGGTCATGGTGGTGTCCGACAACGGCGCGAGCCCCGAGGGCGGAGTGACCGGGACGGCCAACGAGGCGCAGTTCTTCAACAACGCGCCCGAGCCGCTTCAGGACAGCCTGCGCTCCATCGACGAACTGGGCGGTCCCAGCACCTTCAACCACTACCCGTGGGGCTGGACCTGGGCCGGCAACACCCCGTTCAGGAGGTGGAAGCGGGAGACCTATCGTGGCGGTGCCAGCGACCCGTTCCTGGTCCACTGGCCGCACGGCTTCAGCGCGCGCGGGGAGATCCGCACCCAGTACGCGCACCTGGTCGACATGGTCCCCACGGTGCTCGACGCCCTGGGCATCGAGCCCCCGGCCAGCATCCGGGGTGTGACCCAGTCTCCGCTGCACGGGGTGAGCTTCGCCCGCACCTTCGACGACGCCGCCGCGCCGAGCGACCACCACACCCAGTACTTCGAGATGATCGGCCACCGCGCCATCGACCACGACGGCTGGCGGGCCGTCTGCCCCTGGCCCGGCCCGTCGTTCGCCGAGGCCGGCCGCCCCTTCGGCACCCCGATCACCGTGCAGGACCTCTCCGACCTGGACGCCCACCACTGGGAGCTGTACCACGTCGACGCCGACTTCGCCGAGACCCGCGACCTCGCGGCCGAGCAGCGCGACAAGCTGCTGGAGATGGTGGCCCTGTGGTACGTGGAGGCCGGCAAGTACAACGTGCTGCCTATCGACGGCAGCGGAGTGCAGCGGATGATGACCCAGCGGCCCCAGATCACCACGGCCCGTACCAACTACACCTTCCGCCTCGGCACACAGAGCCTCCCGGCGGCGGTCGCCCCGCGCGTGCTCAACCGCCCGCACAGCATCACCGCCCAGGTCGACAACCCGGCCGGCGGCGCTGAAGGCGTACTGCTCTGCCAGGGCACCGACGCGGGCGGCTTCACACTGTTCCTCAAGGACGGCCGGCTGCGCTACACCCACAACTACGTCCGCCGCGCCCTCTACCGTCTGGCCACCCCGGACCCCGTGCCCGAGGGCAGCCATGAGCTGCGCTTCGAGTTCGAGCCCACGGGCGAGCCCGACATCCAGCACGGCAAGGGCACTCCGGGCAAGGCGCAGCTCTACATCGACCGCACGCTCGCGGCCGAGACGGCCATCCCCGTCACCACTCCGGTCATGTTCAACCCCGGCAGCATGACCTGCGGCAGCAACCCCGGCTCCGCCGTGGACCCCGAGTACACCTCACCGTTCCCCTTCACCGGCACGCTGCACAACGTGAGCGTGGACCTGTCCGGGGAACTGATCACCGACATCCACAGCGAGATGCGCATGCACATGGCCCGTCAGTAACCGGGCCGACCCGTAGCCGCTCAGCCGGCCTCGTCCAGGAGCCATCCGAGCCGGATGTCGAACCACATCCGCTCTTCCTCCCACGCCCGGACGGCGCCCACGAGCCGGCGGCTCAGCCCGGTGAGGGTCCACGACCGCCAGCGGCGGCCCGCCAGGGAGGCCACCAGCACAGCGAGTCGTTCCTCCCTGACCTCCAGGCCCGGATCGAGGGGTCGGGCACGGTCCATCGCGGCCAGCGCACGGCGGCACAACGACTCGGCCGTGAACGACCGCCAGGCGAGGGGCGCCAGCGCCTCGCACACCGCGGCCACACGGACGTCGTCGGCAGCCATCGGCGCCACCCTCCTTGCACAGTCCACCTATAAACGCACCAAAACCCTAGATTGCGTCATGTTAGGCATCCAAACCGTCCATCAGTCCCGAACGTGGTCGGCGTCACGCCCGGGGCGGTGGACAGGGGGAGGAGGAACGGTGAAGAAGACGCCACGGGGCAGTTCACTGCAGACCCCTCGGGCAGCCGGGCTGGCGGGGATCGTGTTCGCTCTGGTCCTGGCCGCCGTCATCGTCCTGGTGCGCAGCGCGATTCCGGGCGGGCCGGGACAGGGAGAAGCCTGGCTGGGCTCATGGCTGGGCAGATCCGGCAGTCGGGACGCGGCGCGGGCGGCGCTGACGGTGCTGCCGTTCGCCGGTATCGCCTTCCTGTGGTTCATGGGGGCAGTGCGCAGTTACTTCGGGGATGCGGAGGACAAGTTCTTCGCCACCGTCTTCCTCGGCAGTGGCCTGCTCTTCGTCGCGGCGCTGTTCGGGCTGGCCGCGGGTGCGGGCGGCCTGCTCGCCGCCTCCGGTGGTCATCGGACGGGGACGGGGCTGCTCGTGTGGGAGTACGGACGGGACTCCTCCTTCACCCTCCTGAGCGATTACTGCATGCGGATGGCCGCGGTATTCGCCGCGTGCACCTCGACGATCGGGCGCCGGCTCGGTGTCTTTCCGCGCTGGCTCGTCCTGCTCGGCTACCTCATCGCCGTCATCCTGTTGTTCGTCGTACCCGCCTCGGCATGGTTCGAACTGACGTTCCCCCTGTGGGTACTGCTGGTCAGCATCCACTTGCTGGTGGCGGCCGGGCCCTGATGACCGGGATGCTCGGCACGGCCGGGACGGCGGTCGTGATGTTCGCCGGCACCAACGTCGACGACCTCGTCGTGGTGACAGTGCTGTTCCTGGCCAGCCGCACGGACGGGCGGCCCGCGACGCGAGAGATCTGGGCGGGGCAGTACGCCGGGCTCGCGTTGCTGTCCGGGGTCTCCTTCACTGCGGCCCTCGGCCTCGCGACGGTTTCCGAGGGGTGGCTGGGCCTGCTCGGGCTCGTGGCGTTCGGCCTGGGCGTACGGGGTCTTGTGGCCGCCGTGCGAGGAGGAGGCCGGGCCGACGAAGCGACGCGGGGCGGCGGGACGATGTCCGTGACCCTGCTCACCGTCGTGACCGGAACCGACAACATCTCCGTCTACACCCCGGCCTTCCGGGTCTCCGGGCCCGCGGCGACCGCCGTGATCCTGATCGTGTTCGCGGCCGGGGTGGCCGTGTGGTGTCTGGCGGGGGCGTGGCTGAGTTCCCGCGCGAGCGCGGCCGCGGCCGTCGAACGCCAGGTGCGGTGGGTGGTGCCGTGTGTGTTCATCGCCGCCGGCGCCGTCGTCATGGCCACCACGGCCGGCCGGCTGCTGTAGGGGACGGCCTTCGTCGTGCGCTGCGCGGTGCTTCCGGCAATCCTGGAAGTGTGCCCAGCGTCCTCTCCCGGAGCGGCGCCACCGCATGGCACCGTCCGGACCGGCCGCGGACCGACTACACGGGTGCGATCTACGGCGCGCTCCTGGCCGCGTCCGTCATAGCCGGGACCGGCGCGTTCGGTCCTTTTCCCCGCCTCGGGCTCGTGCTGCTCCTCCTCGTCACCGGCATCGTGTTCTGGGCCGCGCACGTCTACGCCCGTCTGGCCGGCGAACGGATACACGGGGAACTGCTGACTTGGGACGAGGTACGCGGAGTGGCCCGCGACGAGTGGCCGATGGTCCAGGCCGCCGTTCCCCCGGCCATCGCGGTGGCGATCAGTCCCCTGCTGGGGCTGGGACTCGCCGGAACGGCTTGGTTCGCCCTCGGTGTCGCCTTGGCGGAGCAGGTCCTGTGGGCGTCCGTCGCCGCCGTGCGCGCCGGCGCCTCCCGCCGACTCGTGGCGGTCTCAGGCCTGGTGAACCTCGTGTTCGGCCTGATCATCGTCGTCGCCAAGACCGCCATCCATCACTGACCGGACGGCCATGGGGGCGGAACGGCCCTGTCGACGGCGCTATGGGGAGCGCAGTGTGGAAGCGACGGGTGAGACGGGAGACCCGTACACCGGTGGATACCGGAAGCGGACCACGAGGGACGGCGCATGACGGAAAGCGCGGGCGGGCGGTGCCGGGGAGACGGCGTTTGATGCCCGGGCTCGACACCCTGCTCGTACGACGGCCGGCCTGGGTCAGAAGCGATCTGCCCGCAGGCATGACGGTCGCTGCCTATCTCGTTCCCCAGGTCATGGCGTACGCGGCGGTGGCCGGGCTGCCGCCGGTCGCCGGACTGTGGGCGGTCCTGCCCGCCCTCGCCCTGTACGCGCTGCTCGGCACCTCACGCCTGCTGTCGGTCGGCCCCGAGTCCACCACCGCGTTGATGACGGCCACGGTCGTGGGTCCCCTCGCTACCGGTGACCCCGGACGCTACGCCTCGCTGGCGGCCGCTCTCGCCGTCACGGTCGGCCTGCTGTGCCTGGCTGCCAGGGCGGTCCGCCTCGGCTTCCTCGCGGACCTGCTCTCCCGCCCGGTGCTGATCGGCTATCTCGCCGGGGTCGCCGTACTCATGGCGGTCGATCAGCTGCCCCGGCTCACGGGCGTGCCCGCCGGAAGTCCCGACTTCTTGCCCCAACTGACATCATTTTTCACCCACTTGTCACAGATCCACCCGGCCACCGCGGCCCTGTCCGCCGCCGTCCTGGTGTTCCTCTTCGCCGTGGCCCGATTCCTCCCCGCGCTGCCCGGACCGCTGCTCGCCGTGGTGCTCGCGACGGCCGCCGTGGTCACGTTCGGCCTCGACACCCGGTACGGGGTCACGGTCATCGGCACGGTGCCCTCCGGGCTTCCGGACGTCTCGCTGCCGGATCTCGGCGAGCTGCCCCGTCTGGTGCTGCCCGCGCTCGGTGTGCTCGTGGTGGCGTACACCGACATGATCCTGACCGGGCGGGCGTTCGCGCACCGCCGCGACGCGGAAACGCGCACGCTCGATTCGGACCGGGAGTTCCTGGCCCTGGGCGCGGCCAACCTGGGCGCCGGGATGCTCCACGGCTTCCCCGTGAGCAGCAGCGCCAGCCGTACGGCGCTCGCGGCCTCGGCGGGCGCCCGCAGCCAGGCGTACTCGCTGGTCGCGGGGGCGGTCGTGCTGGCCGTCCTGCTGTTCCTCAGACCGCTGCTGACCCGCATGCCGGCCGCCGTGCTCGGCACACTCGTCGTGTACGCCGCGGCCCGCATGATCGACGTCGCGGGCTTCCGCCGGCTCGCATCCTTCCGGCGCCGCGAACTTCTCCTCGCCCTCGGCTGCCTGGCGGGCGTACTCGCCCTCGGCATCCTGTACGGCGTTCTCGTGGCCGTCGGGCTGTCGGTCGCCGAACTGCTCACGCGGGTGGCCCGGCCGCACGACGCGGTCGAGGGCCTGGTGCCCGGGGTGGCCGGCATGCACGACGTCGACGACTACCCGCAGGCGCGGACAATCCCGGGGCTGCTCGTGTACCGCTACGACTCACCGCTCTTCTTCGCCAACGCCGACGATTTCCACCGCCGGGCACTGGCCGCCGTCGACGAACAGACGGAACCGGTGCGCTGGTTCGTGCTCAATACCGAGGCCAATGTCGAGGTCGACATCACAGCCCTCGACGCCGTCGACGACCTGCGCCGGGAGCTGACAGGCCGCGGCATCGCGTTCGCCCTCGCCCGGGTCAAGCAGGACCTGCTGGACGACCTGGAGGCCTACGGCCTGGCGGAGTCCGTCGGCGCCGAGCGCATCTTCCCGACCCTGCCCACGGCGGTGGCGGCGTACCGGGCGTGGTGCGGCACTCAGTGACCGCCGCCCGAGTCCTGGCGGGCCGAAGCCGGGCGGCCCGCCCGCAGGGCCGGGTGGCCCCTGTCCACGCCTGCCGCACTGGCACAGGCTGGTAAGGGCAGGACCGACACAGATCTCACGGAGTTCACCATGTACGGCACCCCGCACACCGTCAGCGATGTCATGACCCAGACGGTCGCCGCCATCGGCCGTCGGGCCCCCTTCAAGGAGATCGTGCAGCTGATGCAGGACTGGAAGGTCAGCGCCCTCCCGGTGATCGAGGGTGAGGGCCGGGTGGTCGGTGTGGTCTCCGAGGCCGACCTGCTGCCCAAGGAGGAGCTGAGGGACGACCCGGACGCGGCCTACCTGCAACTGCGTCAGCCGGTCGACGTGGCGAAGGCCGGGGCGGCCACCGCGGGCGACCTGATGTCCGCCCCTGCCCTCACCGTCCGGGCGAACGCCACGGTCGCCGAGGCCGCGCGGATCATGGCGCGGGGCGGGGTCAAACGGCTGCCCGTCGTCGACGAGGCCGGGCTGCTCCAGGGGATCGTCAGCCGTGCCGACCTGCTCAAGGTCTTCCTCCGCGACGACGAGGACATCGCCGCGGAGGTCCGGCGCGAGATCGTGTCGCACCTCTTCCCGCTGTCGTCCGCGGCCGTCCAGGTGGAGGTGCAGGACGGAGTCGTCACGCTGACCGGCCGCATCCGCGACAGCGCTCTGGTCCCGGTGGCCGCGCGCCTGGTGCGGGCCGTGGAGGGCGTGGTGGACGTGCAGTTCGACCTCGCGCACGAGACGACCATGCGGTGACTGACAACCATGGAGGGACTGAGGCCGGTCGGCCCTGGTGCCTACAGCACCCACTGGGCCATGATCGGCTTCACGGACAGTCCGCAATCCGTCCGTCACCGGGGAACGAAGGGTCGTCATGACCGAGCCACGCACCTTCACCGCGCAGGACCCGATCCGTGTGTTCCTGCTGGACGACCACGAAGTCGTCCGGCGCGGACTGACCGATCTGCTCGACGCCGAACCGGACATCAGCGTGGTCGGCGACGCGGACACCGCCGAGCACGCGCTCATCCGCGGTCCGGCGCTACGCCCGGACGTCGCCGTGCTCGACGTCCGCCTGCCCGACGGGGACGGCATCACGGTCTGCCGCGAACTGCGCGACCGGATGCCCAAAGTGGCGTGTCTGATGCTGACGTCCTTCGACGACGAGGAAGCCCTGCTGGACGCGATCATGGCCGGAGCGTCCGGCTACGTCCTGAAGCAGATCAAGGGCTCCGACCTCGTCGCGGCGGTACGGACCGTCGCCTCGGGGCAGTCGATGCTCGACCCCGCCACCACCGCTCGCCTCATGCACTCCCTGCGGACCCCGGCCGCGACCCCCTCGCTGCCGTCGGAGCTCGCGGCCCTGTCGCCCCGGGAACGGGACATCCTCGCCCTCATCGGCGACGGACTGACCAACCGGGAGATCGGCAAGAAGCTGTACCTGTCCGAGAAGACCGTCAAGAACCACATCTCGCGGATGCTGTCCAAGCTCGGTGTCCAGCGTCGCGTGCAGGCGGCGGTCCTCGCGTCCCACCTGGAGCCACCGGGCGCGGCGGGGCGTGAGGACCACGGGGACCACTGAGTCTCAGACCGCGGTGAGCAGGTTCTTGATCTCGGCCACGTCGGCGATCGTCTCGACCTCGGCCACGATCCGGGATCCGGTCGCCGACGGCACCCGGCCCGCCAGCTCGACGATTCCGTCGTGCACGGTCACCTCGACGGCCTTGAAGTCACCGGGGGTGCAGACGGCCCGGATGCTGTCCTCGACCTCCGCCTGTATGGCGGCATCGTCCCTGATCAGGGCCCGAAGCAACGCGTCACGGCCCACGGCACCGACCAGCCGGTCCTGGCTGTCCGTGACCGGAATCCGCTTCAGTCTGGACAGCGCGGCGAGCCAGGCGGCCTCGGCGACGGTCGCACCGGGCAGCACCGTGATCGCGGGGCTGGTCATCAGATCGGCCGCCGTCTCGCCCTTGGACTTGCCGTACAGGCGCCGCTCCCGCAGCCTGCCCACGCGCCCTGGGCGGTGACCGGAGGCTTCGAACGCGACCTTCGCCAGCAGATCCGACTCAGAGACGACCCCGACCACCCGGTCGTCGGCGTCCACCACCGGTAGGGCACCGACCTGCTCACGCGCGAGCAGCCGGGCGATGTCCCGGTATGGCAGGTCGTCCCGCAGGGAGGCCGCGGGCACGTCCATGACGTCCCGCACGAGCGGGATCCCGGCGTCGGGCGCCCGGCCGGGCCGCTGCGCGGACGGTGTGGCCTGTGGCGCCGGGCGGGAGGCACCGCTCTCCCGTGCCGGCGGCGGCTGCTCCTCGGCCCCCGCGTGTTTCGCCGCGGCGGCGGCCACGGCGCCCAGATAGCGGACCAGCATCTCCTGCCGTTTGTCCTCGCCGGGGCTCCAGGGGCGGGAGGGCAGGGTCCGCCGGGCCTCGGCCTGTGCGGAGAAGTGCGTGTGCTCGTTCACGGCGGCCTCCGGACTCCGTCGGGTTGCCTACCGTTCCAGTCTTCCGCTTCACCGCCGCCCGCCTAGTGCCGAACGGCCCTGGTGGGACGGCGTGGCGGCCCTACCCAGTGCGGGCCGGGACGGGGACGGTGACACTGAAGGAGCAGCCGACAGCCGACGATCAGGAGGCTGGCCGATGAGCCTGCGGGACTTCCTGGAGCGGTTCCGTCCGACCGGTACACCAGGCGCGGCCGCCACCGGCGTACCCGCCGACCGGGCGGCGGAGCGCGCCGCCGAACTGGAGCCCGCCCTCAACCAGCTGACAGCCGTTCAGCAGGAGGCCGCCCGGATCCGTGCGGCGGCGGACGAGGCTGCCGGGAGGCTCCGGCGGGACGCGGCACGGGAGGCGGAGGGCATCGTGGCGGCGGCCCGGGAGCGGGCTCCGGAGCTACGACGCCAGGCCGCGGCACCCGTCCTGCGGGACGCGCTCCGCGAGGCGGACGCCGTCCGCGCCGCCGGTGACCGGGCCGCCGCAGAGGTACGGGAGCGGGCACGCGAGCGCATGCCCGCTCTGGTGGACCGGGCGGTGGCCGACGCGCTGCGCCTGGCGACCGGGGCGGGCGCGGCGCCATGAGCGCCGGATGGGTGGGCGGAGCGGTCCGGGCCCGGACCCTGGTCGACCGGTACCCCGGTGCCGCCGGAGCGCGGGAGCTCGCGTCCTGCGCGACCCTCGGCGAGGCGCTGCAAGCGCTGGCCGACACACCGTACGCGAAGTACACGCGAGCCACGGCCGGACTGCCCGGGACCCAGCGGGCCGTGTCCGCGACGCTGCTGTGGCATGTAAGGGTGCTGGCGGGCTGGCTGCCGCCGGGCGGGGCCCGTCTGCTCGTTCCACTGGTCTCGGGGTTCGAGGTGGCCAACGTGGCCGCCCGGCTGTCCGCTCCGGACACGCCGTACGCCCTCGAACCGTACCGGCTCGGGGCACTGGAGACGGCCTGGCGGCGCCTGGCAGAGGCCGGGAACCCCGCTGATCTGCGCGCCGCGCTCGCCGCCTCCCCGTGGGGCGATCCGGGCGGCGACACGCCCTGGGCCCTGGTCACCGGCATGCGGATGGCCGCCGCGCGGCGCACCGCCGTCGCCGTACCGCAGGCGCGGAACTGGGCCGTCGGACGTGCGGCACTGCTGACGGCGCGTGAACTGTACGTGCATGGCCGCTCCCTGCCGGAGCCGGTGCGGCACGATGCGGCCCGGCTCCTCGGGACGCGTGCGCCGGCTGCGCCCTCGTACGAGGAGTTCCGCACCAGCCTGCCGACGCCCGCCCGGTCGCTGCTGGCGGACGTCGCGGAGCCGGACGAGCTGTGGCGCGCCGAGGCTCGCTGGTGGCGCAGGGTCCTGGACGACGGCACCGCCATGCTGCGGGGCGGCCGGTACGGACCCCGTGTGGTCGTCGGCGCGGTCGCGGTGCTGTCCGTGGACGCCTGGCGGGTGCGGGCGGCCCTGGAGTCGGCGGCCCGGGGCGGGCGGCTCGGGGAGGTGTTCGATGCCCTGGACTGAGGGGTTGACACCGGTCCGGATGCGCCGGGTGGCGGTGGTCGTGCCGCAGGCGGCGCTGCGGGACGCGCTCGTGCGGATCGCCGAAGCGGGGTGTGTGGAGCTGGACCGCGTGGAGGAGGCGGTTCCCGGGCCTGCGGGCCTGCGGCTGCGCCGACTGCGGGGACATGGCGAACCTGCCGGGTCGGAGGGGGGTGGTACGACCTTCCTGGCGGTGGCCGCCCCGGATCTGGACCAGCTGGAAGAGCGGCGGGATGTCGGCCTGTTGGCCGGCGAGGCCCAGCTGGAGGAGCGTGCGGAGGGCGCTGTACGGCGCGGGGACGTGGCGGCGCTCGCCGGGTGGTGCCCGGCTGCCGAGGTGCCGCGCGTCGCGGCGCCGCTGGCAGCGGCGGGCGGCGCACTGGTGCCGCTGCGGTCCCCGCGCGGCACCGATCCCCCGACGCTGCTCCGGCCGTCCGGGCCGGTGTCGTTCACGCCGCTGGTGACGACGTACGGCACGCCGGCGTACGCGGACCTCGACCCGTCGTGGCCGGCGGGCCTCGCCTGGGTCACGATGTTCGGGATCATGTTCGGTGACGTCGGCCACGGGGCACTGCTCCTGCTCGGCGCGCTGATGCTGCGCCTCGGCCGGCCTCGGCGGCTCGCCCGGCTGCGCCGGCTGTGGCCGTTCCTCGCGGGCGCCGGGCTGGCCTCGATGCTCGCGGGCGCTGCCTACGGGGAGTTCTTCGGGCCGACGGGCCTGCTGCCGGTGCTGTGGCTGGCCCCGCTGGAGAACCCCGCCCGGCTCCTCGCCGCCGCAGTGGTCTTCGGGGCCGGGCTGCTGGCCCTCGCGCATGCCACGGGCGCGGTCAACCGGGTGCGGGAGGGGGGTTGGGCGTCGGCGCTGTACGCGGCGTCGGGTTTCGCCGGGCTGCTGTTCTACCTGGGGCTCGCGCTGGCCGCAGCAGGCCTCGTGCTGCACGTGCCGGCCGCTGCCGCGGGTGGGGCCGCGTGCGCGGTCGCCGGGCTGGCGCTGGCTGCGTTCGGCCTGTTCCAGGCCACCGCGGGCGGCGGCGCGGGCCTGGCCGAGACGGCCGTACGGATCTTCGACGTCGTCGTGCGCACAGGCACCAACACCCTCTCCTTCACCCGGCTAGCAGCCTTCGGGCTCACCCACGCCGCCCTCGCCGACCTGGTGCGGCGCGGTGCCACGGGCCTGGCCGGGCGAGGGGCCGCCGGGGTGGCCGGCGCAGTCTTGCTGTTCACCGTGGGGACGGCCCTCTCCTTCGGCCTGGAGGCCCTGGTGGCCGGCGTGCAGGCCCTGCGACTGGAGTTCTACGAACTCTTCTCCCGGCTCTTCGGGACGGAGGGCCGTCCGTTCCGTCCCTGGCACGTTCCGCCAGCGGATCCTGCCGACGTGCTCCTACGAAGGTGATCCCATGCTCACCTGGCTGATCGTCCTGCCGGTCCTCGTGTCGGTGCTCGGTGCCGTACGGATGCTGCGGCGGCGCCGTACCCGACACGCGTTCCGCTGGCTGCTGGCGACGAACCTCGCCCTGCTGGCGGGCGCGAGCGTCGTCCTGGCCACGGCCCTCGTCGGCCCCGCACAGGCCTCGGCCCAGGCCGCGGCCTCGGGCAGCGTCAATGGATCCGCCCTGATCGGGGCGGCCATCGCGGTGGCCGGATCCTCGATCGGCGCCGCCATCGCGGTCGCCTACACGGGAGCCGCCGCGCTCGCCGCGCTGAGCGAACGCCCGGAGATGTTCGGCCGGGCGATGGTGATCGTCGGCCTGGCCGAGGGCATCGCCGTGTACGGGCTGGTGGTCGCGATCCTGCTGATCGGGAAGGCATGACGGTGGGCACCGTGGCCGCCATCGGTGCGCGGACAAGCGTGAGCGGGCTGGCTCTGGCCGGGGTCGACGTACTGGTCGCGGAGGATCCGGACGCCGTCCGCCGGGCCTGGCAGGACCTTCCCGGCACGGTAGCCCTGGTGATCCTGACGGCGTCGGCCGCCGAATCGCTGGGGGCCACCGTGACGGAGCCGGACCCGTCCCGTCCGCTGACGGTGGTGATGCCCCGATGACGGCACCGGCCGACGCCCTGGACCCCGTACGCGCCGAACTGCTTCGCGCAGCCCGGGCCGAGGCCGAGGCCGTCCTGGGCCGGGCGCGGGCCGACGCGGACGAGACCCTGCGCCTCGCGCGCGGCACCGCGGAACAGGTGCTCGCGCAGGCCCGGGATCTCGGCGCGGCGGACGGACGCGCGGCGGCCGCCCGGGAACGGGTGCGCGCGGCCGAGGACGCCTGGGCCCGGGAACTCGCCGCCCGTGCCGAGGTCTTCGCCGATCTACGGGTCAAGACGCGCCGCGGTGTGCGCCAGGCGCTGGTCGACGGTGCGCTCCCGTCCGCCCGTTTCGCGGAGACGGCTCGGGCCTTGCTCGGCGCGGACGCGCGCATCACGGCCGTGCAGGGCGGCGGAGTGACCGCCGAGGTGCCCGGGCGCCGGCTCGACCTGTCCGCGGACACCCTCGCCGACCGCGCCCTCGCTCGGATGGGCGTGCGGATCGAGAGCCTCTGGGACCGGCCGTGACTCTCTCCGGGGCCCCAGCCGCGTTCCCGCGGATCCTGCGGGTCGCCGGGCCGTTGGTGGAGATGGAGTGCCCTGCCGCCGTGGCCATGCACGACCTCGTACTGCTCGGAGCCGATCGGCTGCCGGGCGAGGTGGTGGCCGTCCACGGCGACACGGCCACCGTCCAGGCCTACGAGTACACGGGCGGTCTGGCGCCGGGGCACCCCGTCGAATCGCGGGGCCGGCCGTTGTCGGTGCTGTTGGGGCCCGCACTGCTCGGAAGCGTCTTCGACGGCCTGCTGCGCCCCCTGTCGGGCGCCGGTGACCTGCTCCTGACCGGCGGCCCGGACCGCGCGCCGAACGTGCGCACCTGGCAGTTCACACCTCGCGTGGCCGAGGGGACATGGGTGACCGCCGGCGGCGTCCTCGGCGAGATCGCGGCGACGGTTCCCCTGCGGCTGCTCGTGCCGCCCGGCCGTTCGGGCATCGTGACCGCCGTCGCGGCGACGGGTGGGTACCCCGCTGACGCGGTGCTCGCCGTAGTGGACGGGCACGAGGTGTGCATGGCCCAGAGCTGGCCGGTTCGCAAGCCGCGCCCGGTCGCCGAGCGGCTGCCCGCCGACCTGCCGCTGCACACCGGACAGCGAGCTGTCGACCTGCTCTTCCCGGTAGCCCGCGGCAGCACGGTCGCCGTGCCCGGCGGCTTCGGCACCGGCAAGACCATGCTGCTGCAGCAGATCGCGAAGTGGTGCGACGCCGACGTGATCGTGTACGTCGGCTGCGGCGAGCGGGGCAACGAAATGGCTGACGTGATCGAGGAGTTGGCGGAACTGGTCGACCCGCGCACCGGAGGGCGGCTGTCGGAGCGCACGGTGACGATCGCGAACACCTCCAACATGCCGATGATGGCCCGTGAGGCGAGCGTGCACACGGGGGCGACCGTCGCCGAGTACTTCCGTGACATGGGCCTCGACGTCGTCGTCATCGCCGACTCGACCTCCCGATGGGCGGAGGCACTGCGCGAGTTCGCCTCCCGCATGGGCGAACTCCCCGCTGAGGAGGGCTATCCGGCGGGGCTCGCCTCCCAACTGGCTGCGTTCTACGAGCGGGCAGCGACGGTGCGCACCCTGGGCGGTGCGACCGGGTCCGTGACGGTGATCGGTGCCGTGTCCCCACCGGGCGGCGACCGCACCGAACCGGTCACCGCGCACACCGAACGGTTCGTGCGATGCCTGTGGAGCCTGGACCGCGACCTCGCCTACGCACGCCATTACCCGGCCGTCTCCTGGGTGGACTCCTTCTCCCGGGACGCCGACGTGCTGGCCACCGCGCATGCGCGCTCCGGTGACCCGGACTGGGCGGGCAGGCGGGGACGCGTGGCGCGGCTACTGGCCGAGGCTGACCGGCTGGCCGATCTGGTCGAGCTGGTCGGCATCACGGCCCTGCCACCGCGCGAGCGGATCAGCGTCCTCGCCGGGCGGCTGCTGCGCGAGGCTGTGATCCAGCAGAGCGCCCTGTCGCCGAAGGACGCCTACAGCGCTCCCGCGAAGACGGCGGTGCTCGTGGAGGCGGCCCTGACGGTGATCGACCGCTGCCTGGACCTGGTGGAATCCGGTACGGGAGCGGACGCCGTCGAGGCCGTCGACTTCACCCCGCTGCTGCGGGCCCGCGAGAGCGCCGGCCCGGCCGAGACCGCTCCGGTGGCAGCGGCCCGCGACACCGTGTTGGGACGACTGGCGGAGGCGGCGACGGCATGAGCGGGTTCGCGGACGTCGAGTACACGGGGGTGCGGGAACTGCGCGGCCCACTCGTCGTCGTGGAAGGCGTCTGCGGGGTCGGCTGGGACGAGTTCGCCACGATCGCCCTCGACTCGCGTGAACGACGCCACGGGCTGGTCCTGGAGGTGGACCGGGACCTCGCCGTGGTGCAGGTCCTGGAGGACACCGCCGGCATGGACCGCACCGGCACCCGCATCGCCTTCTCGGGCACGCCGCTGCGGATCCCGGTGGGCGCCGGTTGGCTGGGCCGGGTGTGCAACGGGCGGGGCGAACCGGCCGACGGCGGGCCGCCGGTACTGGGCGCGACGGATGCGGCGGTGGCCGGCGCGCCGATCAACCCGGTGCGCCGGGCACCGCCGAACGAGCCGGTGCTGACGGGCGTGTCCGCCGTGGACGTGCTCACCACCCTGGTGCGCGGCCAGAAGCTGCCGGTGTTCTCCGCGGCCGGGTTGCCGCACCTGGAACTGGCGGTACAGATCGCGGCCCAGGCGACCTGCGGAGGCGAGGCGTTCGCCGTCGTCTTCGCCGGCATGGGACTCACTCACGCCGACGCATCGTTCGTCCGTGCGGGACTCGCGGAGCGCTCGGCGGCACGGGAACTGGTCCTGCTGCTCAACACGGCCGACGACCCGGTCATCGAGCGGCTGCTCACCCCGCGTATCGCCCTGACGGTCGCCGAGGACTTGGCGTTCACGGAGGGCCGGCACGTCCTCGTGGTGATGACGGATATGACGGCCTACTCCGAGGCACTGCGCGAGGTGTCCGCCGCGCGCGGCGAAATCCCCGCCCGTCGTGCCTACCCCGGCTACCTGTACAGCGACCTCGCGTCCCTCTACGAGCGGTGCGGCAGAATCAGGGGCCGGCCGGGTTCGGTGACCGTCCTTCCGGTCCTCACCATGCCGGCGGGCGACATCACCCACCCCGTCCCCGATCTCACCGGCTACATCACAGAGGGGCAGATCGTGCTGTCCGCCGAGGTGTACACCACCGGGACGTATCCGCCCATCGACCCGCTGGCCTCCCTCTCGCGCCTGATGCGCAAGGGAGCCGGGGCGGGACGGACACGCGCCGATCATCCGGACGTCGCCGCGCAGCTCATCGCCGCACTCGCCCGGTCCCATCAGGTACGGGAGCTGGCAGACCTGATCGGCCGGCCGGCCCTCAGCCCGACCGACCTGCGCCATCTCGACCTGGAGGACGCCTTCCGGCAGCGGTTCCTCACCCAGGCCACGGACGAGAACCGGTCGCTGGACGACTCCCTGGACCGGGCCTGGGACGTGTTGCTGACGCTGCCGCGCAGTCAGCTCGGCATGCTCCCGGCCGACCTGCTCGACGCCCGCCAGGCTGGCGCGCAGAAGCCGGGTGAAGCACCGTGACCGGCCGCGGAAGCCGAGTACCGGCAGGCCGAGCCGGACGGCTGAGGCTGCGCCGCAACCTCGCGACAGCGCTGCGCGGAGCGGATCTGCTGGAACGCAAGCTCCGGCTGCTGACGGAGCGGGAGCGCGTGGCACGCCGTACGGCGGAGGAGGCAGGCCGGGTATGGCGGGGGCGGCTCGCCGAGGCGGACCGCTGGCTGGTGCGCGGTGTACTGCTCGGCGGTGAGGAGGCGCTGGCTGAGGCGGCGCCGGCGGACCGGGCCCGTATCGACATCGAGTGGGCCACGCTGATGGGTGTACGGCATCCGGCGACCGTCTCCTGGACGGACCCCGTCCGCTCCCCCGATGAACGGACGCCGCCGAACACCGCGCTGGCGCATGCCGAGACGGTGTACCGCGCGGCGGTCCGCGCCGCCGCGACGTACGCCGCTCACGAGACCGCGGCGGAGTTGCTCGCCGCCGAGGCCGTACGCACCCGACAGCGGGTCCGCGCCCTGCGCCGGCACTGGATCCCCCGGCTGCGGGGGGAGCTTCAGGCGGTGGAACTGGCGCTGGAGGAGGGCGAGCACGAGGAGGCGATCCGGCGCCGTTGGGCCGCTTCGCGCGGCGCCCGGTGACCGCGGCGGGAGATCGGCGGACGACGGCGGGCCCACTTGGGGCCCGCCGGTCAGAAGCGTCCTCGTCAGCTGCCGTGGTGGACCTCCACGTGCTTGGCCTCCGCCTTCTGGGCGCCCAGACCCACGCTGACGGTCAGCATGCCGTCGGTGTAGTCGGCCTTGACGTCGTCCTCGTCGGCGCCGGGCGGCAGCGTCACGCTGCGGCTCATCTCGCCGTACCGGATCTCGCTGTGGCTCTTGGCCACCTCCCGCTCGGTGCGTTCGGCCTGCACCGTCAGCACCCCGTCGCCGATCACGACGTCGATGTCCTCGGCGGACATGCCCGGAAGCTCGGCACGCATGACGTAGCGGTCGTCCTGCATGTAGTCCTCGATACGGACCGCAGGCATGGTCAGCCTGCTGGGAAACGTCTCGAACCAGTCCGGGATCTCCGGGAACGGGAACCTCTGCCTGCGTATCAGTGTGGCCATCGCCGTACCTCCTCGGTTGTCGTCGTCTGCCGACACCTCCAGTGCAGCGCGCCCGCTCACCCGCCGCTGAGGCCGAACGGCCCATCACCCGGTCCTCGAAGTCCCTTTTTGCCCTATGTTTTCGCGATCAGACTGGTGACGAGGAAGGCACCACACTCGGCGGCGATCACCATGTCCGACGTCACCACCACCGATCTCTACGAAGTGACCATGGCCCTGTCCTACCTCCGCGAGGACATGCACTCACCGGCCACCTTCAGCCTCTTCGTGCGCGACCTCCCGCCCGGCCGCGGCTTCCTGGTCACCGCAGGCTTGGAGCCCGCCCTGGACTTCCTCGCCCGCTACCGCGTCGACCGCGACGACGTCGAGGAGTTCGCGGCCGCCCTGCATCGCCCAGTGCGCGACCTGATGCCGCTCCTCGGCCTCGCCTTCGAGGGCGAGGTGCGGGCGGTTCCGGAAGGCCGTGTGATGTTCGCCGGGGAGCCTCTGCTGGAGGTGACCGCGCCACTGCCGCAGGCCCAGCTCATCGAGACATATCTGCTGAACCAGTTCTGCCATCAGACGGTGGTGGCGTCCAAGGCGGCACGGTGCGTGCTGGCCGCGGCCGGGCGGCCGGTGGTGGACTTCTCGCTGCGGCGTGCGCACGGTCCGTGGGCGGGGCTGCAGGCCGCCCGGCTGGGCACGCTGGTGGGATTTGCGGGCACGAGCAATGTCGCCGCCGCCGTCTCCCTGGGGATCCCGGCCTCGGGCACCATGGCCCATTCCTACATCGAGGCCTTTCCGAGCGAGGAGGCGGCCTTTCGCGCCTTCGCGCTGAGCCATCCCGGACCGGTCACCTTCCTCGTCGACACCTATGACACCCAGGAAGGCGTGCGCATCGCCGCCCGGGTGCTGACCGATCTCGGGCTCGGCCCCGGCTGTGCGATCCGTCTGGACAGCGGCGACCTCGACGCGCTCGCGCGGCGGGCGCGCGCCCTGCTGGACAGCGCAGGGCTCGCCGACGTACGGATCGTGGCCAGCGGCGGGCTCGACGAGTACGGCGTGGACCGGCTGGTACGCGCCAGTGCCCCGATCGACGTGTACGCGGTGGGCACGAAGGTGGGCGTGGCCGCGGACGCCCCGTACCTGGACGCCGCGTACAAGCTCGTCGAGTACGCCGGCCGTCCCGTCACGAAACTGTCCTCGGCGAAAATCACGGCCCCCGGCCGCAAGCAGGTCTTCCGCCGCGCCGGACTTCCCGACGTCATCGCTCTGGCGCAGGAGGACCCGCCGGACTCCGCGCAGCCGCTGCTGCGCACCGTCATGCGGGACGGGCGCCGGACCGGGCCGCCGGACCACTGGCAGGACGCCCGCGAGCGATTCCGAGAGGACATCGCCGCGCTGCCCGATTCGGCACGTCGGATCGAGGACCCCGAGCCGGTCCCGCCGGTCCGATCCCCGGCGCTGGAGCAGCTGACCGCGAGGGTGCGCTCCGGCATCGAAGCCCGGCTGCGCCGACCCGCCGCCGTTCTCCCCCCGTCCGCGCTCTCGGCCCGCCCGTCGTGACGGTCCCGATGCCGCGCCAGGGCCGACAGGGCCGCCATGGGGACCAATGGCCCCTGTCGGGCCGGTCGCAGCGAAGCCTTCCATGGAATCGACGGCGGCGCTCGTCCGCGCCACCGCAGGGAGGAGGCGAGGGCGATGTCCGCTCCCGCACCGTTGCAGGAGAATGACCGGGCCGCACCCGCTGTCGGCCCCGAACAGGCCTGTGCTTCCCGCGAGTTGAGCGTTGGAGGCGGCCATGTCCGGGCCCGGTGAGCGCCGACCGATCGTGGTGGGCGTCGATCCCGATCCCGCCCGGCGAACGGCACTGGCCTGGGCCGCCGACGATGCCGCCCGCCGTCGGCTTCCGTTGCGTGCGGTCCACGCCGAGGGTGTTCCGACCAGGGGCTATCGGAGGCGCGAGGTGCCGCCGTCCTGGGAGGAGTGGAACGAGGCGCTGCACAAGGCCGGAAAACAGGTACTGGAGGAGGCCGCGGCCTTCGTCACAGCCCGGCACCCGCAGCTTCAGGTGGACACCCTGCTCGCGGAAGGCGACCCGGTGTGGGTGCTGCGCGAGCAGAGCCGCGACGCCACCGCCGTCGTGGTGGGATCGCGGCATCTGAGCCGGACACGGGAGGTGTTCGGCTCCGCGTCCGTCGCCCTGCCGGTCATGGCCCACACGCACTGCCCCCTGGTGATCGTCCCCGAGCCGGAACACATCACTCAGGACCCCGCGCACTTCGTGGTCGGCGTCGACGGCAGCGAACACTCCGCCGCCGCGGTCGACGTGGCATTCGAGGAGGCGGCCCTGCACGGCGCCCAGCTGCGGGCCCTGTTCGTCTGGGAGCCCGGCCCGCTGAGGATCTTCGACGAGCACGGGCCGCAGCAGGAGGGCCGGCGGCTGCTCTCGGAGATCGTGGCGGGCCGTCGCGACCGCTTCCCCGAGGTGGACCTGCGCCATGAACTGGTCGTCGGGCATCCCGTCCAAGTCCTCACCGAGGCCTCGGCCCATGCGCTGGGCCTGGTCGTCGGGACCCGGGGGCGCGGAGGTTTCACCGGCATGCTGCTGGGATCGGTCAGCCAGGGTGTCCTGCACCACGCCCGCTGCCCTGTCATCGCCGTCCCGTCCCGCGGGTGAGCCGCGGCGGCCGGCACGAAGGAGGGCCACCGTGACCGTAGAACCGCTTGCTGTGGACACCGTCACCGCGCTCGTGGCGGACGCCGGCGCGGCACCCTCGCTGCACAACGCGCAGCCCTGGTCCTTCCGTTACCTGCGGGACCTCGGCGTCCTGCGCCTGTACGCCGACCTGGAGCGCGCCCTGCCGCGGACCGACCCGGACAACCGGGGCCTGCACATCGGCTGCGGCGCCGCGCTGCTCAACCTGCGCGTGGCCGCCGCGGCGGCGGGGCTGGCACCCATCGTCCGGCTGCTGCCCGACCCGGCCTGTCCGGAGTTCCTCGCCGAGGTGCACCTGTGCGGCACCGGAGCACCCGACGCGGCGCTCACCGGGCTGCGCCCCGCGATCCGCCGCCGTCACTCCAGCCGCGTGCCCTACCGCGACGAGGAGATCCCCGCCCTCGTGAACGAGCGACTGCACGAGGCGGCCCGCGCCGAGGGAGCACAGCTGCTGTTTCCGGGCGCCTGGCATGTGCGGTCGGTCCTGGACCTGGTACAGGACGCTGAAGGCAGGGAAGCGGTCGACCCGGGCATACGCGAGGAAACGGCGCGGTGGACGCGTACCGAGCCGTCTGGCACCGCCGGGGCAACTGACGGCATCGCCGCCGAGGCCTTCGGTCCTCGCCAGAGCGGTACCTCGGCCCCCGTGCGCGACTTCGCGGCCGGCCGCCCGGTGCCCGGGCGCGGCTGGGCCCCCTTCGAGAAGCACCCGAACATCGCCCTGTTGGGCACCGCCTACGACCAGCCCGCGGACTGGCTGCGTGCGGGTCAGGCACTGGAGCGGGTCCTGCTCCAGGCCACCACGGACGGACTGGTCACCTCGCTCACGTCGCAGCCCCTGGAGTGGCCGGAGTTCCGGTGGGCCGTCCGCGATCCCGTCTCGGCCATGGCACACGTCCAGATGGTGATCCGGCTCGGCTACGGCCCCGAGGGCCCCGCGAGCCCACGGCGACCGGTCGCCGACCTGCTCGACGTCCTCTGACACGGGCTCGGGCGCGGCCGGAATCCGACAGCGAGGAGGAGCCGCATGAAGGTCTCCGAGGTCATGACCGCTCCGCCGGTGTGCGTCGCACCGGACGTCTCCCTGGCCGAGGTGACCCGACGGATGACCGAGTACGCCGTCGGGTCCGTCCTCGTCGTCGCGGACGGAGCACTGCGCGGCATCGTCACCGACCGCGACCTCGCCCTGCGCGGCATCGGCGGCGGCCTGGACCCGACGGCACGGGTGGACGCGGTCATGTCGGCGAGAGCGGTCACGGTCCAGGCCGACGACGACCTCCAGGTGGCCTACCAGACGTTCCGCCGCACCGGCGTCCGCCGGCTGCCGGTCCTCGACGCGGAGCGGGTGGTGGGCGTGCTCACGATCGACGACCTGCTCCTCGACGTCTTCCGGCGGCTGGCGGACCTGCTGGGTCCGGTCACCTGGAGCGTCCTGCAGGAGCCCCCGGGGCCGTCAACGAAGACGGGGTGTCCCGTATGAGCCCCGAACCGGCACGGCTGGGCACGGCGGCTCTGCGCGAGGGCGGCCCGCCGACCTGCGTCCCGGCCCCGGCCCCGGAGCCGCCCGCCGACCGGCCGGGCGGCGTCCCCGCGTCGTCCTTCTCCTGCCTGCCGGTGCCCGACGTCTTCACCGCCCTGGGCAGCTCCGCGCGCGGGCTCACACCGCTGGAGACAGCCGCGCGGCAGGCCCGCTACGGCCCGAACGTGCTGCCCGGTGCGGGCCGCGGCCAGGTGTGGCGGCGGCTGGTCGCGCAGTTCACCGACCTCTTCGCGGTCGTGCTGCTCGTCGCCTCGGCGATCACCTTCCTCGCGTACGGTCTGGGGCGACCACGGGATCCCGCCACCCTCCAGCTGGCCCTGGCGATCCTCGGGGTGGTGCTCCTGAACGCCGGCATCGGTTTCGCCCAGGAGTACTCCGCCGAGCGCACGGCGCAGTCCCTCCAGGCGATGGTGCCGCACACCTGCCGGGTGCTGCGTGGCGGGGAGCGCCGGGAGCTGCCCGCCGGGGATCTGGTACCGGGCGATCTGGTGGTTCTGGAAGCCGGGGACGCGGTGCCGGCCGACTGCCGGCTGGTCGAGGCCCAGGAAGCCGCCGTCAACAACGCCGCGCTCACCGGCGAGAGTGATCCCGTCACGCGCGTCGCGGGCCCCGTGCCACCGGGGCCGGTGCTGGAGGCGCGCAACTGCGTGTTCATGGGCACCGATCTGGTCGCAGGCACCGGGAAGGCCGTCGTGTTCGCCACGGGCACGGCAACCGAGTTCGGGCGGATCTTCCGGCTCACCGCCGCCGCCCCGCGACAGCAGACCCCGCTGCAACGCCAGGTCGCCGCCATGGCCCGCCGGGTCGCGGGCGTCGCGCTCGCCACAGGCACCGCCCTGTTCGCTATTCGGGTGCCCACCGGGCAGCCGTTCGTCGACACGTTCGTCTTCTCGCTCGGCGTGATGGTCGCACTCGTGCCGGAGGGGCTGCCCGCCACGCTGTCGGTGTCCCTGGCGATCGGAGTGCGCCGCATGGCCCGCCGGCACGCGCTCGTCAAACAGCTGCTCGCGGTGGAGGCTCTCGGCTCGACCAGTGTGGTCTGCACCGACAAGACGGGCACCCTCACACAGGCCGAGATGACCGTCGTACAACTGTGGGCGGACGGTGTGTCGCACACCGTGGCGGGAGTGGGGTACACGCCGGTCGGTGAGATCGACGACGACGCGTCCGTACGGGAGTTGCTGCGGGCGGCAGCCCTGTGCAGCAACGCCCGGCTGGTGCCTCCGACCGGGCGGGACACCTGGCGGGTGCTCGGGGACACCACCGAGGGGGCACTGCTGGTGGCCGCCCTGAAAGCCGGCTTGGATCCGACGCAGGAGGAGGCCCGTACACCGCGGGTGGCGGAGTATCCCTTCGACTCCGCACGCAAGCTGATGAGCACGGTGCATCGCGACGACGACGGCACGTTCTTCGCGTACATCAAAGGCGCACCGCTCGAACTACTGGCCCGCTGCAATGCCATCGACCGGGGCGGCACGGGAACGCCGCTGACGGAGGCCGACCGCACCCAAGTGGCCTCGGCCGCGGACGGGATGGCCGGGCAGGGTCTGCGCGTCCTGGCGGTCGCCCGGCGGCGGGTCGCCGGTGCCCGGCCGCCGCTCGGGGACGTCGAGTCGGAGCTGGCCCTGCTGGGGCTCGTCGGGATGTACGACCCGCCCCGGCCGGAGGTGCGAGACGCGGTGGACGCCTGCCGGCGGGCCGGTATCCGCATCGTCATGGTCACCGGTGACCATCCCCTGACCGCGGAGGCCGTCGCCCGCCGCGTCGGCATCGTGCGCGAGCCGGACCCGACCGTGGCGACAGGAACCCAGCTGGACGCGCTGGACGACGGCGGCCTGGACTCCCTGCTGGCGGGCTCCGCCGAACTGCTGCTGTGCCGGGTCAGCCCCGAGCACAAGATGCGGGTGGTCACGGCGCTGCAGCGGCGCGGTGAGGTCGTCGCGGTCACGGGCGACGGAGCCAATGACGCCCCCGCCCTGAAGCACGCGGACATCGGCGTCGCCATGGGCGCCTCCGGCACCGACGTCGCCCGCGAGGCCGCCGTGATGGTGCTGCTCGACGACTCCTTCGCCTCCATCACCACCGCGGTGGGGCTGGGCCGTTCGGTCTACCGGAACATCCGGAAGTTCCTTATCTACCTCTTCAGCCACAACATCGCCGAACTCGTGCCGATCCTGGCGGCGACCTTCGCCGGGTTCCCGCTGGTGCCGATCACGGCCGTGCAGGTCCTCGCGATCGACCTCGGCTCGGACGTGCTGCCCGCCCTGGCGCTCGGTGCGGAGCCGATGGAGCCCGACGTCATGAACAGCCCGCCGAGGCCCCGCGAGGAGCGGCTCTTCTCGACGGCCGTCATGGGCCGGATTCTCTTCCTCGGCGGCATCCAGGCTCTCGGCGTGTGCGCCGTCTTCTTCTGGCACATCCACGCCTCCGGCATCCCCTACGCGAAGTTCACCAGGAGCACTCCCGTCTACCGGGAGGCGATCACCATGGTCCAGGCCGGCATCGTCGTCAGCCAGTTCTTCAACGCGCTCGCGGTGCGCACCGACCGGCAGAGCGTCTTCCGAGCCGGGCTGCTGAGCAATCCCTGGCTGATCGGCGCCGGCTGCGTAGGTATCGCGCTGATGGCCGCCATCAGTTACGCGCCGCCGCTCCAGGCGGTCTTCCACACCGCGCCGCTGACCGCCACCGACTGGGCGGTCCTGGCCGCGTTCGGGGCGCTCCTGCTGGCCGCGGAGGAAACACGGAAATGGACACTGCGGCGCCGGAGGACGTCCCCGAAGGGAGGCACACCATGAGAGTGATCATCGCGGGCTGCGGCCGGGTCGGTTCCGCCCTCGCCACGCAGCTGGTCACCGAGGGCCACGACGTACGGCTGATCGACCGGCAGCCGAAGGCGCGCCGACTGCTGTCTCCGGGTTTTCCCGGCGCCTTCCACGTGGGCAACGGCTTCAGCCGCTCCGTGCTGGAAGCGGCCGGAATCGCCCATGCGGACGCCTTCGTCGCGGTCACCTCCGGGGACAACAGCAACATCGTCAGCGCACGGACCGCCAAGGAGACGTACCGGGTCCCGGTCGTCCTCGCCCGTATCCACGATCCGCGCCGCGCCGACATCTACCGGGACCTGGGCATCCCCACGATCTCCAGTGTCCGCTGGGCCGTCGGCCGCATCCACCAGATGCTGCTGCACCGCCACCTCACCCCCGAACTCTCCTTCGGCAACGGCGAGACGACCCTCGTACGCTCGCAGCTGCCGTCCTATCTCACCGGACGGCAGGTGACCGACTTCGACGTCGACGGCGAGATCCGAGTCGTGGAGATCACCCGGGGCGGCCGCTCACTGCTGCCCGCCCACGGTGTCCTCGCCGAGCCCGGGGACCTGGTCACCTTCGCCGTCGCCGCGACCGCACTGGGCCGGCTGCGCGGCGTCCTCGACAAGGAGCTGGGAACGTGAAGGTCCTCATCGCCGGCGCAGGCCGACTCGGCACCCAGATCGCCCAGGTGCTGTCCGCCGCGCGCAACGACGTCACCCTCGTCGAGTCCGACGACGACCGGGTGGCCGAGCTCAGGAGTTTGCCGCAGGTGCGCCTCCTGGCCGGGGACGCCTGCGAGCCGGATGTGCTGGAGCGCGCGGGAGCCCTCACCTCCGATCTCGTCATCGCCGCCACCGGCCGCGACGAGGACAACCTCGTCATCAGCCTGCTCACGAAAGGACAGTTCGGGGTGGGACGGGTAGCCGCCCGCGTCAACGAGGCGGAGAACGCCTGGCTCTTCGACGAGCGGTGGGGCGTGGACGTGGCGGTCCCAGCCGCGACCCCGCTCATCTCCCTCATCGAGGAGGCCACCGGCGCCACGGACACGGTGGCACTGCTGCGGCTGAGCAAGGCGGGCGTCGAGGTCATCGAGACCGCGATCACCGCGCAGTCCCGGGCCGCGGGGCACACCCTGGGCGAGATCGCCCTGCCCGCCGGCACCGTGGTCGCCACCGTCGTACGCGACGGCCGACCCACCGTCCCGGGTCCCGAGGTACGGCTGCTGCCCGGCGACGAACTCCTGCTCGTCTCGCACGAGGCCACCGAGCAGGAGATCCACGCGGCCTTCCAGTGACGGGGACCCCGCACTGCCGTCAGCGGCTATAGCGCGTCACCCAGCCGGGCTCGACGCGTTCCCACTCGCGGCCCCACTGGGAAAGACGGCGGCGGTCCATGCTCCTGCCGACGGCCCACCACAGGCCGTAGGCGGAGGCAACGCCGCCGAACGCGGTCGCGAAGGCCACCGCCACACCGGCCGTCGCCGCGAAGTCCCGGCCCTCGGGCGGCGTGGCGATGGCACCCTGGGCATCCAGCCACACGGTCGTGGCAGCCCCGCGGTGGAGCCAGGCCCGCACCGGCGCGACGCCCGTATGGCCACCTTCCCGGTCGCTCCAGCGCACCAGCGCGTGCAAACCGGACTGCGCACCGGGGCGGTCGCCGGCCGACCGCGCGTCGGTCACCAGTCGCGCGGTGACGGGATGCAGTCGCGCCAGCTTCGTCTGCCGTGCATGTGTGTAGTGGCTGTACACCCCCTGCCCGGCAGCCCACGCCGTCAGCGGCAGCACCACGAGGGCGACGGCCGCCAGAACGACGCGAAATCTGCGCTCCGCCCGGTCCGCCGGCCGTTCCAGGGGGCTCGGTGTTCGGTCGGGTCCGTGCGGCGCCCGCTTGCCGGGCGGGCCGGAGGCGGGCCGGTGACTGAAGGAATCGGGTGTCCGCATGACACGGCCCTCCGCTCTGGACTCGTCGGTTCCGTGTGCCCTCGTCGCTCGCCACAGACCCGCCCGGTATGGGCCCCACGGTCCTCGTGAGTGCCGTTCGGCCCCACCCGACCGGGTGCCCCAGGAGTAAGCAGGAGTAATGCTGTGTACGGAGGGACGATGAGCAAGCGCACCCGAGTCGACTCGCGTGTCGAGCGCGCCAACTGTAGTGCCGCGTTGCCGTGGGCCGGGAAGACGCGGCGCGGGGCCATGCGGTCGACGGCCGGCTCCATGCGCTCGCAGGCCCGCAGTGCGGGTGGCGATCGGGTGCTGCTGCCCGACGGCACGTGGCGGCGCGTCGAGACGATCCGGGTGCGGAGTCTGTTCGGCTGAGCGCGAGACCCGCGGCCCCGTGCCTCAGTCGTGACGTCAGTGCCTCTGCGGTACGACCGCGACCGGAGACTGGGCGTGGTGCAGCAGTGTGTGGCTGGCCCGGCCGAGCTGGAGCCCGAAGTGGCCCGTTCTGCGCCGTGCTCCGATGATCACGAGATCCGCGGCCGCCGACCGGTCCACGAGGACCTTCCCCGCGGGGCCCTCAACCGTCGTCGGGCGTGTCCGAACGTGCGGGTAAGCGGCGCTCATGGCTTCGAGCTGAGCGTCGAGGAGGGCGGAGGCTCGCCCTTCGTACTCTTCTGCCGGTCCTGCGGCCGACAACCGGTCACCGCTCCCGTCGTAGGCGGGCCTGCGCCAGGCACGCACCACGTCCAGGACGCAACCACGCAGCTCGGCCTCCCGGAAGGCGAACCGTACAGCCTCGGCACTCGTGTCGGCTTCGCCCAAGCCGAGCAGGATCCGCTCGTGCATACCCGCCAGGCCCGCCCGATCACCCCGGACCACGACCACCGGGCAGTGTGCCTGGGCCGCCACGGCGAGACCGACCGATCCGAGCAGCATGCTCTTCAGCGGACCGCGGCCGCGGGACCCCGTCACCATGGCGAAGGCATGGTTGCCCTCGTGTACGAGGGCGTCCGCCGCGTCCTCCGGGATGATGTCGGTGGTGACCTGCACATCGGTGTTGCGCCGCGCGGCACGGTCGGCCGCAGAGGCCACGATGTGCTCCGCCAGCACCTGCTCGGAGGGACGCTCGTGGCCTACTGAGGGCAGGCCGCCCTCGTAGCGCTCCCAGAGGGAGGCGTAGACCAGCCTGAGCGCAAGACCGTGGCGTACGGCTTCGTCCACGGCCCAGTCGACCGCCAGGAGACATGAGTCCGATCCGTCGACGCCCACCACCAGAGGGAGTGTCATGCTCCCCACCGCCTTTCGTGGAGCCGTCACATCGTGCAGGCACATGGGGGGTGAACTTCACCGTCGCACCGCTGTGACCGGAGTCGCGAGGGCGCTTCGGCCCGCGTCGCAGGACCTTCGGCCCCCTACGACGGCTCGTGGTGTCGTTCGTTCGCCTGTCGTACGGAGGCGGCGGCCCGGTCGATCAATTCGGGGAGCGCCGTACGCACCGCGTCGCTCAGACCGGCGCCGAGTGCGACGTCGGCGATCTCCACAGCGTGCACCACAAGCCTTGGCGGTAGCTGGTCGAGGGCCTCCGCCAGGGCCAGGCACTCCCCCAGACTGAAGGCATGGGTGCTTGCCGTACCCCGTGCGTGGCCGGCCGCTTCCGCCGGGGTCATGGTGTGCAGCTCGCCTGCCCGGGCCTGCGGCGTGCGGAGGGCTTCCACCACGACCACGGTGTCCGCACCGCGCCACAGGTCGAGCATGCGCGCGGGTTCACCGTCGCTGACCACCAACACGGTGTCGTCGGGAACCCGGCCCCGCAACGCCTCCACCGCCGCCGGGCCGACCCCGTCGTCACCGCGCAGGGGATTGCCCACGCCGATCACCACGACCCGGCAGCTCATGTGCGTTCCACGGTCAGATCGAGGAAGTGGGCGGCGCAGGAGATACAGGGATCATGGTTGCGAATGGCTCGTTCGCACAGGAGGGTGAGTTCGTCGTCGTCCGCGGCCGGTCCGTCCCTGTCCAGGCGGGCCTGGACCGCCCTGCGCACATCCTCTTCGATGGCCGTCTGGTTCTGGGCCGTGGGCGGGACGATACGGGCTTCGGTGAGCGTGCCGTCCTCCGTGAGGGCGTAGCGGTGGTACAGCAGCCCCCGAGGCGCCTCGGTGGCCCCCTGGCCGACGCCCTGGCGCGGCGGAACCTCGACGGCCGGCCGGGGAGGTGGTTCGTAGCCGTCGATGATCCGCAGGGCCTCCTCGACGGCCTGCACCACTTCCACGGCGCGTACGACGATGCTCCGGAAGGGGTTGTCACAGACGGCGCCGGTCAGCGGGTCCCCCAGCCCGGCGTCCCTCGCTGCCTCGGCGGCCACGGGGTGCAGCCACCGGCCGTTGATCGAATAGCGGGCGAGCGGGCCAGTCAGGTAGCGGCGGCCGTCGAGCGTGGCCGTCAGGGCGGTGGAGTGCGGCACCTGCCCTTCCTGGACGTGCTGTTCGAAGGCGGCCAGCTGGAACTCGCGCAGCGCCGGGCCCTGGTCATGGCCGACCATGACCGCCGGTGTTCCGGAATCGACGGCGTAGCGGCCGGGGTCACGCAGCGCGAACAGGTCGTGGTCGCACTCGGCGTCGGGAAAGTCGAATGCCGCCACCCAGCGGACGGTCTCCAGCGCGTCCTCCCGGGCCTGCCGCAGCCGTTCCGCCAGCGGGCGGAGCTCTTCCGGGGCGGGCGTCCGGTAGAAACCGCCGACCCGGACATTGACCGGGTGGATGGGGCGGCCGCCGAGCTGTTCGAGGATCGCGTTGCCGGTCTGCTTGAGTCTCAGGCCGCGTTCCACGGCGGGTCGTTGCTCGCGGGCCAGGCCCACTACATCCGCGTGGCCGAGAAAGTCCGGAGCGTGCAGCAGATAGATGTGCAGGGTGTGGCTCTCGATCCACTCGCCGCAGTACAGCAGGCGGCGCAGCTCCGCGAGAGGACCGTCCACCGTGACACCGCAGGCGTCCTCGATCGCCTGGCAGGCGCTCATCTGGTAGGCGACCGGGCAGATGCCGCAGATGCGAGCGGTGATGTCGGGGGGTTCGGTGTGGCCGCGGCCGGTCAGGAAGGCCTCGAAGAAGCGGGGAGGTTCGTAGATGCTCAGACGTGTCTCGGTGACGGAACCGTCCTCGACGCGCAGGCGGAGAGCCGCTTCGCCTTCCACCCTGGCCAGCGCGTCCAGTCGCAGGACATGAGTTCCGCGATGGTTCATGCGGGCCTTTCGGGGTGTGGTCTGTGTCAGGCCCGGGAGCTGTGCTGCCCCTCGGCCTCGAGATCGGGTACGGGGGCATATTCCGGCGACGCGGCGTTGAAGGTGCGGAAGACACGCTGGATGTCACGCTCGCTCATCCCGTCGTGGCGCAATTGCGCGACCATGGAGCGCAGGTTGGGCTTGCTCATCGGTCCGAAGCAGCCGTAGCACCCCCGTCCGAAGGCGGGGCAGATCGCGCCGCACCCGGCGTGTGTGACCGGGCCCAGACAGGGGGTGCCGTGGGCCACGGTGATGCAGGTGGTGCCGCGTCTCTTGCACTCGAAGCAGACGCTGTGGCTGGAGATCTGGGGCCTGCGTCCGGCCAGGTAGGCGGTGATGACTTCGAGGAGCTGGCGGCGGTCGATGGGGCAGCCGCGCAGTTCGAAGTCGACCGGGACGTGGGCCGAGATCGGTGTCGAGGTCTCCAGCGTGGCGATGTACTCCGGCTGGGCGTACACCGCGTCGAGGAACTCGTCGACGTCGGTGAAGTTGCGCAGTGCCTGGATGCCGCCCGCGGTGGCACAGGCTCCGATGGTCACCAGGTACCGGGAGATGCGACGGACGTGCTGGATCCGCTCGGCGTCCTCGGCCGTGGTGATCGACCCTTCGACCAGGGAGAGGTCGTACGGCCCCCGGCCGGCCAGCCGCGCGCGCTCCCCGTCGGCGCCCTCGGCCGGGGTCATTTCCAGGAAGTGGTCGATCCGTACCCGCTCGGTGAGGCCGAGGAGTTCGTCCTCGCAGTCGAGCAGGGTCAGCTGGCAGCCGTCGCAGGAGGCGAACTTCCACACGGCGAGCGTCGGCCGTGGATCGGTGGCCGGTCCAGACTCGGTGGCCGTTCGGAGATGGGTGACCATGTCACAACTCCCTCACGAGGAGCAGCTGTGCCACGCGGTCGTAGCCGACGACCGGCCCGTCCCGACACAGCAGGAGCGGGCCGAGCTGGCAGTGGCCGCAATGGCCGGTGGCGCAGTGCATGTTCCGTTCCAAGGACACCTGGACGCGGTGCGGGACCAAGCCCCGGGCCACGAGGTCACGTGCCGTGTGCCGCATCATCACCTCGGGTCCGCACACCAGCGCGCTGGTCCGGTCGGGTCTCAGGTCGAGGTGGTCGAGGAGCGTGGTGACCACGCCCACCGCACCGCGCCAGCCCGGGCCGAGGCGGTCAACGGTCACCTCCACCCGGGCCGGGCCGCGCCAGCTCTCGATCTCGTCCCGGTAGACCAGGTCGGCGGGGGTACGGGCGCCCACCAGGATCACGAGCCGACCGTACGCGGCGGGCCGGTCCAGGACCGCGTGCACGACCGGCCGCAACGGAGCCAGCCCGATGCCGCCCGCGATCACCAGCACATCGTGGCCGGCTGCGGCCTCCAGGTCCCAGCCGGTGCCGTACGGCCCGCTGAGCCCGACGGTGTCACCCGGGCACAGCCGGTACAGCGCGGTCGAGACCGCGCCCACCGCGCGCACGGTGTGCACGAGACCGCCGTGGCGGCCGTGCAGGGCGCTGGCCGAGACGGGCACCGCGCCGACCCCGAACGCGTAGATCATCGCGAACTGCCCCGGTGAGAAGGGCGGGAGCTCCCGCCCGGCCGATACCAGTTCGATCGAGCGGGTGTCGGCAGTCTCGTCCCAGGCGTCGGCGACGCGGTACGGCAGCGGGGGCGTCACGGTGCTCATGGTGACTCCGGTGCCGATTCCGATTCCCCGGACCGTGTCCAGTCGTGCAGAGCGGCGGCTTCCTCGGTGATGTCGATGCCGACCGGGCACCACACGATGCAGCGTCCGCAGCCCACGCAGCCGGACGAGCCGAACTGGTCGTACCAGGTGCCGAGCTTGTGGGTCATCCACTGCCGGTAGCGGCTGCGCGAGGAGGCGCGGACCGGGCCGCCGTGCAGCTGAGAGAAGTCCAGGTCGAAGCAGGAGTCCCACAGCCGCCACCGTTCCGCGTGGTCGCCGGTGAGGTCCGTGATGTCCTCGGTGGTGGTGCAGAAGCAGGTGGGGCACACCATGGTGCAGTTTCCGCAGGTCAGGCACCGTCCGGCGACGTCGTCCCAGCGGGGCGCGTCGAGCGTTTTGGCCATCAGCTCCCGCAGATCGGCCTCTGGCATGGTCCGTCCCATACGGTCCGCCGCTGCTGCGACGCCTGCGCGTGCCGTCTCCTGGGTTTCGGGGTCGGCCGGGTGGCTGGGCAGTTCGGCCAGGATCTCGGCGCCCTCCGGGCTGCCGCTGCGGGCCCAGAAGCGGTGCCCGCCCTCATCCACCACTTCGGTCATCGCCAGGTCGTAGCCGGGAGAGGCGGCGGGTCCGGTGCCCATCGAAACGCAGAAGCAGGTGGCGCCGGGCTCCGTGCACTCGACCACGATCAGCAGTGCGCCGGAGCGCCGCCCCTCGTAGACGGGGTCGCGGTACGCCCCACCGGTCAGTACCCGGTCCTGGATGGCGATGGCCCGCAGATCGCAGGGACGCACGCCCAGGAAGGCGTACCGAGGAGGCGTGACCTGGTCGGCAGTAAAGACCACCTCGTCGTCCACTCGGTCGGCGCTCCACTCCCGTACCCGCGACGGATGCAGGAAGGCCTTCCACGACTGGGGGCCCGCCGAGTTCGCGAAGGCCGCGCCGTCCGGCCGCTCCCGCAGTCGGTACCGTCCGGCCTCCAGCTCCACGCCCCATCCGTACGGCAACTCGTCGGCCGACCGCAGCTCCGCGAGCACGATCGCACCGTCCCGCACCGTGGGCCCGATCACGGTGAAACCGCGCCTGATCAGTACGTCCACCAGCGCGGCCATTCCGCCCTTGCTTATGACGAGCCCGTCGGACGCGGCGGCCGGGGAGGCGTTCCGATTGGCGTCGAGACTCATGACCGACCTCCACAGCGCTGCGGACGGCACGCGGATCCCAACCGTCTTTTCAGGCCCACGACCACAGCGTTTCCGGCATCGTCGGAGCCCCGACAGAGCCATACGGGCACGCGCGGGGTCCATTGGTCCCCTTGACCTGGTCGAGACGGCACTGATCAGCGCGCTCGGCGGCGTGGGGAGAGGAGGTACGTGTGACCTTCCCGGCCCCACTCCCCGTACTCGGGCGTCAGACCCGCGTCCATCGCCCGCAGACAGGGACGGCCGATGTGCGCGTAGACCAGGCGTCCGATCCGGTTCCGTGCCGCTTCGGCTCCGACCTTGCGCACGGGAGCGTGCCCGCCCACGCCACCGCGGAAGCGGATGGGGCGGTCCCAGCCCGAGGCTTCCGCGAACATCAGGTCCGCGTCCGCCGCCCAGGCCGGGAAGGTCAAGAACTCCGGTGCCCACACCGCCACCCCCGGCTCTCCCTCGATGCGATATCCGCAGGTGGGATGGGAGGTGTGCGCGACTGGCAGCGCGCGGATGCGCAGCTCGCCGAGGTCCGCGTCCGTCATGCGGGGCTCCAGCCCCCGCTCGGCGGCGAGACGCCGCAGGGCAGAGCGGAGTTCGGCGTGCTCGTCGGTGACGAGCCAGGCGTCCAGCCGGCCCTCGGGCGGCTCCGCCCCCGGGCCGCCGTCGAACGCGACACGATGGCGGCCGCAGACGACCAGGAGACCGGCCGGTGCGAAACGCGGAGACGCCATCGCACCCACGCCCAGCAGTGTGAGCCGAAGCCGGGGCACCGTACGGGTCACCTCCCGGAAAGCGTGACCAGGGCATCGTCTCAGGCAAGCGGCCGGCCGTGGGCCTGAGCCGTCCGGCCAGGTACACGGGCCGTTCGACCCAGTGCGCACGGAGCGGGCCGGACGGATGGTCGAAGAAGGCCCGAAGGAAGGAGGGGCCGGCATGCGTGGGGAGATCATCCGGAAGGACACCCCACTCCGCGTCGCGCCCAATCTGCGCGACTACGACAAGGAGTGCGGGGGCTTCTCCTGGACGCAGGAGCGGGCCAGACTGCAGGGGTTGCCCGGCGGGCGAGGACTGAACATCGCGCACGAGGCCGTGGACCGGCACGCCGCATCGGACCGTGCGACAGCGGTCGCGCTGCGCTGTGTCGGGCGGGACGACTCGGTCACCTCTGTGACCTACGGGGACCTGGCCCGTTCGACGGCGCGGTTCGCCAACGTGCTCCGTGGCCTCGGTGTCGGTCACGGCGACCGGGTGATGACGCTTCTGGGGCGCTGTCCCGAGCTGTACACCGTGGTCCTCGGCACGCTGAAGAACACCAGCGTCCTGTGCCCGCTGTTCTCCGCCTTCGGTCCGGACCCGGTCTTCCAGCGGGTGACACTGGGCGACGCACAGGTACTGGTCACCACGGCGGAGCTGTACCGCAGGAAGGTCGCCGGGCAACGCGCGCGGCTCGCCTCCCTGCGCCATGTGCTGATCGTCGGCGAGGGCGCGGACGACCTGCCCGGCACCGTCCCCCTCGCCGCCCTGATGGCCGACGCTGCCGACACCTTCGCCATTCCACCGACTTCGCCCCACGACATGGCCCTGCTGCACTTCACGAGCGGCACCACGGGCATCCCCAAGGGCGCGGTGCACGTGCACGAGGCGGCCGTCGCCCACTACTTGACCGCGCTGTACGCCCTCGACCTCCACCCGGACGACGTGTTCTGGTGCACCGCGGACCCCGGCTGGGTCACCGGCATGTCCTACGGGATCATCGCCCCTCTCATGCACGGCGTGACGGTCGTGGTGGACGAGGGCGACTACGACGCCCGCCGCTGGTACCGGATCCTCGCCGAGCAGCGGGTGAGCGTCTGGTACACGGCGCCGACGGCCCTGCGCATGCTGATGCGGACGACACCGCGGAACGGGCCGTACGACCTGCCCCGCTCATTCGACCTGAGCGCGCTGCGGTTCATCGCATCGGTCGGCGAGCCGCTCAATCCGGAGGCCGTGGCGTGGGGGCGGGACGTGCTCGGGTTGCCGGTGCACGACAACTGGTGGCAGACCGAGACCGGCGCCATCATGATCGCCAACTTCGCCGCCTGTGACATCCGCCCCGGTTCCATGGGGCGTCCGCTACCCGGTGTGGAGGCGGCGGTGCTGCGGCGCGGCGAGGACGGCCTGGCCGAGGTCGTCGGCGGGCACGTCACCGTACTGGAAAGGCCAGGTGTGGAGGGCGAGTTGGCGCTGCGGCCCGGCTGGCCGTCCATGTTCCGCGGCTATCTGCACGACGAGCCGCGCACCGCGGCGGCCTTCGCGGACGGCTGGTATCTGACCGGAGACGTGGTGCGGCGCGACGCGGACGGCTGGTACTGGTTCGTCGGACGCGCCGACGACGTCATCAAGTCGGCGGGACACCTGATCGGGCCGTTCGAGGTCGAGAGCGCCCTGATGGAGCATCCGGCGGTCGCCGAGTCCGGGGTGATCGGCCGGCCCGATCCCGTCGCCGGGAACGTCGTCAAGGCGTTCGTCACGCTGCGCCCGGGCTTCGACGCGACCACCGCGATGCGGCGGGAACTGCTGGCCTTCGCCAGACGCCGGCTGGGCCCAGCCGTGGCGCCCCGCGAGATCGCCTTCGAGCAGCACCTGCCGCACACCCGCAGCGGCAAGGTCATGCGCCGCCTGCTGCGGGCCCGTGAACTCGGCCTGCCCGAGGGCGACATCTCCACCCTTGAGGACTCCACCTTGGAGGCGTCCTCCCCGCAAACCTCCTCCCGGGAGAGGACGGAGCAGCCGGCATGAGCACCACCCGCACCCGGCGCACGCCGCGGGCCGCCCCCCGGCCGGACCGACAGGCCGCCCACCGGCTGACCCTGCTGGAGTCGATGCTGCGCGTCCGCCGGTTCGAAGAACGCTGTGTGGAGCTGTACAGCGCAGCGCGCATCCGGGGTTTCATGCACCTCTACATCGGTGAGGAAGCCGTGGCCGTCGGCGTCAACGAGGCGCTCACGGACGACGAGGCGGTCGTGTCGACGTACCGCGAACACGGGCACGCCCTCGCCCGCGGGGTTCCGGCCGAGGCGATCATGGCGGAGATGTTCGGAAAGGTCACAGGCTGCAGCCGGGGCCGTGGCGGCTCGATGCACCTCTTCGACGCCGGGCGCCGCTTCTACGGCGGCAACGCGATCGTCGGCGGCGGGCTCCCCCTCGCAGCCGGCCTCGCCCTCGCCGACCACATGACCGGCCAGGACCGGGTCACCTGCTGCTTCTTCGGCGACGGTGCCTTCGCCGAGGGCGAGTTCCACGAGACCGCCAACCTCGCCGCCCTCTGGGGACTGCCCCTGCTGCTGGTCTGCGAGAACAACCTGTACGCGATGGGCACGGCCCTGGCCCGGCATCAGGCCCAGACCGACCTCGCGCTGCGTGCCGCCGGGTACGGCATGGTCTCCTGGGCCGTCGACGGCATGGACGTCTTCGCCGTCGAGGACGCAGCCCGACGGGCGGCCGAAGGGGTGCGTGCCGGAACCGGGCCGCACTTCCTGGAGATGCGCACGTACCGCTTCCGCGCCCACTCCATGTACGACGCCGACCGATACCGCGACAAGGCCGAGATCGAGCACTGGAAGGAGCGCGACCCGGTCGAAGGACTCGCCCGGCGGCTGCGGGAGGCGAAAGAGCTGACCGACAAGGCCCGCACCGCCATGGAGGACCGCCTGGCCGCCGAGATCGACCATGCCGTCGAGGCGGCCGACCAGGCTCCCGAAGAACCCGTCGAGGACCTGCTGAAGTACGTCACCAGCCAGGTGGAGGCGAGCCGGCCATGACCGCGACCCACACCCGTACCGCCGAGCCCGCCGCCCCCACCGACCGGAAGACGACCTACCGGGAGGCCATGCGCGACGCCATGCGCGAGGCACTGCGCACAGACGAGCGGGTGTTCCTGATGGGCGAGGACGTGGGCCGGTACGGCGGCTGCTTCGGCGTCAGCCTCGGACTGCTGGAGGAGTTCGGCCCCGAACGAATCCGCGACGCCCCGCTGTCGGAGTCCGCCTTCGTCGGCGCCGGCATCGGCGCGGCCCTGGCGGGCCTGCGCCCGATCGTCGAGATCATGACGGTCAACTTCAGCCTGCTGGCCCTGGACCAGATCCTCAACAACGCGGCGACCCTGCTGCACATGTCGGGCGGCCAGCTGCCCGTGCCGATCGTGATCCGGATGACCACGGGCGCGGGACGGCAGCTCGCGGCCCAGCACTCGCACAGCCTGGAGGGCTGGTACGCCCACATCCCCGGCCTGCGGGTCCTCGCCCCGGCGACCCTCACCGACGCCCGCTACATGCTGGCCCCCGCACTCGCCGACCCCGACCCCGTGCTGATCTTCGAACACGGCAGTCTGTACAACGTCTCGGGTGACCTGCCCGCCGACGCGGGACCGGTCGACATCGATCACGCGGCCGTCCGCCGACCCGGCACGGACGTCTCCCTGATCACCTACGGCGGCTCACTGCCCAAGGCCCTGGCCGCCGCAGACGACCTCGCGAGCGGCGCCATCAGCGCCGAGGTCGTCGACCTGCGCACCCTGCGCCCGCTCGACGACGCCACCATCGGCGACTCGGTCGCACGCACCCACCGCGCCGTCGTCGTGGACGAGGGCTGGCGCACCGGCAGCCTCGCCGCCGAGATCTCCGCGCGCCTCACCGAACAGCACTTCTACGACCTCGATGCCCCCGTCGAGCGGGTGTGCAGTGCCGAGGTGCCCATGCCGTACGCGCGCAGACTGGAGGAGGCCGCGCTGCCACAGGTCGACGGCATCGTCGTAGCCGCGCGCCGCGCGGTCGGCGAGCCCGCGCCGACCGGAGCCGACGAAGCGGAACGGCGGCCGGCCACCGAAGGGTCGGGCTGAGATGACCGCGTTCACCATGCCGTCTCTCGGCGCGGACATGGCCGAGGGAGTGCTGCAGGAGTGGCTCGTGAGCCCCGGAGACCGGGTGCACAAGGGTGACGTCGTGGCGGTCGTGGAGACCGACAAGGCGGCCATCGAGGTCGAGTGCTTCGAGTCCGGGACCGTGGGACAGTTGCTCGTCGCGCCGGGGGCCCGGGTGCCGGTGGGGACACCGCTCGCGGTGATCGAGGGCGAGGCGGCGCCCGGTGTACGGGCGGTGGTGGAAACGCCCGCGCGACACGAACGTCCGAAGCCCCGCCGGAAGGCTGTCCGCGGACCGAAGATGGTCCAGGAACCTGCACGCACGGGAATGCAGCCCGCACGTGCGACGGGCCGCCCTGTGCACCCGCCGCTGGAAGTGCCCGCCGGGGCCGAGCCTGCTCCCGGAGCCGGACCGCTCGTGCGGCACCTGGCGGAGCTGAGGGGCGTCAACCTGACGACACTGCACGGCACCGGGCTCGGCGGACGGATCACCCGCGCCGACGTGGAGCACGCAGCGCCGCCGCTCACGCCCAGAGTGCGCGCCACCCCGTACGCACGGCGCCTCGCCCGTGAACTCGGCATCGACCTGACGGCGGTACGGGGCACCGGGGAGGGCCGCGCGGTGCGAGCGACGGATGTGCACGCGGCCGTGCACGCACGCGCCGCAGGAGACGAACACGAACGGCCGGTTCGGCGCCGACAGGACGGCGAGCGACGTACGCGCGTGGCCGAACCGACCGACAGCCGCCTGGAAGAGCGCACGGACGCCATGCGCCGTGCGATCGCCGACCTCATGAGCCGCTCCAAGCGGGAGATCCCGCACTACTACCTCTCCACCACCATCGACCTCACGGCGGCCGAGGAGTGGCTGCACCGGATCAACCACGGCCGTTCGCCCGCCGACCGCCTCGTGCCCGCGGCCCTCCTGCTGAAGGCTGCCGCGGCAGCGGTACGCGAGGTGCCGGGCCTCAACGGCTACTGGCAGAACGGCGGGTTCGTCCCCGCTGACGAGGTCAATGTGGGCGTCGCGGTGTCGCTCCGGCAGGGCGGACTGCTCGCGCCGGTCATCCACCGCGCCGACACACTGCCGCCCGATGCCCTCATGGCCCGCCTCAAGGACCTGGTCCAGCGCGCCCGCCGGGGACGGCTGCGGGGCAGCGAGATGAGGGGTGCCACCCTGACCGTCACCAGCCTGGGCGACCAGGGCGTGGAGACGGTGTTCGGTGTCATCCATCCGCCCCAGGTGGCCCTGGTCGGCTTCGGCGCGGTCGTCGAACGGCCTTGGGCCACCGGCGCCATGCTCGGCGTGCGTCCGGTAATGACCGCGACCCTGGCCGCCGACCACCGGGCCACGGACGGCGCCGTAGGGGCGCGCTACCTCACGGCGGTCGACCGACTGTTGCAGAATCCGGAGGAGCTGTGACTCAGATGAAGCCCCTGAACAACGCGGAAGCTCTGTCCGTGGTCAAGGAGTCCATCGCTCAGATCATCCCCGACGCCGACTTCACTCTGGTCGAACCGGACGACAAGTTCCGCGACGTTCTCGAACTGGATTCGCTCGATTTCCTCAGCCTGGTGGAGCTGCTGTCGGAGCGCACGGGAGTCCGTATCGACGAGGAGGACTACCCGGAACTGACCACGCTGTCGGATGCCTCGCGGTTCCTGGTCGAGAGATCGAAGGAGGGGACCGGCTCAGCAACGTGAACTCCCGCCGTTCGTACGCGCCCTGCGTCTCATACCCGTGCGGTGCCCGGGCAGCGGCCGTATGCGGCCAGGGGTGCGCGATTCGATCTCCAGCACCGTCAGCGGCTCACCAACGACCGTGTTCCCCATGGTCACCGCTACCGTGCGGCTCACTCGCGATGGAGTACGACTTTGACGGCGCCCGTGGTGGTTCCGTGTGCGAACACCTCGTAGGCGTCTTCCATCCGGTCGAGGCCGAAGGTGTGGGTGACCAACCGGGAGACGTGCAGGCGCCCGAACCTCATCAGTTCCAGCAGGCGGGGCGTGGAGGACGTGTCGACCTGGCCCATGCTGATCGTCACGTTCTTGCGCCACAGGGACTCGAGATGCAGCGTCGCCGGTCTGCCGTGCGTACCGATGTTGGCGATGTGCCCTCCGGTCCGGACAGCGCGCGTGCACAGCACGAACCCGTCCGGATCGCCCGACGCCTCGATGACCACGTCGGCGCCCGGCCCCTCGGACAGGTCGGCGATCATCCTCCCCGGCGATTCGGCGGCGTCCGGCCCCACCCGGGCGGCGGTCTCCAGCCGGGCACCGGCCAGGTCGACGACGATGATCCTCCGGGGCGAGTAGAGCCGCGCGACGATGACGACGGCGAGACCGACGGGGCCCGCGCCCACCACCACGACGGTGTCTCCCGGGCACACATGTCCGTTCCGCACTCCGACCTCGTAGGCGGTCGGGAGGAGTTCCGCGAGCAGCAGCGCGTCGTCGAGCGGGAGGTCCGAGGGGCGTCGGGTGGTGGAGTGATCGGCGAAGGGCACCCGCACCCACTCGGCCTGGGTCCCGTTGATCAGATTCCCCAGGATCCAGCCGCCGCCTCCACGGCACTGCCCATACATGGCGTCACGGCACTCCCTGCAATCGCCGCAGGCCGAGACGGACGACACGATCACCTGATCGCCGGGGCGAAGGTGGTGGACTTCGCCGCCGACCTCCACGACCTCGCCGACGGCCTCGTGGCCGAGGACCGTACCGGGCTTCACCTCGGGAAAGTCTCCCCGCCGAATGTGCAGATCACTGCCGCAGACGGTGGTCGCGTCGATGCGCACGATCGCGTCGGTCGTCTCCTCGATCACAGGGTCCGGGACGGTGTCCCAGGAGGTCTGCGCCGGGCCGTGGTAGACGAGCGCTCGCACGGTGTTCACTCCCTCGCTCCCCCACCTCCACGGTCACCCCCGCCGTGCTTCCGGGCAACACGGCCGTCCGTGCGCCGTCGTCGAGGCCCACGGTGATCGCTGGTTGCATGGCGCTGGCCTCGGTCTCGTAAGAAGCTGGACATGGAAGCCGGACATGACGGTGAACGGTCCGACCGCTTGGCTAGGCCCGGCGTCGCCCGCATACGGGACGAGAGGAGGCCGGGGCGGTGACGATTCCGCTGGTGGTGGGCGTCGACGGATCCGAGGGGAGCCTTGAGGCGGTCGACTGGGCCGCCGACGAGGCGGCCCGGCATGGAGTCCCGCTCCGGCTTCTGCACGCGGCGGCCGGTGAGCGTGAGGCATCCGAGGTGGTCGACGCCGCCTCGGCACGTGCCAGAAGGCGGGCTCCCGCGGTCCCGTTGTCCAGTGAGGTGTCGCGCGAAGACGCGGCCTCCGCCCTGATCGACATCGGACGCAACGCCTTCGCGCTGGTCCTGGGGTCCAGAGGGTCCGGGGACCTCGACGGCATGCTGCTGGGCTCGGTCAGCCTCGGCGTGGTGGCACGCGCCGACTGCCCGGTCGTCGTGGTGCGCGGCACCGTGGAGCACCGTGATGCCCGGTTCGGGAGCGTCGTCGTGGGTGTCGAGGACGGGGAGGGCAGCGGCACGGCCGTGGACTTCGCGCTCCGTGAGGCCCGTGTTCGACGGTGCCGGCTCGTGGCGGTGCACGCCTGGAGTGCACCGTCCGGTGCGTGCACTACACCGCAAGCCCCGTCGTGGGTCATGGAAGCTCACCGGCGCCCGCCGGCGCAGGTGCTCGACGACGCCCTGCGCGATCCTACGGCTCGGTACCGCGACGCCTCGGTGAGCCGACAGCTGATCGAGAAACCGGCGCGCCCGGCATTGCTGGAAGCCGCGTCGACGGCGGATCTGCTGGTCGTGGGCGCCCGGCGGCGGCTTGGGCATCCAGGTCTGCAACTGGGCCTGATCAATCATGCGCTACTGCATCACGCGCCGTGCCCGGTCGCGGTGGTCCCCCAGAGGTGACGGCCATTCAACTGATGAAATATCACACACCAGTAGACATAGACACATTGCGGAGTTCAGCGGGACTCGACTGAGAGGCAAGGAGAGAGCGATGTCGCACACGGCACAGTGGAACGTGCGTCTCCACCTCTTCGAGGACGACGACGGAACGACGAAGGCACATGTGGTGCTGGACACCGGCACCACGACGCTCACGGGCCACGGAGACGCGCACTGCAATCCGGCGGACACGAACGTGCCGGAGATCGGCGACGAGCTGGCGGCGGGCAGGGCCATGCAGGACCTCGCCCATCAACTGCTGAACACCGCCGAACGCGATATCCAGGGCATGGCGGCGTCCCAGTCCCGTCACATCGCCGGACGGACCGTGTGAACCCAGGCCGATGCAGAACTTGAGCTCACGTCCCGGTGGGTGAGTCGGGGGTGTCGTCCGTCCGGTGGGCGAGGTTCCCGGAGACCGCGACCACGCCGTCAACACCACGGCACAACTGCTCGACGACGGAAATCATGCTTCGGTTCTCCACGGTGCCGGTGAGGGTGACCCGCCCGTCGCGCACCTCCACGGTCACGTCCCGCGGATCGAGGCCCAGTGTGCGCCGCAGCAGGTCACCGGCGATCTCCTCCCGGATGGCCTCGTCACGGCGCAGGAAGATCCGCAGCAGATCACCACGGCTGACGATGCCCAGCAGCCGATCCGCCTCGTCCACCACGGGCAGCCGCTTGACGTGCTGGCTCTCCATGAGACGGGCGGCCTCGACCGCGCTCCAGTCAGGACGCGCACACACCGCGGGCGCCGACATCAGTTCCTCGGCCCGGGAACCCTCGGCCTTGGCCCGCTCCCACGCCTCCAGGTGCGGAAGGGGAGTCCGGCCCGTCGGATCGGCCTGGTCGGCGCACTTGCGCAGCAGGTCGGCCTCGGACACCACGCCCATCGGGCGGTCCAGATCGTCCACCACGGGCACGGCGGTGACGTCGTTCTCCTCCAACAGCCTGACGAGCTCCTTGAACGGCGTATCGCGCCGTGCCCGGACGACGTCCCGGGTCATGAGCTCCTCGACCGTTCGGTGGTGCATGGTGCCTCCCGGATCCGGGCCTCCTGCCACGCGGACACAGGGCTCTCGCCCCGTGCGGCGGTGTGTCCCGCGTGGCAGGTTGGATACAGCACCATTCTGAGGAGAGGGCGGCGACCATGCGAGCTCACCTCGGCGACCAGCTCGTCATAGAAAGCCCCACGACCGGCGCCGCCAGGCGCGACGGCGAGATCGTCGGACTCCACCACCAGGACGGCACACCTCCCTACGACGTGCGCTGGTCGGACACGGACGAAATCACGCTCGTCTTCCCCGGGCCCGACGCCCACATCCGCCATCTGGAGCAGGGACAGGCCACGTCCACACCCAAGGCACCGCCGGGCACGAGTGAGGCGGAGACCATGACCACGGCCGCCCACCCGACCGGGCCGGCCGATGCCGGCGACATCGGCCGGCGCGTGGGCGTCGAACGCCGCCGAAGAGGGCTCAGCCGGGAGGAGACGGCCCGCCGCGCCCGGATGTCGCCCGACTACCTGGCCTACCTGGAGGAACGGCCCGCCGACCCGACGCTGGCGACACTCATCAGGCTGGCCGACGCGTTGGGCACCACGGTCGCCGCGCTGCGTGGCGGGGGTATCGATCTCCCACCCGGCCAGGGCCACGCACTGCTGCACCCCCGGCTGCGGGACCTCAGTCCGGAGGAATGCCGCACCCTTCTCTCCACACATGGCGTGGGGCGCATCGCGGTGTCGGACTCCGACGGCCGCCCGGCGGTCGTCCCGGTCAACTACGAGGTCGTCGACGACACCATCGCTTTCCGGACCGTACCCGACTCCGTGCCCGCGGCCGCCGCGGAGAGGGAAGTCGCTTTCGAGGTCGACCACGTGGACGAGGCGCTGAGCCAGGGCTGGAGCGTGCTCGCCGTGGGCCCTGCGAGCGTGGTGACGGATCCCGAGGCCGTGCGCAGGCTCACCCAGCAGGCCCACACCACGCCCTGGGCGGGCGGCGAGCGCGAGATGTGGGTGTCGATCCGGCCCACGACCCTCACAGGCCGCCGGATCACCCCGGCGGATCAGTAGACGGCCACGTTTCACCCGACGCCAATGAGCCGGGTCTCGACGCCGACCACGCCCTCCAGACCGCGGACGAGACGCTCGGCGACCCAGATGAGCGAGGTGTCGTGGACAGGTCCCCGCAGCGTGACGATCCCGTCCCGCACCGACACATGGATGGCATGAGCGTGCATCGGAAACAGGTAGGACACCACCGTACGGCGGACCTCCTCCTCGATGTCCCCGTCCGGCCGCAGAAAGACCTTCAGCAGATCGCCACGGCTGACGACGCCCAGCAACCGGTCCTCGTCGCCGACCACGGGCAGCCGCTTGACGTGGTTCACGGCCATGAGACGAGCCGCCTGAGCCAGCGTGACGTCCGGGCGGACCGTGACGGCGGGTGTGCTCATCAGCTCCTCGGCCGTCATTCCTCCCGCCTTGGCCAGATCGGACCGGTACCGGATCCGCTCGAAACGGGTGAGCCGACGGCCCCGGAACTCCTCCTTGGGCAACAGGTCGGCCTCGGACACCACACCGACGACCCGCCCTATAGCATCCACGACCGGCACACCACTCACATGGCGCTCCCCCAGGACCCGGACGATCTCCTTGACCTGGGTGTCGCGCCCGACAGCCACCGCGGGCGCGGTCATCACATCGCTCACGATGTGCGCAGCGGCGACAGGCATGTCCTCGGTCCTCGCAAGGCGCGCCGGAAGAGCCGGCTCGGCCATCGCCTCCAGCATCACCACAACCCGGCCGCCGGCAAACCGGCCCCACCCGATCCGGTCCCGGTGGCGTGTAGCGGCGCTGCGCGGGCGGTGCGACGGTAGTCACAGGGGCTCTCGGCAGACGGGGCGAAGGCGGTGACGACGATGGACCTCCCACTGTTCGTGGGCGTCGACGGATCAGACTCCAGTCTCGCGGCGGTCGACTGGGCGGTGGACGAGGCAGCACGGCACGGGCTTCCCCTGCACCTTGTCCATGCCTCCCTATGGGAGACCTACGAGAGAGCCCAGCCGTCCTTCCACACCGACCGCTCTGCCGGTGAGGTCATGGCCGAGCACATCGTCGCTTCCTGCACGGAACGGGCCCGGCTGCGCAATCCCGAGGTGAAGGTCTCCGGCAGGGCGCTAGCCGAGGATGCCGTGTCCGCGTTGCTGCGCGTTGCACCTGATGCGTTCGCTCTGGTCACGGGCTCACGTGGGCGTGGCGAGGTCGCCGGCATGCTGCTGGGTTCCGTCAGCCTCACGGTGGCGGCTCGCGCCGTCTGCCCGGTGATCGTGATCCGTGGCGCGGAACCCAACCGCCGGGGAAGCTTCGGCCGGGTCGTGGTGGGGATCGGGGACCCCACCGGGGGCACGGCCGCCGTACGGTTCGCCGTGCGCGAGGCCGAGGTGCGCGGCTGCATCCTGACGGCCGTACGGGCCTGGCGCAACCCACTGCAAGAGCCTGTGGACCACATGCTGATCGCGGACGACGCGGCACGCCTGCGTGAGCAGCGGGCCTCGACCGCCCTCGAGGACGCCCTGCGCGAGACGGTACGGGAGCATCCCCGGGTCGATGTCCGGCGCCAGCCGGTCGAAGGCCCCGCACACCGCGTCCTGCTGGAGGCATCGGCTGACGCCGACCTGGTTGTCGTCGGCGCTCAGCGCCGGCACGGCCGCTTCGGTCTGCAACTCGGCAGGGTCGCCCACACCCTGCTGCACCACGCGCCATGCCCCGTCGCCGTCGTCCCTCAGTCGGCCTGAGGCTCCCGCACATACGTGGGCCTCCATCGTCCTGTGGAGGACGTCCTGAGGACGAGAGGGAAGCGTGGCGGATGTCGGAGTGGACATGGGAGTGGACTGGCTACGACCCCGCTGCCGAGCGGTTGCGTGAAGCGCTCTGCACCCTCGGCAACGGCTACTTCGCGACGCGGGGCGCGCTGCCCGAACGTCGGGCGGGCCTGGTGCACTACCCCGGCACCTACGCCGCCGGGTGCTACAACCGCCTGGAGTCGACCGTGGCCGGGCGGCAGGTGGTGAACGAAGACCTGGTCAACCTCCCGAACTGGCTGCTTCTGCGGTTCCGGCTGAACCGCGCCGCCGGAGCACGGGGCCCGTGGTTCTCCCCCGGCACACACACCCTCCTGGAGCACCGGCACACCCTGGATCTGCGCCGTGGCACGCTCACCCGGTCCTTCCGCCACCGCGGCGAAGATGCGGGCCTCCTCGGCGTCGAGCAGACCCGGCTGGTGCACATGGGGGATCCGCACCTGGCCGCACTGCGGACGGTCTTCACGACCGAAGGCTGGTCGGGGGAGATCGAGATCGAAAGCTCCCTGGACGGCGAGGTGATCAACGGCAATGTGCACCGCTACCGCGCCCTCGACCGCCATCACGTGGCTCATGTGCGGACCGGCGCACACGAGCCCCACACGGTCTGGCTGAGCTGCCGGACCAGCACCTCGGGCATCGCCGTGGCCATGGCCGCCCGGACGACGGTCGTAGCCGACCGTGCTCCGACCTCGTCGGAGCTTACTGCGACCCGCCACCGGGCCGTTCACCGCCTGGTCGTCCCGATCGCTCCGGGCCGGCCCGTCACCGTGGACAAGACCGTGGCGCTGCACACTTCCCGCGACACGGCGATCAGCGACCCGCTCGGCGAAGCGGTCGACAGGGTGACTGCGGCGGAGGAGTTCCCCGCGTTGCTGGACTCCCATGCCGCCGCGTGGGAGCGGTTGTGGCGACGCACGGACATGCACGTGCCCGGCGAGGCCGGTCGCATCCTGCGCTTCCACCTCTTCCACGTCCTGCAGACGCTGTCGCCGCACACCGCGGACCTGGACGTGGGGGTTCCCGCGCGGGGGCTGCACGGCGAGGCGTACCGGGGCCATGTCTTCTGGGACGAACTCTTCGTCCTGCCCTATCTCAACCTGCACTTCCCGGAGGTTTCCCGGTCACTGCTCGACTACCGCTACCGACGCCTGCCGCGGGCTTGCAGAGCGGCGGCCGCAGCCGGGCGGGCCGGGGCGATGTATCCATGGCAGAGCGGAAGCGACGGCCGCGAGGAGACCCAGGAGTGGCATCTCAACCCCGCCTCGGGCCGCTGGCTGCCGGACCGCTCCCGGCTCCAGCATCATGTGGGCTCGGCCATCGCCTACAACATCTGGCAGTACTGCGAAGCCACTGGTGACACGGAGTACCTGCACACCAGAGGCGCGGAGATGCTACTCCAAATCGCCCGCTTCTGGGCGGACTTCGCGGCCTTCGACCCGGGCACGGGCCGCTACCGCATCCGCGGTGTCGTGGGCCCCGACGAGTACCACGACAGCTATCCGGGCGCCGATCGGCCCGGCTTGGACGACAACGCGTACACCAACGTCACCGCCGCCTGGGTCCTCACCCTCACTCTGGAACTGCTGCGGCGCCTTCCCACATGGCGCCGCGAAGAGCTGTTCCACCGGGTCCGACTGCACACCGATGAGCTGCCGCGATGGGAGGAGGTCTCCCGTCGCCTGAGTGTGCCGTTCCACCGTGGCATCATCAGCCAGTTCGAGGGCTACGACGACCTCGCCGAACTCGACTGGGACGCCTATCGAAAGCGCTACCGCACCATCCGCCGACTCGACCGGATCCTGGAGGCCGAGGACGACACGGTCAACCGCTACAAGGCGTGCAAGCAGGCCGACGTCCTCATGCTGGGTTACCTGTTCTCGCCCGCCGAACTGCAGGCTCTGTTCCGGCGTCTCGGGTACGACCTGGACGACGACGTCTGGCGCAGCACCGTCGACTACTACCTGCGGCGCACCAGCCACGGCTCCACCCTCAGCGAACTCGTCCACGGCCTGGTCCTCGCCAAAGCGCGACGGGCGGAGGCATGGCAGTACGTCCACGAGGCCTTGGAGGCGGACATCGCAGACATCCAGGGCGGCACGACCGGCGAGGGCATCCACCTCGGAGCCATGGCCGGCACCCTCGACCTGGTCCAGCGCGGTCTGACGGGACTGGCGACACGTGAGGACGCCCTATGGCTGGACCCGGTGCCGCTTCCCGCGCTTTCCGAGTACGGCTTCGCGTTGCGCTATCGCGGTCACTGGGGGGTCGGCGTGCGGCGCAGGAGCGGCCGGCTGGAGATCAGCGTGCCCGACTCGGAGGAGTCCCCGATCCGTGTGGTGCTGGCCGATCGTGCGGTGACCATCCGCCCCGGGGAGACCTGCTCACTCGCCGTGCCGAACAGTTCATCCCTGTGAGCACCCAGGCACCCGTGTCCCTGAACGCCCTGCGGCGGCAGCGGTACCACCGGAGCTTCGGCACCCTGCAGGCGATGTGGAAGCACCACGATGCACTGGTCCAGAGCGGCGCCGCCGGCAAACTGGGCCGCCGCGGCCTGGTGTATCTCCTCCTCTTCCAGGTACTGCTGCCCCTGCTCGCGCCGGTCACAGACATCTTCGCCCTGTACGGCCGGGTGTTCCTGGACCCGGTCCGGATCACCGCCCTGTGGCTGGCCTTCCTTCTTCTGCAACTGCTGATGTGCCTGTACGCGTTCCGCTTGGACTGAGAACGCCCGGGCCCGCTGTGGAGCCTGCCGTTGCAGCAGTTCGTCCACCGCCAGCTGATGTACCTGGTGGTCATCCAGTCCGTCTTCACGGCCGTGTCGGGCTCACGATTGCGGTGGCAGCGCATGGAGCGCTATGGCAGCCTTCAGGCACCGGCGAGGCTGAAGCCCTCCGGGGACGACCGCACCGCGGCCCTCCCACAGCCGCAACCCTACGGGGTCCCTCTCCAGCCGGTGCCGAACGACACCACCCAGTGGTACTGAAAGGAGGGTGCCGGATCCGAGACATGTGTGGAGGCGGACGGACCTCGGCCGCGCTGACGTTGCGGCGGGTCGCCTGGCGGGCGAAGCAGTCGGAGACCAGGCTGGCTATCGCGAGGTGGGTATCGGCGTAGGTCTCACGGCGGCCGATGAACCGCCGTAGGTGTTCCGCTTTTTCTTGCCGGACACGAATGCCCTGCGGCCGGGCCGCGCGCGGGCGGCGGACCTGCGCCTCGGTGGCGTCGATCCGCAGTTCCACACCCTCCGCATCAGCGTAGGCAAACAGGTCCTCCAGCGTGCGCAGCCGCACCCCAGGCCGATCGGGCACCGCAAAGCCGCGGGCCGCGAGCAGTGGGCGGACCTCCCGGATCGCTCCGGACACGGGGAGCGGTCCACTCCGTACAACTCGGCCAGCGCGCCCAGCGGCAGCCCCAACCGCAGGTGCACCAACGTGATCAGGAGCCGATCGGCGAACCCCAGCCGCCGTTTGGGCACAGCACCAGCACCAGCCAGCGCTCCCCGCCGCGCCGCTCGCAGAGTGCCGACTCACGGGCCGCTGCCCACTTCGGGGCGAGTTCTTCGAGCAACGGCCCCGAAGTGTGCACGAGAGACCCCGGACGCGGCAGGGTGGCAGCAGGCCGTACGGGCCCAGGTCAGCTTCACAACTCACCCAATCCGTACAGCCCCTCACATGTAACGGCCCGACCGTTCCCCTCGCCGCACCCCTGTTGTTACCCGCGTGCGCCCAGCACATCGAGGTAGTGCCGGTTGTACATCACGCCCAGGATGTTCCCGAAGGGATCGGTCACAGAGGCGGTGACGAACCCTGCTCCGCGCTCCGTGAGTGGTTCGTGCTCCTTCGCCCCCAGGGACAGCAACCTTGCGAGAGCCGCGCTCACATCGTCGACATGCCAATACACGACAGCACCGCCCGGCCCGGTCCCCGCCCCTGCGGGCGCGTAGCGACTGTCGATCAGCCCCAGCTCGTGCTGGTAGTCGCCGAGACGAAACTCGGCGTACCCCGGTCGCTGGAAGTACGGCTCCACGCCCAGTAGTTCCGTGTACCAGCTCTGTGCCGCCGCCAGATCAGCGGCCCAGAAGCTGACGGTGGCAAGCCCTCGCAGCATGAGTGTCCCCTTCCTTCCCGCCGTGGATACCGCATCCCGGCCGACGCCGCGACAGTAGGGGTCACTGAGGTCAGATTCTGTCCTCATTGCGCGGTGAGTCTCGGCGAGTTGGTGGCGGTCCGCACGACCGCCCGCTGATCGTCATCAGCCGAAACCCCGAGCCAAGACGGCCCCACCATCAATTGCCCCACGGTCGCTGGAGGGGAGCTATCTGGCCGCCATTGGTGACGGCCGGTGTTCGTGGGTAGGGGAGGCGGCCGCATGCTCACACCGTACGGAGGAAGCCCTCGATCGAGGGTCTCATTGAAGGCGTCCGGGCGTTCCATGTTGGGGAAATGGGCGGTCCCGTCGATCGAGATGGCCCGCCCGTCGGTGACGGTACGGGTGAGGCGTTCGGCCATGCCAATGTGGTCGGGTGAGTCGATGGCGCCGTTGATGGCCAGAACAGGAACGTCGATTTTGACGGCACGGTTCCAGGTGTCACGGACCAGGGTGAGGAAGTTGGGTTCGTCGGCGGTGTGCTTGGAGAGGGTGCCTCGCGTCATCTCGCACAGGTGCCTGACGACTTTGGGGTTGAGATCGCCAAGGGTGCGGTGCGGCCCTGCGGCGAAGAGTGTGAACGCTTCGACCGAGGCGTCCAGGTCGCCTGCGGCCATCGCTGATTGCCACGCGGCCCAAGTCTTGGTGGTCCAGGGGTCGGTGAAGTACGGCTCGCTGGTCCCGGCGCCGCTGACGACCACGGCGCGGACCAGTTCCGGGTGCTCCAGCGCGGTGTCGACCGCAATGCTGGCCCCCATGGATGCGCCCACCAGGATCGCGGTCCGGCTGTTCGGCCAGAGTGGGCACATCGGCTGCGGTGGCCATCGGGATGAGGACACGGTGGGCCATCTGGGCGCCGGTCGCCGCGTCGCAGAGCATGCGGTCGACGCTGATGGCATCCTGGTCGAGCTGGTCCAGCAAAAGGGCTGGCGGTCCATCCAGCGCGGTCCTGCTGACGGCAGGGGCCTCGGCCTCCTTCGCCACCGGAAGACGCCAACTGCCTTTCGCAGTGCGCTGGATGGGCCGGTCAACACGAGTGGCGGGCAGGCTCCGCCGGTGGCAAGCACCCTGCTGCCCTTGCCCTGCAAGGACTCCGCCAGTCCCATGCCGCACAGCTCGGCGACTGCGGCACGTGCGGTTGACTTCCCTATGCCGTACATCGTCACCATCTCCGCTTCGGACGGAGGAGATCGCCTGGCCTGTAGCGGCACTTCTTGATGCCGGCCGCGGGTGAGCAGCGCGATCCGCTGCCACATCTCGCGACATCGCCGCGATCCCACCGCTTTTCGGGGGCATCACGGCAAGTTCTCAGTCGCTGCTCGCGAGGCTCGTATGGACCGTCATCACGGTGGTCGCCACCGTGGTCTACGTGGCGCTGTTCGCCATCGCCGCCGCCGGCTGGCGCGAGAAGACCGGTGTGGTGCTGCGCTTGGACGTGTTGCCCAAGCGGGCCACGCTGCCGCTGATGATCGGGCTGCCGGTGCTGCTGGTCGGTGGGAGCGCTCATGGAGATTGCCCCGCGTGGCAGCCAGTAGGGCCGCGAAGTGCTGGCGGTCTGTCATGCCCCTTGGCACTAACATGGAAGGCAGAAGGCCTCAGCAGGGGATTCCAGCGCGGCGGCTTCCTGTTGGACGTAGTCTGCGACTGTCTCCGGGCTGGCCCACTGAGTCGCGGTAGCAGGGATGGCTCCGCAGCGGCTTCCGTGGCGCGCGTGGTGGTCGCGGAGCCTGATGGCGGCCTGGTGTGCTTCTTCCGGACTACACCGCAGCTCGACTCTGCCAGTGATTCCTGGGGGGGGCGGTTCCGCTCGGGCGCCGACTACGCTTCCGCCTATGTGGAGAGAAGCAGTCAGTCAGGTCTTCGGTGAGACCAAGTTTCAAGACCCGGTCCAAGAGGCTGAGCTGGCTGCAGCGGAAGAGCTGCTGGGTGGACGGCTACCCACGGAGCTGAGGAAGTTGCTGTTGGAGACCAACGGCGTGATCGGCCACAGCGGCGTAGACACCGTGTGGTCCATTGGCCGGATCATCGAGCAGAACCTCTTCGTCCGGACCGACGCGTCCTTCGCCGGGCTGTACATGCCCTTTGACCCCCTGCTGTTCTTCGGGGACAACGGTGGCGGTGACCAGTTCGCCTTCGTGCAGTCGCCAGAGCGCCCGGACATCTTCGTCTGGGAGCACGAGACCGACAGCCGCAGGTGGGTGGCTGGACACCTAAGGGACTACTTGGAACGATCGCTTCGCGAGGGTGGAGACGAGTGGTATCAGTAGTCGGCCAAGCAACGCGATCAAGGTAATGGCCGGGTGGAGGGGTCGGGTTCGCGCCCGATGGCGATGAGGGTCACAGATGAGCGATCATCTCGCCCATGACTTTGTCGACCTCGACCGAGCCCGATGGCACTGAGGACTTTCGGATCAAGGTCTGGTTCCGGTTCGTGCCGCGTGAGGGCTGGCTTCCTCGGGACACGGAGGGACTGTGGGCTGTCTTGCTCAGCGAGGACACCGTGCGGGTGCAGAACGTGACGCTGTTGCGTGCGGCCTCGGCACTGACTAGTGCTGGCCATCAGCAACAATTCACACCACACATTGCGCGTCTTCGATGTCGGGCAGGGGAATTGCGGCAAGCTGGTCCAGAAAATGAAGCTCCCCTTCCGGGCACGCCGTGCTCTGGGACAAACCCACAGGCTCCCTGTGGGCACTGGGAACCAACGTGTGGCCCGGAAGTCCCCAGCCAGGCCGCGACGTCTACGGAGAGCTCCATCAGTACCCCGTGGTCTTCGGGCGCATCAGCGGCTCGTTGTCGTAGTGCGTCCGCACCATCCGTGCAAGTTCCGCCTCGGTCAAGGACCCGGCACCGCCAAGACGCCGAATGCCTCCCGGCAGTACCCCCATCCCAACCACTCCCGTCCTGTGGAGGTAGCACCACACCCCGCACTGCCCATCGGTGTTCGCACATAGGCCACGTTTTGGCCCGTTTCATCCAGTCAGCGGCAAGCCACAGTCGCGGTACATCGTTGACTAGCCGAGCTGGTCCTCCACGCCCCTCCACGATCAGGCGCGTCGCGACAGCAGGCTACGCGCCCAGATGGTGGCGGCCACCGAACGGTCCACCGAATCGCTCGGCTTCGCCCTGGCGCTGTCTACGTCAGCGTTGAGGCCACCAAGGCCCGCCTGAAGCTGTGTGTGGCCGACGGCCGAGGGATCGATCCTGCGGTCACCCGTCGCAGCGGCCTGATGCCGCTACTCCTCGCTGTCCCCGTCGACGAAACGCCTGTGGAGTTCCTTGGTCATCGCGTGGATCGCCCGAGTCAGCTCGGTATTGGTCTTGAGCTCCAACTCCTGCTCGACGAAGTCATGGTCGGCCTTGATCTGCTGGAAGGCCACCTGCCGGTTCTGACCGATCATGACGAACGTCGACAGGAAGATCGCTTCCAGCGACACCACCAGGGTCAGCGTCGGCCAGGGACTCGACTCGAAGAACACCATCCAGACGGCGAAGACGATCGCATGGATATATACGAACGGCATCGATCCGGCGAATCTGGTGATCGCGTCGGCGACACGCAGCTGAACGTCTTCGGTACGCCTGCGGTGGTGGACGATCACCGCAGGGTGGTGCCGGGCCTCGGTCGCGGACTGGCTCATCTCGGCACACCTCTCACGTGGCGATCACTCCGTTCCTCAGCCGTCCCACGTCCAGTCCGCCACCTCGGGCAGGTCCACGCCGTGTTCGCGGATCCAGGCGTGGTGGCGCTGTCGTACGTCTTCCATGTTCTGGCGTACGGCCGCCGCGCGGACCGCGAGGCCGGGGACACGGTCAATGACGTCCATGACCAGGCGGTAGCGGTCAAGGTCGTTGCGGACGACCATGTCGAAGGGGGTGGTCGTGGTGCCGATCTCCTTGTAGCCGCGTACGTGCAGGTGGTGGTGACCTGTACGCCGGTAGGCCAGGCGGTGGATCAGCCACGGGTACCCGTGGTAGGCGAAGATCACCGGCTTGTCGACGGTGAAGAGTCCGTCGTACTCGAAGTCACTCATCCCGTGCGGGTGTTCCTCGCTCGGCAACAACCGGGCGATGTCCACGACATTCACGACGCGCACAGCCAGCTCCGGCAGGTGCCGGCGCAGCAACTGGGCCGTGGCCAGTACCTCCTGGGTCGGTACGTCCCCCGCGCAGGCGAGGACGACGTCGGGCTCCCGCGAGCCGTCCTCGGTGCCGGCCCACTCCCAGATGCCGGCGCCGCGCGCACAGTGCACCTTCGCCTCGTCCATCGACAGCCAGTCGAAGCAGGGCTGCTTGCCTGCCACGATCACGTTGACGTAGTCGCGGCTGCGCAGCGCATGGTCGGCCACGGAGAGCAGGGTGTTGGCGTCGGGCGGGAAGTAGACCCGGACGGCCTCGGGGCTCTTGTTGAGGATGTGGTCGACGAAACCGGGGTCCTGGTGGGAGAAGCCGTTGTGGTCCTGCCGCCACACATGCGAGGTCAACAGGTAGTTGAGCGAGGCGATGGGGGCGCGCCAGGGCAGACGGCGCGTGGTGCGCAGCCACTTGATGTGCTGGTTCACCATGGAGTCGACGATGTGGACGAACGCCTCGTAGCAGGAGAAGAGACCGTGCCGCCCGGTGAGGAGGTAGCCCTCCAGCCAGCCCTGGCAGGTGTGTTCGGACAGGATCTCCATCACCCGGCCGTGCCGGTCCAGGTGTTCGTCGACCGAGAGGGTCTCGGCCTGCCATGCCTTGCCGCTGGCCGCGTAGACCGCCTGGAGCCGGTTGGAGGCGGTCTCGTCGGGGCCGACCATGCGGAAGTCGCGGCGGTCGGCGGTGGCGGCCATGACGTCCTGGAGCACGTCGCCGAGGACACGGGTGGGTTCGTGCAGGGTGGCGCCGGGCTTGTCTACGGCGACGGCGTATCGCTCCAGCGGCGGCAGGGGCAGTTCACGCAGCAGCAGGCCGCCGTTGGCGTGCGGTGTCGCGCCCAGCCGACGGGCCCCTTCAGGAATGCAGGCCAGCACCTCGTCGCGCGGCGCGCCGTGCTCGTCGAACAGCTCCTCGGGACGGTACGAGCGAAGCCACTGCTCCAGCTGTCGCAGGTGCTCGGGGTCGTCCCGCACGGCGGCCAGCGGCACTTGGTGGGAGCGCCAGGTGCCCTCCACCGGCAGGCCGTCGACCTCCGCCGGGCCGGTCCAGCCCTTCGGGGTGCGCAACACGATGACGGGCCAGCGCGGCCGGTCGGTGGCCCCTTCCTCGCGGGCGGCACGCTGGATCGCCGCGATACGGTCCATGGCGGTGTCCATGGCCTGCGCCATCGCGCGGTGTACGGCGGCGGGGTCGTCGCCGGTGACGTGGAGGGGGTCGTGGCCGTAGCCGCGCATCAGTGCGTCCAGCTCGGCCTCCGGGAGCCGGGACAGCACCGTCGGGTTGGCGATCTTGTACCCGTTGAGGTGCAGGATCGGCAGCACCGCCCCGTCGTCGACCGGGTCGAGGAATTTGTTCGAATGCCAGGACGCGGCCAGCGGCCCGGTCTCTGCCTCGCCGTCGCCGATCACGCAGGCGACCAGCAGGCCGGGGTTGTCCAGCGCGGCGCCATAGGCGTGGGAGAGGGAGTAGCCGAGCTCGCCGCCTTCGTGGATCGAGCCGGGGGTCTCGGGCGCGATGTGGCTCGGCACCCCGCCCGGGAAGGAGAACTGCTTGAAGAGCCGGGCCATGCCTGCCGCGTCCCGCGTGACGTCGGGGTACGTCTGCGCGTACGAGCCCTCCAGCCAGGAGTTGGCGAGCACCGCCGGTCCGCCGTGGCCGGGCCCCCAGATGCACAACGCGTCCAGGTCACGGGCCTGGATCACCCGGTTGAGATGGGTGTACACGAGGTTCAGGCCCGGAGAAGTGCCCCAGTGGCCCAGCAGACGCGGTTTGATGTGCTCCGGGCGCAGTGGCTCGGTCAGCAGGGGGTTGGCCATGAGGTAGATCTGGCCGACGGAGAGGTAGTTCGCGGCGCGCCAGTGGGCGTCCAGCGACCTCAGCTTGTCCTCGTCCAGCTGGGCGGGCGCCTGCCGCCTGTCGACGGACATCGGGATTCCTTTCCATGCCGGGGCAGCGGTCCGGTGGCAATACGTGCCGGTTCGCACGTCCCACCCTCCACCGCCCCGTCGGACCCCCGACAGGGCCGTTCGGGCCACACCCCTGCGAAAGAGCCCGAATTGCCGCTGCTCTGGTGGCGTTTGGCCCACGGCCGGCTCGTCCATGCGGATGACCGCCTCGGCCGGCAGAGCTCAGGGCGTACTTGCACCATCGGATAGGGACGGTCCCGCTTGGGCACCTCCACGTACGCTGCCAGGTGGGCGGGATCGACACGTACCGTGATCCGGCCGGTTGCCGTCAGCGGGCTGTCGGCGGTGACGCACATCTCCACAGGTCGGTCGGAGTCCTGACCGACCATGCCGTGGTACTCGGCGAACAGCAGTCCGGTCACCCTGGCCCCGGTCGCGGTCAGCAGCGGCCTCTCTTCACGCGGCCGCGAGAGCAGACATGCGCGGGATGACTCAGCGAAGGTTGGCGGGGATCACCTGGTCTCGGGGCACACGAGCGTGTTGTCGCCGGAGCGGCCGGAGAAGTAGTCCTCGATGTTGGACACGGTGGTCCGGGCGATCTGGCCGACGGCGTCCCTGGTGAAGTACGCCTGGTGGGACGTGACCAGGACGTTGCTGAAGGTCATCAGCCTGGCCAGGCGTTCGTCGGTCATCACCTCCAGCGACTTGTCCAGGAAGAACACACCGGCCTCCTCCTCGTACACGTCGAGGCCGACACCACTCAGCCGCCCCGCGCGCAGCGTCTCCAGCAACGCGTCGGTGTCCACCAGGCCACCGCGGCTGGAGTTGACCAGGATCGCGTCGTCCTTCATCAGAGCCAGGGCCTTGGCGTCGACCAAATGGTGGGTGTCCGGCAGCAGCGGGACGTGCAGGCTGACGAGGTCCGCCTCGGCGAGCAGTCGTTCCCGCGGAACGTACTCCATGCCGAGGGCGAGGCAGTCGGGGTTCTCGGTGATGTCCCAGCCCAGCAGCCGCATCCCGAACCCATGGGCGATCCGGGTGAAGACAGTCCCGATCTTTCCGGTGCCCACCACCCCGACCGTTCGGCCGCGCAGGTCGCGTCCCATCAGGCCGTCGAGCCGGAAGTCGAACTCCCGGGTGCGGTGCGCGGCCCGGACGATACGGCGGTTGACCGCAAGGGCCAGCGTCCAAGCGAACTCGGCGACCGAGTAGGGCGAGTAGTACGAGACTCGAGCCACCGTCAGCCCGAGTTCCCGGGCGGCGCCCAGGTCGATGTTGTTGTACCCGGTGGACCGCTGGGTGATCAGCCGGGTGCCGCCCTCGGCCAGCGGGCGCAGCACCTCGGCCTCCAGCGTGTCGTTGACGCTGCTGAGCACGACCTCGTGGCCGGCTGCGGTCGGGACGGTGTCCCGGTCCAGGAACATCCCCAGACAGCGCAGCTCATGGCGGCTGGCGAACGACGTGTCGAACGCCTTCCGCAGCAAGGGCTCCTCGTCCGCGAGGACGCCATACGCAACGATCTCCATCTGCTGTCCTCCTGCCGAGTCGGGCGATCTGCCCCCACCGTAGGTCGGGAGGGCCGATGGGACCCTGCGGCAGGCCCAACGCGCCCCAAGCCCCGAGCCCCGAGCCCCGAGCCCCGAGCCCCGAGCCCCGAGCCCCGAACAACCCCTCCCATTTCCTTGGGCCGAGGCGGCGCCGCGGAACCGGCCCGAACCCGCGCGGAGACCCGTTCCCGTCCGGCTGTCGGCAGCGATCCGGGACACCGCAGTCCGGGCCTAGGCCGACCGGCTGGTCAACCGCCGCCTGGTGCTGTCCGTACTGGACGGACCTGCCGAGTCGGACCCGGCGCAGGCCGCTGGAGCAGCCACTCCGCAGGCGCCAGGGGCAACGGAAGTCCTCGACGTGCTCGGCACGTACCTCGATGATGAGATCACCGGCGTGCCTGGAGGTCCGCAACCCTGATAGCACCGCTCGTCCATGCTCGTTGCGATCTTCTGGATGGGGCGGATGCCTTGCTTCGTCGCTGCTGGTCCTCTCGTCCGGGCCGGTTGGACGCAGCGCGCCACACCGCGTGCGCGGCGCAGGCGTCCTCCTGGTTTCCGTGGTCGCCGTCCTCAGCGGCTCCGCGGGAGGGTTCTGCACAGCTTGGGACGAGGCTGCGTAAGCTCATGTGCGAAGACGTCCGCTATCGCCTGCTGGCGGCCATGGTGAACGAGAGGCACCGCTCCCCTCCGTATGCGTCAGCCATCGGCGGTCGGCGCCGTGAGGCTGAGGAGCCGGTTGGCGTCGCCCCCACTCGTCGTCGTACCAGCCGAAGGCCTTGGTCAAGGTGCCATTGGTCAAGTTCAGGGCCGGGTCGAAGACACGGGAGGCAGGGTCGCTGATGGCATCCCACAAGCCGATCGGGGCCTTCGAGACGCGCAGGATGCCGTTCAGCGGGCCCTCGGCGGCCTCGGTGACCGTGGCGTTGACCTCGTCGTCGTGGTCGGAATGATGCTCAGGGCCAGCGAGCGGGCGGCCCGACGCAGACCTTGTGCGGGCCGTCGAGGAGCGTCTGGTCCGTTGGTGTGGCCGTGGACGGTGGTCAGCAGGCCGCAAGTCGATGCCGAAGGCTTCGTCGAGTACCTGGACCATCGGTGCCAGGCAATCGGTCGTGCAGGAGGCGGCGGAGATGATCCGCTCGCGGTCAGCTGGTCCAGACCGGGGACTCTGCCTCCCGTTCTTGCTGCTCGGAGGTGGGGCACGTCCCATGTGGTCGGCGAAGTCTCGATGAGCCTGCGCCGTACGGACGGGACGATCGACGACGGCTGGGCCTAGCCGATGGCAGGCGTCGGCGCAGTGTCCTGGTAGAAGGTCAGCTTCGCTGGCGAGCGGCGTCGATCAGTACGCGGACCGCCTTGGGTGGCACTGCGAGTCGGCGGTTGATCCAGACGGAGGTCTTGCCGTGTGCGACGAAATGCCAGGCCAGGTGGAGCCGATCCGGACTGGGTGCGTTCGGCTCCAGCAGCACCGGGCGGACCGCTTCCATCGGAAAGCCCTCCAGGGTCAGCCGGTTTCGGCTTCGGCGGCGGCGTCGCGGATGCCGCGGGGGCGTCCGGCCTTGACCCACATGCGGTACAGCAGCACGGCGATGGCCAGGGCGGCGACGAGCGAGGCGATCGGCTCGCCGCGGGAGAGGTTGACCAGCAGGACGAAGCCGACGGCAAGGGCGCCGATCAGGTTGACCGTCGCGTGGCCGAACTTTCCTTCGCGCAGGGAGAAGCGGGTCATGGCGACCAGTCCGGCAATGAAGGCCATGAACACGGAGACGGCGTAGAAGAGGACCAGGCGTTGGTCGTCTCCGCCGGCTGCGACGATCACCACGCCGGAGACGGCGAGGAAGAGAACGACGCCCCAGTAGGGGGTGTGGTGGCTGTTGGTGCGGCCCCACACCGCCGGGAGGATTCCCGCCTGGTGGCCGTCGGGGCGGTGGTGGCGTGCCAGTGCCTTGAGCAGTCCGGGGCCGGCGGCGAACGAGGAGGAGGCTGCGGACAGGAGCAGCAGTGCGGTCAGCAGCTGGAAGACGCCGTACAGGGCGCCGGGGGCGGCGTGGTCGGCGAGGTCGGCGATCTGAGTGCTGTCCGGACGGGGGATGCCGATCTTGAGGTGGACGGCCTCGGCGGTGAGGCCGAGGGTGATGCCGCCGACCAGGAGCAGTGTCAGCCACAGGGTGATGCGGCCGAAGCGGCGCCGCCCGGCGTCGTCGAGCTGTCCGAGCTGGGCGATCGCGGAGGAGGGGGCCTCGACGCCGGTGGCCAGGGCCATGGCGACGGGGAAGGCGACGGCGACCGCGAGCGGCGCCCAGTGCCCGGTGCTGTGGGTGATGGTCCCGGTGGGGTGGACCGGGGCGGTCAGTCCGCCGGTCAGGACGGCGGCGGTGACGGCGATGAACGCCAGCGTCATGAGGGCGAAGACGGCCCGGCCCAGGTGCCCGAACCAGGTCATCCCGGCCACCAGCGCGGTGAGTGCGAGCGCGAGGGGAATACGCCAGGGGGCCGCGGCGGGCAGGTAGGCGATGATCGCGGAGGCGCCGGCGGCGGAGCTGATCGCGATGGTCAGCACGAAGTCCACGATCAGCGCCCCGATCGGCACGAACGCCCATGCCTCGCCGAACGCCTCCCCGGCCGCCGCGGCGGCCCCGCCGCCTTGCGGGTAGCGGGCGACGAGCTGGTGGTAATTGACGATGACCAGTGCGATCAAGCCGACGACCAGGCCCATGGTGGGCAGCAGCAGGCCGAGGTCGCCGTGCAGGGCACGCAGCGCGGCCTCGATCGCGTAGGCGACCGAGGAGACGGGGTCTGCCATCACCGCGAACGCGAACGCGACCAGCAGCACCGGGCGGGCATGCAGCAGCGCACGCCACCCGGCCTGGTGGGCGGCGTCGGAGAGTCCGGCGGGGGCGGGCGGAGGCGTGATCTTCACAGCGGTCGGGCTTCCCGGTTGATGGAACGAAAGGGGACTGCAACGCCGACCAGACTTCCCGGCACACCGGAGCATGACTGTACGTCAAGGACGGGACAGCAGAGCATCAAGAAGTCGTTAAGGTCGCGGCCTGCCCGCTCCTGACGACAACGCACCTCCCGCAGGGTGACGTGCGCGCCTGGACGCGGCCCATGCCACACGCGTCGCCACCACCTTGCGGGCCCCGGCCACCCCCTCGTGGCTGCTGATCCTTGTCCGGCTGCGCGAGGGCTCCCTCGCCGTCACCGAGGTCCGCATGGAGCAGTCCGCCTGCTCCCACCAGCTGCGTCTGCTGCGCAACCTCGGCCTGGTGGTCGGCACCCGCAAAGGCCGCTCCGTGGTGTATTCCCTCTACGACAACCACGTCGCCGAACTCCTCGCCAAAGCCCTCTACCACGTCGAACGCTTCCCGCCTCGGCGTCACCGACAGCCCAGCCCTCGCCGCCGATCCGGAGCGCGAAGCCGTGGCCATCCTGAGCATTCAGTAGCTCTCCGCGAGGGAACAAAGGCGAACCCCTATCGGTCACCGTCGTCTACCTCGGCCTCGCCGAGAGTGACACGGCTCGCCGCAACGCCGAAGCAGCGCAGGACCAGATGCCCGGTCAGGGGGCCGTGACGCGGTCTGGGAGACTCGGGCGGTGACTATGGACAAGACCGAGCGCGCAGCAGCCCTGCTCCGCCGGGGTTTCACCCTGGAGTACATCACCCTCGCCTGGAACGTTGTCGGCATCGTGGTGCTCGCCATCGCGGCGATCTCTGCCCGGTCTGTCGCACTCGCCGGGTTCGGCCTGGACTCCCTGATCGAGATCGGTGCGTCCACCGTCGTTGTATGGGAGCTGTCGGGTACCGGCGAGGACCGCCGGCGCCGGGCGCTGAAGCTGATCGGCGTCGGCTTCGCCGGGCTCGCCGTCTACCTGCTGGTGCAGTCCACGTGGGTGCTCGTCGCCTGCTACCACCCGCGCCACTCGCCGCTGGGCATCGGCTGGACCGCCGTCACCGCCGCCGTGATGTTCGCCCTCGCCGCGGGCAAGGCCCGCGCTGGCGCCGCCCTGGACAACCCGGTCCTCAAGACCGAAGGCCGGGTCACCCTCATCGACGGGCTGCTGGCCGCCGCCGTCCTGCTCGGTCTCGCCCTGAACACTGCCGTCGGCTGGTGGTGGGCCGACCCGGCCGCCGGTTACGTGCTCGTCTACTACGCCGTCCGCGAGGTACGCGAGATCTTCTCCGCCGACCACTGACGGGTCCTCCCACGGAAAGGCCATAGCCCTGAACGCCTCGCTCGCAGAAGTGCTCTCCGTCGCCCTGCTGGTGGCGGTGCTGGCCTGTGCGGTGATCCGTCCGTGGGGCTGGCCGGAAGCCGTCGTCGCCATCCCGGCCGCCGGGGTGGTCGTCGCCACCGGCGCGATCTCCTGGGACCACGCGGCGGCCGAGGCGTCGCGGCTGGGACCGGTGATCGGCTTCCTCGCGGCCGTCCTCGTCCTGGCCCAACTGTGCGATGACGAGGGCCTGTTCCATGCCTGCGGAGCCTGGATGGCCCGCACCGCGGCCGGGCGTCCCCGTCGGCTTCTGGTCCAGGTGTTCGTTGTCGCCTCGCTGATCACCGCGGTGCTCAGCCTGGACGCCACCGTGGTGCTGCTCACCCCGGTGGTCTTCGCCACCGCCGCCCGGCTCGGCGCCCGCCCGAAGCCACACGTCTACGCCTGCACCCACCTGTCCAACACGGCCTCCCTGCTGCTGCCGGTCTCCAACCTCACCAACCTGCTCGCCTTCGCCGCGAGCGGAGTGAGCTTCACGCGCTTCGCGGCCCTGATGGCCTTGCCCTGGCTGGTCGCCATCGGCGCTGAGTACGCGGTCATCCGGCGGTTCTTCGCCACCGACCTGGCTGCAGGAGCCCGGGCCCCGCGGGCCGCCGAGCCTCGCGAGGTACCGGTGTTCGCCCTGGCCATCGTCGTGTGCACGCTGGCCGGGTTCGTCCTGACCTCGGCCCTGGGGATCAACCCGGCGTGGGCGGCAGCGGCGGGCGCGGTCGTACTCGTCGGCCGCGCACTGGCCCAGCGCCGCACCACCCCTTCTACGATCGTCCGCGCCGCGGCGGTGCCGTTCCTCGCGTTCGTCCTGGCGCTGGGCATCGTGGTCCGTACGGTGGTCGACAACGGACTCGCGGGCGCACTGGGACACCTCATCCCGAGCGGCACCTCCCTGCCGGCCCTCCTGGCCCTCGCGGCACTGGCCGCCGTGCTGGCCAACGTCATCAACAACCTGCCCGCCATTCTGGTGTTGCTGCCACTGACCGCTCCCACCGGCTCCGGAGCGGTCCTCGCGGTGCTGCTGGGGGTGAACATCGGCCCGAACCTCACCTACGCCGGCTCCCTGGCCACGCTGCTGTGGCGGCGTATCGTGCGCCAGCACGACACCGACGTCCAGTTGGGCGAGTTCACCCGCCTCGGTCTGCTCGCCGTGCCCCCCGCCCTGGGGCTCGCGGTGGTGGCACTGTGGGCCTCACTCCACATGATCGGAGGCTGAGCACCGTGACCGTCATCGCCTGGATCGTCGAGGGCACCTGGCCCGCCTGTGTCGACGCGGCCCGCACCCACACGCCCGAGGGCACCGACATCGTGCTCCTGCACGTCACCGGCCCAGAACTTCCCGGCGCCGCCCACGGCGCCTACGCCTCACTGCTGGGCCGCGCACGCCCCGACCGCGACCCCGGCACCACGGTGGAACACCTGGCCGCTGCCGCCGGCGAACAGCTCCTGACCGCCGCGGCCGAGCGGTTGGGCCGCCCGTGCACCAGGACGGAGCGTTCCGGCCCAGTCGAACGAGAGGTCGTGGCCGCTGCTGAAGGCGCCGACCTGCTCATTCTCGCCCGCGACGGAGACCACACCCGCCTCGGCCCCCGCAGCCTCGGCCACGCCAGCCGCTTCATCGTCGACCATGCTCCCTGCCCCGTCCTGCTGGTCTGGCCCGAGGCCGCACCCAGCACGGCCACTATCCCGTCACCGCCGCCCCACCCACCGCACCACCGATAGACAGCAGCGAGGTCGTGCCGGCCGGGGTCCGATTCGCTGGCAGAACCGCCGGACCGGCTTGACATGGAATGCGGAGTCGACCTGGCGGACTGAGGCCACCGTGGAGCTGGACAGCCGCCTGATCGAACCCGCAGACACCCACACCGTGTCGATACGCGTCGGCGGAAGGTCGAAGGGTGCCGAACGCCGGCACGTCCTGGCAGGTGGTTTGAGCCGGTTCACCGCCGAGTCAGGCGTGTGGCGGAACTCGCTGTCGCCAACCCTCGTGGGCCTGTCCGGCTCCCTGCCGCGGGTCAAGGACGACCGGGTGGTGAAGCCTCAGCTCGATGAGGTGCAGGGCTGCTGGATCGTCCCGGCCCTCGTCATCCCACTCCCCCGATCGGCCCGCGGGCTGAGTGAGACAGCACAGAGGCTCGCCTACCTGGCCGCCCGCGGCGCCCGCCCATGCGACCCCTTGCCATTCAGGGCTGCCCACCGTGGCTGACGGCTTCCCCGCCTTGGCCGCCTGCCGAGCCGTCGCCGACCGCCCCCTCCTCCGCCTCCGCACCGACCGGGGACAACGATGACGAGCACACGCGCGCACCGGCTGTCCGGCCCTGAAGGAGGGCCGGACGTCCCCTGCCACCCGCGGCCGGCGGCACGGTGTCATGGCTAGAGACCGCCCCCAGGGTCGCCGGGCCGGACGGACCGAGGTACCCCATGAACCACCGCTCTCCTCACACAGCAGGGCTGCGTCGCCTGTCCGCAGCGGTGGTGTCCCCTCGGCTCGAACCCGTCCTCCTGACCGTCACCGCAGCGGCCCTGACCAGCGGCGGCATTGCCTGGCTCATCGGTGACGGCAGCCTCGCTGACCGCTTCTGGGGGCTGGGCACCCTGTCGGCTGTCGTTCCCGCGGTGGCATGGGTGCTGTCCGCGCTACGGCACGGGCACGCGGGCGTGGACCTTATCGCCGTCCTCGCGCTCGCCGGTACCCTGGCCGTTCACGAGTACCTGGCCGGTGCCCTGATCGCGCTGATGCTGGCCACCGGCCGCACGCTGGAGGCCGCGGCCCAGCGCCGTGCCTCCCACGACCTGCGTACCTTGCTGGAACGTGCGCCCCGTTCCGCACGCCGCCGCACCGACGCCGGGGTGGCCACGGTGCCACTGGCCGAGGTCACTGCCGGCGACCTTCTCGTCGTCGGCCCCGGTGAGGTGGTTCCCGTCGACGGCCGCGTGGAGAGCGTCGCCGCTGTGCTCGACGAGTCCGTGCTGACCGGGGAGCCCCTCCAGGTCGAGCGGGCTCGGGACGAGATGGTGCGCAGTGGCGTGGTCAACGCGGGCGGCGCCTTCGAGCTGCGCGCCACCGCCACCGAGCAGGACAGCACCTATGCCGGGATCGTGCGTCTGGCCCAGCAGGCTGGGGCCGAGTCCGCGCCCGTCGTACGGCTGGCCGACCACTACGCCGCCTGGTTCTTCCCCCTGTCCCTCTCCGTGGCCGGCCTGGCCTGGCTGATCAGCGGCTCCGCTGTACGCGCGGTAGCCGTCCTGGTGGTCGCCACCCCCTGTCCTCTGCTGCTGGCCGCCCCGGTCGCCATCGTCTCCGGACTCTCCCGTGCCTCCCGCCTCGGCGTGGTCATCCGCGACGGCGGCGCACTGGAGAACCTCGGCCGCGCCCGCACCTGCCTGCTGGACAAGACCGGAACCCTCACCCGCGGCCGCCCCCGCGTCCTCGACGTCACCGCAGCCCCAGGCCTCACCCCCAAAGAAGCCCTCCGCCTGGCCGCCTCACTCGACCAGTACTCGCCCCATGTCCTCGCCCAGGCCATCGTCGACACCGCCCGGGAACGCAGGCTGCAGCTGTCGGTCCCCTCCGACGTCACCGAGGAACCCGGCCGCGGCGCCACCGGCACCGTGGACGGACACCGGGTCTCCATCGGCCGCCTCGGCCCCGCGGACGCACGGCCCACCTGGGCCAGGGCGGTCGACAACCGCGCCCTCCTTGACGGCGCGGCCGTCGCCTGGCTCACCGTCGACGGACGCCCGGCCGGCGCCGTCCTGCTACGCGACCCCCTGCGCCACGACGCCCCGCGCACCCTGCGCCTGCTGCGCGCGGCAGGCATCCAACGGCTGCTGATGCTCACCGGCGACCGATCCGCACCCGCCCACGAAGTCGCCACCGTCCTCGGCCTGGACGACGTACGCGCCGAACTGGGCCCCGCTGACAAGGTCGCCGCCGTGCGCGCCGAGCGCGAGCGCGCGATCACCGTCATGGTCGGCGACGGAGTCAACGACGCCCCCGCCCTCGCCGCCGCCGACATCGGCGTCGCCATGGGCGCCCGCGGCTCCACCGCCTCCTCCGAGGCCGCCGACATCGTCCTGACCACCGACCGCGTCGACCGCCTCGCCGACGCCGTCACCATCGCTGGGCGCGCCCGCCGCATCGCCGTACAGAGCGCCCTCGGCGGCATGCTGATGTCCCTGGCCGCCATGGCCGCAGCCGCCGCAGGCCTCCTCCCGCCCGCCGCCGGCGCCCTGCTCCAGGAAGGCATCGACGTCGCCGTCATCCTCAACGCCCTGCGCGCCCTGCACGTCGACCACGCCACGCGACCGGCCATCACCCCCGCCGCCGAAGCCCTCATCCACCGCTTCGCCGCCGAACACGACGAGCTCCAGGACGTCCTCGAAGCCGTACGCGCCGCCGCCGACCGCCTCTCCGACGCCCCCGGCCCCGCGGCCCTGGCCGCCGTCGAAGAGACCCACCGGCTGCTCACCGAACGCCTGTTGCCCCACGAACACGCCGAGGAACACGAGCTATACCCCGCCCTCGCACCCACCCTCGGCGGCCCCGAGGCCACCGCCACCATGAGCCGCGCCCACACCGAGATCGAACGGCTCTCCCGCCGCATCGCCACCCACCTGCAACTGGCCCGCGCCGACGGCCGCCTTGCCCCCGGACAACTCGACGACCTGCGCTCTTGCCTCTACGGCCTGAACACCGTGCTACGCCTGCACTTCACCCAGGAAGAGGAGAACTACTTCTCCCTCGCCCCGTGAGCGACAGGCATGCAGGCCAGCTGGCAAGAGGTGCCGAGTGGTCCAGAGGCAGAGCCGAAAAGCCCTTGGTGTCCCCACCCGGCCGAGGCCCACCATGAACACAAAAGGCACAGGTCGAAACCTTGCAGGTGGAGGTGGGCACGGTGATGTACTGGGATGGCGGCTGGGCCTGGATGGCCTTCATGCCCCTGCTGTGGATCGCACTGATCGGCCTCGCCGTGTGGGCCGTGATCCGCCTGACGCACGGCCCGTCCGGGGGCGCCTCCGGTCGCAGCCACGGCTGGGAAGACCGCGAGCACCGGGAGACCCCGGAGGAGATCCTCGACCGTCGCTACGCCTCGGGAGAGATCGACACGGACACGTACACCGAGGCCCACGAGCGCCTCACCGCCCACCGGCCGAGGCCACGGTGAGCGGGCTCCGCCGGCGCTTGCTGCCGCTGACCGTGCTGCTCGCCTCGGTGGCGGCACTGATCGCCTCGCTCGTGTGGGTCGCGGGCAACAGCTCCCCGTCGTGGGGACCTCGGATGGGGATGATGACGGGCGGCGTGGCGTCCCGACAGGGCCCCATACGCAACCTCGCTGACGCGGACCGCGCCGCAGGGCGCTTCGCCGACCGGTGGGGTCTGCGCGTCGGTGAGGTCATGCAGTTCAGCAACGGGTACTACGCCCAACTCCTCGACTCCTCCAGCAAGGGCGCCACCGAGGTACTCATCGACCCACGCAGCGGCGCGGTCCTGTTGGAGTTCGGCCCGGCCATGATGTGGAACACCGCCTACGGCATGATGCCCGCCGGCACTCAGCCCGGCCCCACGAAGATCGGACCCGGGCAAGCCGTGCGGATCGCCGACCGGTGGCTGCGCGACCACCACAAGGACCTGCACGCCGCGAAACCCGACTGGTTCCCCGGCTACTACACCCTGCACACCCTGCGCGACGACCACATCGTCGGCATGCTCTCGGTCAACGCGACCACCGGCGACGTCTGGTACCACACGTGGCATGGCCGCTTCGTCAGGGAGGAAGAACCATCCCCTTCCCGCAACAGCACGAGCGGCTGACAACAGGGCGCAGGCGCCTCAGGAACGCATCGCTGACTTCAGCATTCCAGGGTGACTGCGGCGGTTGACCGAGTTGAGGCCGCTGGCCGCGAGGAAGCCGTCGAGGACGTTCGAGTAGTAGTGCAGGCGTTTGAGACGGTCGCGGACGAGTGTGTCGAGTCGATCGAGTGCGCCGCAGGCGAGGCCCGCCAGGCTGTCCTTGACATGTGACCAGAGTGACCGCAGGTTGCCGAAGGCGTTGAAGTCGAGCGCGTAGGCTGGCAGTTGGAACACCGTAAGACCGTCGCGCTCATCGATCAGCCGGCACATCGCGTGCGAGACGGTGGATGGGGACGCCCACTCGAAGTCCTGTACCTGGGCGGCCGGACCGCCGCGCGGCTCAAGTCGGAGGTACTCAAGGGGGCCGGGTGGGACATCGCCCACCTGACCTTCGGCAGACCGCAGACCGTGAACGTATCGAGCTGCCGGAGGCATGGCTGACCAAGGTCGTCACCAATCTCTGCCTCGACCGGCTCCGCTCGGCGCAGGCGCGCCACGAGCGAGCGGCCGGTGCCTGGCTGCCCGAGCCGCTCCTTGAGGGCGACCCGATGCTCGGTCCGGCCGAAACCTTCGAGCAGCGCGAATCGGTGTCCTTGGCCGTCCTGACCCTCATGGAGCGCTTCTCGCCGGTCGAGCAAGCCGCTTACGGCCTGCGCGAGGCCTTCTCGTACCCCCACGCCGAGATCGCCGGGATCGTCGACATCACCAAGTCCGCGAGCCAACAGCATGTCCACCGGGCCCGGATCCGGGTCACCGCCGAGCGCCGCAGCAGCGACGAGGTGGAGCCCGCGTCCGTGCGCCGGATCGTCGAGGAGTTCCTCGCCGTCGCCACGTCGGGGCGCGCCGAACTGCTGGTGGCGATGCTCACCGACGATGCGACCGCGGTCTCGCACGGCTACGGACTGGCCAGGCGGCGGCTGCGGTACAACTCGCCCGAGCGGGTCGCCTCCTACGTGCGGGCCGGCTTCAAGCCCACTCCGGCGAAGCGGCGGCTGGCCGGCGGCTCCCCCTCGATCCACATCGCGCTGGTCAACGACTCCCCCGCCGTCCTCGCCGTGGTCGACGACCGGGTCGTGGGCGCCGTGACGTTCGAAGTCAGCCACGGCAAGGTCGCCTCCTTGCGCGGCATCGCCGCCGCGGACCGGCTCGCGCCTCAACGAGGCCTGGAGGCAGCACGAACCCCATGCGCCGGTCATCAACGCATGGTGACCAGAGCAACCGGAATCCAGTGACCTGAGTCGGAGCACGTCGGTCTCCCGAGACCGTTCTCCAACCGTTATGGGCTGAGGTCGCCGCGTCGATCCGAGTGGCGTGGCGGCGAGCGGGACGCACCGGTCTGGAGGGTGATGGCGAGCCAGCTGGTCCAGCCGATGGGTTGCAGGGCCCAGTAGCTGACGGCCCGGTACAGGAGCGTCGCGGCGATCGCCGGGCCGGGCGAAAGACCGTACAGGACGAGCAGTGCGGACAGGCTTGTCTCCACGATGCCGAGACTGCCCGGGGTCAGGCGCAGGCTGCCTGGGATCTGGGTGAGAACGTAGGCGAGCAGCAGGCTGTGCCAGGGCACGCCGATGCCGAGCGCCCACAGGCTCGCGGCCAGGCACGCCACGTCGAAGACCCAGTTCAACAGCGCGAGCGCGAAGGGACGCGACCAGGGCCGTAGGCCGGACTGCAGGCTGTGGGCCTGTTCGACCAGCTGCGCGAGTGCGTCCTGGCCCTGCCGGATGCGGCGGGAACGCCGACCGGTGCCTCTCCACGCTCGCCCCATCGCGCTCCGCAAGCCCGAGGAGCGGGATGCTCCGAAGATCGCCAACGCCGCCCCCAGGACCAGCAGCGCCCCGGCCACAGGAAGCAGAACGGTACGCAACTCCGCCTGCCCCGCGGCGACCACGCCGACCACGAGCAGGACGGCCAGACCGAGTACCGACAGCGCGCCGGCCACCACCAGGACAGCGGCCGCGAGTACCTGCTCCGCGCCCCGGCGGCGGAACTGCCGGTAGACCCAGGCTGCGGAGAACGCCGCCCCGCCGGGCAACGCGCCCGCCACGGCGTTGGCGGCCACGACAGTCGCCGTCGTGCGCCGCAGGCTCCAGCGGGCCCCACCGGCCCCGAGCAGCCAGCGGTACAACGCAGCGAAGCACAGGAGCGACAGCGCCTGGCACACCACGGCGACCGCGACCGGCAGCGGACGTACTCCCGCGATGAGGTGATAGGCCTGCGCCAGTTCACGCCGCCGCAGGACGGCGACCAGGACCACGGCCGCCACAACGAGTACGGCCACCACCCACCACAGCGCGCGCGGTCCCGTAGGACGTCCTTCCTGCCACCCGAAGCCACGCCCCACCTGAAACTCCCGCCTCCCGGACATCGGCCATCACTCCCGACAGGCGTCATGAGGGTTCAGGCGCCGGGGCCCAGCGACGGGCTGGACGGGCACGGCGTGCTCGCCGCGGTCATTCGGCACCGCGGACCTGGTCCTCCGGGCTCTTTCCGGGCTTGATTGTCGTGGTCTTCCCGGCGCCGTTGGGGCCGCGGAACGCGAATACCTCGCCCGCCCGGACCGAGAACGACACCTGCCGGACCGCCACCTCGGCCCCGTAGCGCTTGCTGAGTCCCACGACATCGACCACCGCGGCCGCTGCAGCGGCTTTGTCACGCGGCGGCGCATCCGCCGGCCTCGCTGTTGGCGGACTACCCATGATTCACCTCGCCCGCCTCGACCTGCGTTCCAGCGTCCCGCCGCACGGACAACCCGGTCCAGGGCCGATCGCCCAGACCTACGGTCCGAACGACCCACTCACCCCGACGGCCGCGCACAAGCGCGCGTCGTCGATATGGCAGCGGGACGCCATGCATACCTGTCAGCCGGCTCCTGGTCACTGTCCGACGGCCGGCCGTGGTCCTTGGGGACTCTGACCAGACGGCCCCCATCAGGGCCGTTCGACCCCTGCCGCCCAGGAACGGCCGGGTTGAGGCTGGTAGACGGGGTTCACTGCCGACCGAGGGGCGTGGGATCGGTGATCACACGAGTGCGGGTGCCGCACCGGCACCTGACGCCGCCCGCCAAGCCCGGGCCGCCGCGCGAGCCGCCCGGCCCTCCGCCCCGGCAACCGCAGCCGTTCGGCGGGCGGTGGATGCTCTGGTGGATCCTGATGACGCTCGTCTTCGTCCTGCTGCTCTCTCGCGCACGGTCCGGGTCGCACACGAGTTCACTGTCCTACAGCGACTTCGTCGGCAAGGTCGGCGCCAGCCAGGTGCAGACGGTCGACATCAACGGCAAGGGCGCGGTCAGCGGCACCCTGAAGGACGGCACGAAATTCACCACCCAGCTCCCCACCGCACTGGGCACCGGGGCCCAGCTGCAGCAACAGCTGACCTCCCACCACGTGAAGATCACCGCCAGCCAGAGCAGCAGCAACGGTTCGACATGGTTGTCGGTGCTCTTCTCGTTCCTGCCGTTCCTGTTGCTGATCGGCTTCTTCGCGTGGATGGCACGCCGGGCCGCAGGGTCGCTGACCGGCGGGCTGAGCGCCATCGGACGCTCACGCGCGAAGATCATCGAGGCGGAGCGGCCCACCACCCGCTTCGCCGATATCGCCGGCTACGACGGGGTCAAGCAGGAGATCAGCGAGGTCGTCGACTTCCTGCGCAATCCCGCCCGGTACACCGCCGCAGGAGCCAAGGGACCCCGCGGCGTGATCATGGTGGGGCCACCCGGTACCGGCAAGACCCTCTTCGCGCGGGCCGTCGCCGGCGAGGCGGACGTGCCGTTCCTGTCGGTGACCGGATCCGCGTTCGTGGAGATGTTCGTCGGGGTCGGCGCATCCCGGGTGCGCGACCTGTTCGACCAGGCCCGCAAACGCGCCCCGTCGATCATCTTCATCGACGAGATCGACGCCCTCGGATCGCGCCGCGGCGGCGGGATGCGACTGGGCGGCAACGACGAGCGCGAGCAGACCCTCAACCAGCTGCTGTCCGAGATGGACGGCTTCGACCAGTCCAGCGGCATCGTCGTCCTCGCCGCCACCAACCGGCCCGACGCCCTCGACCCGGCCCTGCTGCGCCCCGGGCGCTTCGACCGCCAGGTCACCGTGCCGCCGCCCAACCAGGCCGAGCGGGCCGCGGTCCTCGCCGTCCACGCCCGTGACAAGACCCTGGCCCCGGACATCGACCTGGACGCCGTAGCGCGCGCCACGCCCGGATTCTCCGGCGCGGATCTCGCCAACCTCGTCAACGAGGGCGCCATCAACGCCGTGCGGAACGACCGCACCCGTATCGAGCCGCACGACCTGGATGCCGCCCGCGACCGTGTGCTGCTGGGACGCCGGGAGTCCTCCAACGCGCTGCTGCCCGAGGAACGCCGCTCGGTGGCCGTCCACGAATCGGGGCACGCCCTGGTCGCGGCGTTGTGCGAGCACGCAGACCCGGTGGCGAAGGTCACCATCCTGCCAGCCGGCGTCACACTCGGCGTCACCGAACACAAGCAGCGAGCACGTCGGCTGACTGGACGCTGCGAACCGTAAGGCCTCACAGTCGCAGGTGACCTTCGCTGCCGCAAGGTCGATACTGCCCATAGACGGGATAGGCGGCACCCTCCATCGGGCGGCCGACAGCACCTGACGACCCGTCACCGAAGTCAGCATTGAGTCAGCAACAGACCCGCCACGACCCGCCTCGGATCACAACGAACCGCCAAGATCAAATACTGCCCTCACCGCCGGTGACCTGCTAAGACACAGATCATGAGCCCTAGTGCTACGCTCGCGAGGAGACACCCATGAAGATGCTGATCAACGTGCCCGAGACCGTCGTGGCGGACGCGCTGCGCGGTATGGCGGCCGCATATCCCGAGCTGACCGTGGACGTGGAGAACCGGGTGATCGTGCGCCGGGACGCTCCGGTGGCCGGGCAGGTGGCGCTGGTGTCCGGCGGCGGGTCGGGGCACGAGCCGCTGCACGGCGGGTTCGTCGGCCCGGGCATGCTCTCCGCCGCGTGTCCCGGCGAGGTGTTCACCTCACCGGTGCCGGACCAGATGGCACGTGCTGCGGCCGCCGTGGACAGCGGCGCCGGGGTGCTGTTCATCGTGAAGAACTACACCGGTGACGTGCTCAACTTCGACATGGCGGCCGAACTGGCCGAGGACGAGGGCATCCAGGTCGCCAAGGTGCTGGTCAACGATGACGTGGCGGTCACCGACAGCCTCTACACGGCGGGTCGGCGCGGCACCGGTGCGACCCTGTTCGTGGAGAAGATCGCGGGCGCGGCGGCGGCCGAGGGGCAGCCGCTGGAGCGGGTGGAGTCGATCGGGCGTCAGGTGAATGAGAACTCCCGCAGTTTCGGCGTGGCCCTCAGTGCCTGTACGACTCCGGCCAAGGGCAGCCCCACCTTCGATCTGCCGGACGGTGAGCTGGAGTTGGGCATCGGCATCCACGGCGAGCCGGGCCGGGAGCGGCGGGCGATGATGACCTCCGGGGAGATCGCCGACTTCGCGGTGAACGCGATCCTGGAGGACATGCCGCCGCGCAACCCCGTGCTGCTGCTGGTCAACGGCATGGGCGCCACCCCGCTGCTGGAGCTGTTCGGCTTCAACGCCGAGGTGCAGCGGGTACTGCGCGAGCGCGGGGTGGCCGTGGCCCGCACGCTGGTCGGCAACTACGTCACCTCGCTGGACATGGCGGGCGCCTCGGTGACGCTGTGCCAGGTCGACGAGGAGCTGTTGCGGCTGTGGGACGCGCCGGTGAAGACCCCTGCGCTGCGCTGGGGGATGTGATACGGCGGACGAGGCGACCAACACCCGCAGCACGCCGGTCAACACCCCTACCACGCAAGGAGATCCAGTGCTCGACGCCGAATTCTTCCGCCGTTGGATGGCGGCGACGGCCGTGTCCGTCGACCGCGAGGCGGAGCGGCTCACCGCCCTCGACTCGGCCATCGGCGACGCCGATCACGGCAGCAATCTGCAGCGCGGCTTCCGGGCCGTGGCGACCGCCCTGGAGAAGGAGGCACCGGACACCCCGGGCGCCGTGCTGACCCTCGCCGGGCGGCAGCTCATCTCGACGGTCGGCGGCGCGTCGGGGCCGCTGTACGGCACGCTGCTGCGCCGGACCGGCAAGGCGCTCGGCGAGGCCGCCGAGGTCAGCACGGAGCAGCTGGCCGGGGCACTGCGGGAGGGCGTGGACGGGGTGATGAAGCTCGGCGGGGCGGCGCCCGGCGACAAGACCATGATCGACGCCCTGGTGCCGGCCGTGGACGCGCTCGGCGACGGCTTCGCCGCCGCGCGGGTCGCCGCCGAGGAGGGCGCGGAGGCCACCACGCCGCTGCAGGCCCGCAAGGGCCGGGCGAGTTATCTCGGCGAGCGCAGCATCGGCCACCAGGACCCGGGCGCGACCTCGTCGGCGCTGCTGATCGCCGCCCTGGCCGAAGCGGCGGAGGACTGACGGTGAGTCACGAGAGGCCGGTCGGGATCGTGTTGGTGTCGCACAGCGCGGAGGTGGCCGCCTCGGTCGCCGAGCTGGCGAAGGGCCTGGCGGGCGGGGCCGCGGCGGTGCCCGTGGCCGCGGCGGGCGGCACCGAGGGCGGGGGGCTCGGCACCAGCGCCGAGCTGATCTGTGCGGCGGCGGCCTCGGTGGACCGGGGCGCCGGTGTCGCGGTCCTCACCGATCTCGGCAGTGCCGTGCTCACCGTGAAGGCGCTGATCGCCGAGGGCGACGAACTGCCGGACGGCACACGGCTGGTGGACGCGCCGTTCGTCGAGGGTGCGGTGGCCGCGGTGGTCACCGCCGCCGCCGGGGCCGACCTGGACGCGGTGGAGGCCGCGGCGGTGGAGGCGTACGGCTACCGCAAGGTGTGACGCGGCCGCGGGGCCCGGCCGGTCACTTGTCGGCGACGAACTGCCCGGCCAGCCGCTCCCCTTCGGCGACCGCCGCCGGGTGGTCCTCGATGGGATCCACGTGGGAGTCCTTGAAGACGATGTAGGTGACATCGGAGGGCGCCCCGCCGGCGCTCGGGTCGGTCGGGATGCCGAGGCCCTTGGCGGTGGCGTAGGAGGCCTCGCCGATGAGGTCGCCCGGCCCGATGTCGCCGACGACGGCGTACTGCACCCGGTCCCGGTAGACGACGGCGACCACGGAACCGCCGCGCACGCCGTCCTTGTCGGGGTTCCAGATGCCGCTCGGGGCCGGGACGACGATGTAGGGCAGGGTCTCGGCGTTCAGATAGCGGCCGTCGGACTGCTGGTAGGCGGTCGTCGCGGAGAACTGCGGGTCGGTGCGGCTGTTGCAGTGTTCGGTGGGCTGTCCGTCGCAGTCGACGTCCAGGTCGGCCTTCCAGAAGACGGCGTCCTTGGTGCCGCAGACGGGCACGTTCGCGGGGCTGCCGTCGTCGGGGCGGTACCGGCCCTGGGAGATCTCGTTGCACTCGCCCGTCCGGGCCAGCAGGTCGGCGGCGGCTACGGCTCCTTCGCTGCCGGTCGCGAGACGGTCCCCGGGCGGGGCGGCGGCCGCGACGGTCAGCGCGGCCGGGGCGAGCAGGGTGGCGCCGGCCGCGGCCAGCGTCAGGGACGGGACACGCACGATGACGGACCCTCTCGTCGAGGACAGGACGGACGTCCGGCCCCTACGGGGCGGGCATCCCGCCCACTGTGGTGCTCGCCGGCGCCGTCGGCCGTCCGGACCGCTCCGAAGGGGCCGGATGGAGCACGCTTCTGACACCCCGTTGAGGGACAACGGCTGCAGAAGGAGTAGCCGGAGTCACAGGGGTCTCAGCGACAACAGGGGCCGGGGATCCGGTCCGAAGCCGGTCCGGATCCCCCGGCCGCCCGCGTCGGCGCGGGATCGGCGACGACAGCGTGTCCGCGCCACAGGCATGAACTGCCATGTCCCCTAGGGCAGTTCAGCCGTAGGGAGCCTCAGCATACGTAACTTCCCGAGATGGTCACCAGCACGGGCCTCTTGCCGGACCCGCACCCCTCGCGCCATATTGGTCCGGACCTTTACGTGATGCCCATGCCGCCGTCCCCGGGGAGGCAGAGCCGTGCGACGCGTTCCGTGGCCGCTCGCCCTGGTCTGCGGGGCCCTGCTGCTGGTCGCGTCCTGCGGCTGGAGTCAGGCCGAGGGCGACGAGGGGCGGGCGCCCGGCGCGCCGACCGGCGTGACCGCGCAGGCGGGCAGCGCCACGAGCGTGCACGTGATGTGGAACGCGGTGCCGGACAGCCCCGGCATCCGCCGCTACGAGGTATATAGCGGCACCACGAAGGTCGAGGCAGTGCCGGGTTCGCAGCACATGGTGGACGTCACCAGGCTCAGGCCGTCCACCCTGTATGCCTTCACCGTGCGGGCCCAGGACACGGGCGGCCGGCTCGGCCCGCCGAGCCGTCCGGTGCGGGCGCGCACACCGGCCAGGGTGGCGGCGGACCGCTCGGCACCGACCCGGCCGTCGAAGCCCGCCGGGCGGGCCGTCGGCAGCCGGGAGGTCCAGCTGTCCTGGGGCGCGTCCCGGGACGACCGGGGTGTGGTGTCGTACGACGTGTACCAGGGAGGGGTGAAGATCCACAGCGTCGGAGGGGACCAGACCGCGACCGTGGTCACCGGGCTGCGCCCCGGCACCGGGTACGTCTTCACGGTGCGGGCCCGCGACGCCGCCGACAACCTCTCCCCCGCGAGCGCCCCGGTCCGCCTCACCACCCCGGGCACCGACGACGGCCGGAGCACCGCGCCCACCGGATTCACCGCGCGGACCCACCGGGCCGACGGGGCGTACTACGTCGACCTGGCCTGGGACCCGCCACGGGTGGACGGGGTGATCACCGAGTACCAGATCCGGCTCGACGGCGCCTCGGCCACCTCACTGGTGTGGGGCGGCACACCCCCGCGCGGCCGGGCGAGCTATGGCTTCTACGTCGGCCGGACCGCGGGAGAGGAACACCGGCTGCGGCTGCGGGCCCGGCTGCCCGACGGCACCTGGGGCGGCTGGTCGGCGGAGCGGACGGTGACCACGGGGGGCTGACGGGCGCATCCCCGCAGCGGGCCGCCTGTCCCCCGTGCCCCCACCTGTGCCGGACGAAGGAAAACGTCACCTGGCCGGGCGACTTCCGGGTGCGGGCGCGTCCGGAGCCGCGTTGGCTGCTGCCCAGGCAGCACGGACGCTTCCCGACTCCTGGCGGCGCATGGGACGTACCGCCGACCGTGCCGCCGGAAGGCCGGCCCATGCACACCTCGCGACCTCTCGTCCGCTGCGGTCTGACCCTGGCGGGCGCCGCGGCGCTCCCGGCCGCCCTCGCCGGGCCGTCCGCCGCGGCCTCGGGCGTCTCCGTCACCGCGAACGGGTCCACCGTCTCGGTGGTGACCACCGCGTGCACCCAGATCAACGGCAGCTGGGGCAACGCGGCCCTGCTCACCAGCCGGCAGGCGAACTTCGCCCAGGGCCGGCAGTCGGCGCTGGCGGGCACGTCCGTCAGCCAGTCCGCGGGCTGGACCGGGGTGAGCCCGGGGATGTACACGGTGGTCGTGGTCTGTTCCAGCGGCGGCACGGCGGGCACCCAGTCGGTGATCGTCGCGTCGTCCTCGGCGTCGACGGCCTCGACGAAGCCCTCGACGGCGCCCTCGTCGTCGGCCTCGGCGTCCTCGGCGAACAGACCGGCGACGAGATCCCCGGCGTCCCCGGCGGGTTCCTCGCCGGCGCCCTCGCGTGGCGTGCTGGGCGGCCTGGGCGGTGCCGCGCGCGACTACGGGCCGCTGACGCTGGGCATCGGCGCTGCCCTGGTGAGCACCGGAGTGCTCGCCACGGGCTGGTATCTGCGCCGCCGCGCGAAGCCGTACCGGCTCTGAGCGGCCGTACGGAAGCGGGGCTCAGTCGGCGTCGGGCAGTGCGGTGAACTCCGCCAGGGCGTGGGTGAGCCACTGCGTCCAGAAGGTCTCCAGGTCGATGCCGGCCCGCAGCACCAGGTGGCGCAGCCGGTCCTCGGGGGCGTCCCGGTCCGGCGGGAAGTCGCGCTGCTCGATCTCCTGGTACTCGGCCAACTGCCGCCGGTGTAGCTCCAGATGGCGCCGCAGATCCGCCTCCAGGCCCGCCGTGCCGACCACCGCCGCGGCCCGCAGCCGCAGCAGGAGCACATCCCGCTGGGGCTTCGGGTCCTGCGCGGCGGAGGTCCAGCGGGCCAGTTCGGCGCGGCCCGCGGGCAGGACGTCGTAGCTCTTCTTCTGCCCGCGGGCCGGCTGTTCGGACGGCAGCGTGCGGATGAAACCCTCGGCCTCCAGCTTCCCCAGCTCGCGATAGATCTGCTGGTGCGTCGCGGACCAGAAATAGCCGATCGACTTGTCGAAGCGGCGGGTCAGTTCCAGTCCCGACGACGGCTTTTCCAGCAGGGCGGTGAGGATCGCGTGCGGGAGTGACATGGGCTCATCCTAGGGAGGTGGGTCAGGCGCCCTACAGCGCCGCCGCCAGCTCCGTGCCCTGCTTGATGGCCCGCTTGGCGTCCAGTTCGGCCGCGATGTCCGCGCCGCCGATCAGATGGACGCTGCGCCCGGCCGCGGCCAGCTCCTCGTACAGGTCGCGGCGCGGCTCCTGGCCGGTGCACAGGACCACCGTGTCGACCTCCAGGACCGTGCTCTCCTCGCCGACGGTGATGTGCAGGCCGGCGTCGTCGATCCGGTCGTAGCGGACGCCCGGCACCATGGTCACGCCACGGTGCTTCAGCTCGGTGCGGTGGATCCAGCCGGTGGTCTTGCCGAGGCCCGCGCCGACCTTGGTGGTCTTGCGCTGGAGCAGGTGGACCTGGCGCGGCGGCGTGGGCCGCTGCGGCGCGGCGAGGCCGCCCGGCGCCTGGTAGTCCATGTCGACGCCCCAGGCGCGGAAGTACGTCCGCGGGTCCTCGCTCGCCTTGTCGCCTCCGTCGGTGAGGAACTCGGCGACGTCGAAGCCGATGCCGCCGGCGCCGAGGACGGCGACCCGGTCGCCGACGGGGGCGCGGCCCTGGAGCACGTCGAGGTAGCCGAGGACGCGGGGGTGGTCGATGCCGGGGATGTCCGGCGTGCGCGGGGTGACGCCGGTGGCGACGACGACCTCGTCGTAGTCGGCGACGGTCTCGGCGGTGGCCCAGGTGTCGAGGCGTACGTCGACGCCGTGTGCGTCGAGCTGGTGGCGGAAGTAGCGCAGCGTCTCGTCGAACTCCTGCTTGCCGGGGACCTTGCGGGCCACGTTGAGCTGGCCGCCGATCTCGCTCGCGGCGTCGAACAGCGTGACCTCGTGGCCGCGTTCGGCGGCGGAGACCGCGCAGGCGAGGCCGGCGGGGCCGGCGCCGACGACGGCGACGCGCTTCTTCAGCCGGGTCGGCGCGAGCACCAGCTCGGTCTCGTGGCAGGCGCGCGGGTTGACCAGGCAGGAGGTGATCTGGCCGCTGAAGGTGTGGTCGAGGCAGGCCTGGTTGCAGCCGATGCAGGTGTTGATGGCCTCGGGGGTGCCGGCGGCGGCCTTGGCGACGAAGTCGGGGTCGGCGAGCATCGGGCGGGCCATGGAGACCATGTCGGCGTGGCCGCCGGCCAGCAACTCCTCGGCGAGTTCGGGGGTGTTGATGCGGTTGGTGGTCACCAGCGGCACGGACACCTCGCCCATGAGCTTCTTCGTGACCCAGGTGTAGGCACCGCGCGGCACGGAGGTGGCGATGGTGGGGATGCGGGCCTCGTGCCAGCCGATGCCGGTGTTGATGATGGTCGCCCCGGCGGCCTCGACCGCCTTGCCGAGGGTGACGACCTCCTCCAGCGAGGAGCCGCCCGGGACCAGGTCGAGCATGGAGAGGCGGTAGATGACGATGAAGTCCTCACCGACGGCCTCGCGTACCCGCTTGACGATCTCGACGGGGAAGCGCATCCGGTTCGCGTAGGCGCCGCCCCAGCGGTCGGTGCGCTGGTTGGTCTGGCGCGCGATGAACTCGTTGATGAGGTAGCCCTCGGAGCCCATGATCTCCACGCCGTCGTAGCCGGCCTGCCGGGCGAGGCGGGCGGCGCGGGCGTAGTCGTCGATGGTCCGCTCGATGTCGGCGTCGCTCATCTCGCGCGGCACGAAGGGGCTGATCGGCGCCTGCAGCGGGCTCGGCGCGACCAGGTCCCGGTGGTAGGCGTACCGCCCGAAGTGCAGGATCTGCATCGCGATGCGGCCGCCCTCGCGGTGCACGGCGTCGGTGACGGCCCGGTGCTGCTCGGCCTCGGCCTCGGTGGTGAGCTTGGCGCCGCCGTCGTACGGCCGGCCCTCCTCGTTGGGCGCGATGCCGCCGGTGACGATGAGGCCCACCCCGCCGCGGGCGCGGGCCGCGTAGAACGCCGCCATCCGCTCGAAGCCGCGCTCGGCCTCCTCCAGTCCGACGTGCATGGAACCCATGAGCACGCGGTTGGGCAGCGTGGTGAAGCCCAGGTCGAGCGGGGTCATCAGGTGCGGGTAACGGCTCATCGGGCCCTCCGTGCGCGGTGTCGTGCCTCTTGTTGTAGAGGACACCCGGCCCTTTGTGCAACTAGTTGCATAAACACTGGGGGTGACACCAACCACTCTGTACCTACTAGTATGTACACCAGCAACGGATCCAGCCCGCCCCGAAAGGACGCCTCACCATGCCCTTCGTCCGGATAGACGCGCTCGGTACCGACCCCGCCCGCCTCGACGCGCTCGGCCAGGCCGTCCACGACGCCCTGATCGAGACGCTCGGTGTCCCGCCCGACGACCGCTTCCAGGTGCTGACCGGCCACGACGGCGTCACCAGCACCCTGCGCTACGACGACCACCTGGGCCTGCGCAAGGACGACTCGGTGGTGTTCGTGGCCGTCACCATGCGCTCCGGGCGCTCCCCGGAGCAGAAGCGCGCGCTGTACCGGCGGATCGCCGAGCTGGTGCACGAGCGCACCGGCGCCGAGCCGCGCAACGTCGTCGTCACCGTCACCGAGAACTCGCTCGTCGACTGGTCCTTCGGTGACGGCGAGGCGCAGTACGCCCCGGCCGGTGAGGAGCCGGCCGGGGCACTGCCGTAGGGCGGGAGAGGGTCAGCGGCTCTGCAGCAGCAGATGGAGGTCCCTCTCCTGGTCGCCGGAGGCCGTGCAGGTCTCCTCGACGGTGAACATCGCGTCCAGGGTGTGCCGGAACCGGTCCACGGCCCAGTAGCCGCCCTGGATGTCCGCCTGGACGGACGCGTCGAGATGGACCGGCAGGCAGCCCGGCCCCCGGGCGTCCGCGACGTCGTACGTGCCGAGCCACACCATGGGCCGGATCTCGTGGAGCTGCTGAGGGATCTCGTCCGGGCCCCGGTCGGACGCGAAGCAGCTGCTCAGCGCGTCGAAGACGAGGCGGGCGTCTTCCTTGGAACCGCTGATCTCCACCGTGACGGTTTCCGGATGCGACCGCTCCGTGCGTGCCATTGATCGCTCCTTTCGTGCCGCGCCGCGGTGGAGGGGTGGTACCCAGCCGAACCGCGTTCACCCCCAGGAAAGCACCACCGGCCGTCCGCCACACCCCCAGCCGCCCCTGTCGACCCCGGCCGGGCTCAGCCCCGGGAGAACTTGTACGTCTTGCTGTCGGTCAGGATGCAGAAGCCGGGCGACATCACGATCACGCGCAGGACGCCGGTGCGGCGGTCGTAGTCGATGCCCTCCACCTCGAAGGTGCCGGAGCAGGAGCTGCGCAGCGGCAGCTGGCGCAGGGCCGTGACGTGGCCGGTGACGTCGCCGGAGCCGTTCGGCGCGGCCGACAGGTCGATCTGGAGCAGCGGCTTGGTCATGCCGAAGAGGCTGCCGTCCGGGTCGTCGGAGGCGCACAGCAGGGTCGTGGGGCCGGAGAAGTCGCAGCCCTGGATGTCACGGACGGCGTGGTCCAGGTCGACCGCGGAGGCCTGCGGGAGGTTCGCCGAGGGCGAGGTGGAGGGGTTGACGCCGGGGGTCGGGAAGACCAGCAGACGGTTCATCGTGCCCCATTCGCCCGAGAGCATCCACTGGCCGTCGGGCGAGATCGCGTCCCAGGAGTTGTTCAGGGCCTCGCCCGGGCTCAGCGTGTGGACGTACTCCGACCAGGTGCCGTCGGGCGCCTGCACGCGGTACATCTTCGAGTTGCCGGAGTCCTGCTGGTAGGGCTCGATGTAGTAGCCGTTGTACGAGGCGTCGGGGTCGCCGACGTGGTTCCAGCCGCGGGTGTAGACGCTGAAGGGGATGGTGCCGATACCGGTGTACCGGTTGGGGCTGTTCGCCGGGACCTCGACGGAGGTCAGCCCCTGGCTCTCGGTCAGCGGGTCGGCGCGGTCCGAGCCGGTCTCGGTCCAGTTGTCGGCCGCGGAGGCGGGCGCGGGCGCGGCGAGGGACACGACGGCGGCGGTGGCGAGGGTGGCGAGTCCGGCGAGGACTGCGTGACAACGTTGCCGGGCGGACGCGGGCATGGCCGACTCCTCGGACAGGGGGTGGGGCACTCGGTCGGCGGACAGTCTGGCGTGGCGCGATAGTCATGTACAGACCAATACGGCAACATGAGCGTGAACACTCCCGGTCCGCCGCAGGGGCGTGCAGGATGTCCGGGAAGGGAGGCCGGCCCCGGCGTACGGGTCTCGGCGGACGTGCACCGCTGTGGTGAGAGATGGTGGAGGTAACCGGCGACGGCGCCGGAGAGTCGGGTGTGAGCACGGTGGATCAAGGGGAGTCGGCACGGGGGACGACGTGCCGTGCGAACGGGCGAAGGCGGTACATGGCATGAGTGCAGCCGAGGCTCCGGTACCGGAGGGCGGCGAGACCGTACGCGGTCCGGTGCGGCCCGGCGGTCTGCTCGACGTGCTGGGCGTGGCGTCGGTGGTGCTGGACACCGACGGCCGGATCATGCTGTGGAGCCCGCAGGCGGAGGAGCTGTTCGGGTACAGCGCCCGGGAGGCACTCGGCCAGTACGCCGCCCGGCTCATGGTCCACGAGCGGCACCTGGAGCTGGTCGGCAAGCTCTTCGCCGATGTGATGCGCACCGGGCAGAGCTGGGCGGGCGGCTTCCCGATCCGGCACAAGGACGGCAGCACCCGTCTGGTGGAGTTCCGCAACATGCGGCTGCTGGACGGCCGCGGTGAGGTGTACGCGCTCGGCCTCGCCGCCGACCAGTCGACCGTACGGCGGCTGGAGCAGGACGTGGCGCTGTCCGAGCGGATGGTGAAGCAGTCGCCGATCGGCTACGCCGTCCTCGACACCCAGCTGCGGTACGTCTCGGTCAACCCGGCCCTGGAGAAGATCAACGGGGTGCCGGCCGCCGAGCACATGGGGCGGACGCTGCGCGAGGTGCTCCCCATGCTGAACTCCGAGCCCGTGGAGGCCGACGCCCGGCGGGTGCTGGAGACCGGCGTGCCGGTGATCGACAACATGCTGGTCGGCCGTACCCCCGCCGACCCGGACGAGGACCACACCTGGGCGCACTCGCTGTACCGGCTCGACGACGCCACCGGCAATGTGCTCGGCGTCGCGGTCTCGGTCGTCGACATCACCGAGCAGCACCGGGCCTCCCTGGAGGCGGAGGCCGCCCGGCGCCGGCTCGCGGTCATCGCCGACGCCTCCACCCGGATCGGCACGACGCTCGAACTGGACCGCACCGCCTGTGAGTTGGCGGATGTTGCCGTACCGGAACTCGCCGATGTCGCCGCGGTGGACCTGCTGGACTCGGTGGTGGAGGGCCGGCCCAGCACGCTCGGCCCGTCGGAGGCGGCGGTGATCCGGGCCCTCGCGGTGCGCCCCGAGGACGGCTCGGACGCCGTACTGGCCGCCGACCCGCCCGGCCGGATCGCCCGGTACGAGCCCGACCGGCTGGTCACCGAGTGCGTGCGCTCGGGCGAGGCGGTGCTGGTGCCACAGGTGAAGGACGAGGACCTGCCGCGCATCGCCCGCTCCGCCGAGGCGGCCGAACTGCTGGGCCGGGCGGGACTGCACTCGTATCTGGCGGTGCCGCTGATCGCGCGCGGTGAGGTGCTCGGCGCCCTGGACCTCAAACGGACCCGCAATCCGGAGCCGTTCGGCGAGGACGACGTCGTGCTCGCCCGGGAGCTGGCCGCCCGCGCGGCCGTGCAGATCGACAACGCGCGCTGGTACCAGAACGCCCGTAACACCGCCCTCACGCTGCAGCGCAGTCTGCTGCCCAGCCGTCCGCCGGTCACGACCGGTCTGGAGGTGGCCTCCCGCTACCAGCCCGCCGGGGCCACCAGCGAGGTCGGCGGCGACTGGTTCGACGTCATTCCGCTGGAGGGCGGCAAGACCGCGCTCGTCGTGGGCGATGTGATGGGCAGCGGGATCAGCGCGGCTGCGACCATGGGCCGGCTGCGCACCGCGACGACCACGCTGGCCGCCCTCGACCTGGACCCGGCGTTGCTGCTGGAACACCTGGACAAGACGACCTCGGCCCTGGACCACTCCATCGCGACCTGCGTGTACGCCGTCCACGATCCGCATCTGCGGCAGTGCCGGATCGCCAACGCCGGCCATCTGCCGCCGGCCCGGGTCCGCCCGGGCCGGCCGCCGGAACTGCTCGACCTGCCGACCGGGGTGCCGCTCGGCGTGGGCGGGGTCGCGTTCTCCACCGTCACCGTCGACTTCGAGCCGGGCGACGAGCTGGTGTTCTACACCGACGGGCTGGTGGAGACCCGCTGCCACTCCCTGGACGAGCGCCTGGACTTCCTTCTGTCCCTGCTCGACGACCCCGCCCGCCCCCTGGAGGAGATCTGCGACCTCCTTCTGCTGACCCTGCACCACCCCGACAACCACGACGACGTGGCCCTGCTCATCGCCCGGGCGCAGGAACTGGCCTGACGGTCACGGCCGTACGCCGACCACCACATGCGCGGACAGCTCCCGCGACACCGCCGGACAGGTCGCGAGGCCCGCGTCGGCGAAGGCCCGTACGGCGGCCGGCACCTGGCTCTCGCTGGTCTCGGTCAGCAGGCAGCCGCCCGGCGCCAGCCACTCGGCCGCTCCTGCGGCCACCCGGCGCAGCACGTCCAGGCCGTCCGCGCCGCCGTCCAGGGCAACGCGCGGTTCGTGGTCGCGGGCCTCCGCGGGCAGCAGGGGCAGATCGGCCGTGGGCACGTAGGGCACGTTGGCGGTGAGGATGCCGACGCGGCCGCGCAGGGCGGCGGGCAGCGCGTCGTAGAGATCGCCCTCGTGCGCCCGGCCGCCGTAGGGGGCGAGGTTGCGCCCGGCACACCGTACGGCGGCGGGGTCGATGTCGGCGGCGTGCACCTCGGCGCCGTCCAGGGCGGCGGCGAGGGCCGCACCGAGCGCTCCGGAGCCGCAGCACAGGTCCACGACCACGGTCGCGTGCGGCGCCCGGGCCAGCGCCTGGTCGACCAGGAACTCGGTACGGCGGCGGGGGACGAAGACCCCCGGTTCCACCACGACGCGCAGTCCGTGGAACCGGGCCCAGCCGAGGACCTGTTCGAGCGGCAGCCCGGCGACGCGCCGCTCCACCATCGAGGCCAGCTCCTGCTCGGTGCGAGCGGTGGCGAGGATCAACTCCGCCTCGTCCTCGGCGAAGACGCACCCGGCGGCGCGCAGCGCGGAGACGACGGCGGAAGGGGAAGGGGAAGAAGGTGAGTGCATGAAGGGCAAGAGCCTTTCGGGAGCGCGATGCTTCTGGGGCGCTCCCGCGGTCACCGCTGCCGGTGCACCGCGCCGTCCTGAGGGGAGAGCACCCCGGCTGACACAGCGGTGATGGGTCCCACCTCCTCGGCGATCAGGGCCGCTACCGTCCACGACCGGACGGCTACCATACCCCAACGATCACGAGCCCTTCGCCGTCCGCGGCCGAGGACGATCGGCCCTCGGCCGCGCGGAGTTGCCGGAAAACCGTGTGACGCGCCGGGGTACGCCCGGCTACCATCGCCGCGATGACGACTCACGCCTCTCAGAGATTGGGGGACCCGTCCGCGCAAGGTGAGCGCTGATGCTCCCTTCCACCGCGCACGGGGATTCCCGGCTTTCCCTGTGGCTGCGCGTACGGACGTACGCCGTGCCACCGTCCATGATCGAGCGGGCCACCGCCCGCCGTACGGCCGGCGACTGGGCGGGGGCCTGCGCCGCCGCCCGGATCGACGTCGACCTCGATCTCCGCTCCGTCGCCCGCGCCCACGGCCGGGAGATCGCCGCCCGGCTCCGCACCGACCTCCGCGCTCTCGCCCCCGACCTGCTGCGCTGGCACATGCCGAGGATCGCGCCCGACGGGCTGCTGCGCCCCGGCCTGACCCTCACCCTGGTCCGGTACGAGCGGCCCGGCCGGGCCGGCCCCCTGCATCTGGTGGCCCGTACGCCGCCCGCCTGGGCGGACGCCGGCCAGCGGATCAGCCTCGCCCTGTGGGATCCGGCCCAGGCCCCGGGCGGCCGGCATCCGCATCCTCGCCCGCACCGCCGTTTCCGGCTCGACCTGCACCGGCATCTGTGGGACGCGGGCCGGGCCGGGGAGCTTCGGGCGCGTGCGGGCGCGGACGGGCCCGCGCCACCGGACCACGATCCCCTGGGACTCGCGCCGCCCGGCCTCGGCTGTGCCGTCGCCCGGTGGGCGGCCGAGGCCGGCATCCTGCTGCACGCCGAGGGCCGGCCCGGCGCGCCCTTCGCCGTACGGATCGGCGGCCGTCGCCGGCTGGTTCTGGCGCTGGGCGCGGGCGACGGTGCGGCCCCGGATGGCAACGGCACGGCCCCGGATACAGCCTGGTGCCGGCGCGACCCGGCCGGCGGCGCGCCGGGTCCGGCCCGGTTCGGGCACGGTGGCCACGCGTGCGACCTCGGGGACGGCGGGGGTGCGCCGGGCCTTCGGGTCGTCACCGAGCCGCCGCCGGGTGGCCTGCCCGCCGTTCCGGTGCTGCCCGACGCCGCGACCTGGATCCCGCCCGACCTGGAGCTGCTCCACGCCGGCCTGCTCACCCCGGACCGGCTGCATCCGCTGGTCGCGGCCGCGCTGGCACCCGGTCACCGGACCGAGGGTCCCGGCCAGGACGCCGACCCGGTGGCGCGGGCGCGGCTCGTGGAGTGCCGGGGCGCCCAGCACCGGCTCGGTCTGGTCGACGGCGTCCTGGTGGCGCTGGACCACGATCCGGACGAGATCCGGCGAGAGGAGCTGCTGTTCGCGCTGGGCGGGCCGCCGCTGCCCTGTCTGCGGATCATCGACGAAGCGCACCGGCGGCCGGACTGCCTCACCGGTGTGCGGGAACGGCTGGACCACGGTGACACGGACGGCGCGCTGGCCGTGGTCGAGGGGCTGCTGGGTCCCGGCGCGGTGCTGCGCGAGGGGCCGCTGCGGGACAAACTGGCGGCGGCCGCCGAGCGACGCATCGCCTACGGGCTGTACCGGGCCGGCCTGACCGGCTCCGGCGACGTCTCCACCACCCGCGGCACCCGCACCGGCCGAGGCCGCCACCCCACCCGCCGGCAGTCCCGCACCGTCACGTTCTTCTGAACCTCCTTTCCTTCCACCCGACTTCACACCACAGGTGATTCCCTCATGACTTCTCGCGCTGCCGCGACCCTGCCGGCGAATCGGCCGGACACCTCCCGACTCCGCGTCGCCGACGCCCTGTTGACCCTGCTCGGCGACACGACCACCGAGCCGCGCCCCGACATCCAGCTGGAGGCGCTGACGCTGGCCGTGGCCGCCGATCTCCCGGTGCTGCTCTGGGGTGAGCCCGGCATCGGCAAGACGGCGGCGCTGACCCAGCTCGCCACCTCCCTCGACCTGCCGCTCACCACCGTGATCGCGAGCGTCCACGAGCCGTCCGACTTCTCCGGCCTGCCCGTCGTGGGCGACGATCCGGCGGTGCAGGGCGTCCCGATGGCCCCGCCGGACTGGGCGGTGCGGCTCGTGCGGGCCGGGCGGGGGCTGCTGTTCCTGGACGAGCTGTCCACCGCTCCGCCGGCGGTGCAGGCGGCCCTGCTGCGGCTCGTGCTGGAGCGGCGGATCGGCGCCCTGCGGCTGCCGCCGGGGGTGCGGATCGTGGCCGCGGCCAACCCGCGCTCCTCGGCGGCCGACGGCTGGGAGCTGAGCCCGCCGCTGGCCAACCGGTTCGTGCATCTGCAGTGGGTACACGACCACGACGTCGTCGTACGGGGTCTCGGCGGGACCTGGCCGCGGGCGGCCCTGCCGGTGCTCGACCCGGAGCTGCTGCCGGAGGCCGTGGCCTTCGCGCGGCGCGCGGTGTGCGAGTTCCTCGTCGCGCGGCCGGGGCTCGTCCACCGGCTGCCCAGCGGGGAGAGCCGCCGGGGCGGCGCCTGGCCGTCGCCGCGCAGCTGGGAGGCGACGCTGCGACTGATCGCCTTCGCGACCGCCGCCCGCTCCTCCCGGGACGTGCTGTCGCTGCTGGTGCGGGGCACCGTGGGAGACGGCCCCGGGCTGGAGCTGCTGGCCAGCCTGGACCGGATGGACCTGCCCGACCCCGAGACGCTGCTCGCCGACCCGGCGGGTGCCGAACTGCCCGAGCGCGGAGATCTGCGGCAGGCCGTGCTGGACGGTGTGGTGGCCGCGGTCCGGGGGCGTCCGGAGCGCGGCCGCTGGGACGCCGCCTGGGCGTTGCTGGTGCGGGCGATGGAGACGGGGGCGCCGGACGTGGTGGTCGTCCCGGCGACCACGCTGGCCTCCCTGCGCCGGGAGGACTGGCAGGTGCCGGCGGCGATCGAGCGGCTCGCCGGGGTGGTGTCGGTGTCCCGGAGAGCCGACGACGCCGCCCGCGCGGCCGCGCGGACCGCCGGAGCCCGCCGATGACGGCGGACCCGCCCGGCACGCTGGACCTCGGCAAGCTCTTCGCGGCACGGCTGCACGCGGCGCGCGTCCGGCCGTATCTGGCGACGGCGCTGTTCGCGCTGCGGCCCGTGGAATCGCGGGAAGTGCCGACGATGGGGGTCGACCGGTACTGGCGGTGCTATGTGTCGCCGGCGTTCGTGGACCGCACTCCGGTGGCGGAACTGGCCGCGGTGTGGGTGCACGAGGTGGCACACCTGCTGCGCGACCATCACGGGCGCGGCGACCGGTACGCCCGCGAGCACCGGCTGACCGGTCCCGCGGAACGGCTGCGGATGAACATCGCGGCGGACTGCGAGATCAACGACGACGTGTACGGCGACGGGCTGGTGCGGCCCGAGGACGCTGTGACACCGGAGAGGTTGGGGCTGCGCGCGGGCGAGCTGATGGAGGACTACCTGGGGCAGTTCCGGCTCGGGTCGCACCTGGCACGGCTGGCGTGGCTGGACTGCGGCAGCGGCGCCGACGGGCTGGACCGCGGGTGGGAGCTGGGGCCGGACGGCGCGCACGGGCTCAGCGAGCAGGAGCGGGACGCGGTGCGGTTCCGGGTGGCGCAGGGCATCAGGGGCCGTCCGGGCAGCGCCCCGGCGGGCTGGCGGCGCTGGGCGGAGGAGGTGTTCCATCCGCCGCAGCCGTGGCGCCAGTTGCTGGGCTCGGCGCTGCGCTCGGCGGTCTCCGCTCCGGGTGCGGGCGAGGACTACCACTACGGCCGCCCGGCGCGGCGTTCGGCCGGGCTGCCCCGGGTCGTGCTGCCGAGTCTGCGGCGCAGGCCGCCTCGGGTGTGCGTGGTCGTCGACACCTCGGGGTCGGTCAGTGACGCCGAACTGGGCAGCGCGCTGGTGGAGGTGGCCGCGATCTGCCGGGCCGTGGGCGGCCGGCGGGACCTGGTCTCCGTGCTGTCCTGCGATGCCGCGGCCCAGACCGTGCAGCCGGTGTGCCGGACGGAGGGCATCGAGCTGATGGGCGGCGGCGGGACGGATCTGCGCACCGGGTTCGCGCGGGCGCTGCGGACGCGGCCCGACGTGGTGGTGGTCCTGACCGACGGGCAGACGCCGTGGCCCGAGGCGCGGCCCGCGTGCCGGACGGTGGTGGGGCTGTTCCCGCGGACCGGCGGCTCGTACGACGAGGACGATCCCGGTTACCGGCCGGACGTGCCGCCGGCGTGGGCGCGGGTGGTGGCGATCGGGTCGGCGACGGGGTGACAGGGTGACGGGATGAAAGGCCGGCAGGGAGCCCCCGCCCGTCGCCGGGCGCGCTCCCTGTCCCTGTCCCTGGTCCTGTCCGGCATCGGCTCAGACGCCGACCGTCTCCTCCACTTCCTCCTCGATCTCTTCCTCGGCCTGCTTCTCGGCCGACCGCGCGGGGGCCGGCACGGAGGCCGTCTCGGGCGCGCTCTCGCCGTGGCCGGCCGCGTGCCGGGCGTGCCGGGGCCGCTCGTACAGGGCGGCGACGGCGGTGATCAGCAGGCCCATGACCAGCCAGATCACGAGGGTCCAGACGTTGTGCGCGAGACCGTCGTCGCCGAAGTACAGCAGGCTGCGGATGCCCTCGACGAATCCGGCGCCGTTCCAGAAGGCGTGCAGGGTGCCGAAGAAGCCGTTCTGCAGCTCGGGGCGGAACAGCCCGCCGGAGCTGGTGAAGTTGAGCATCACGAACAGCACCATCATGGTGAGCGTGGTCCACCGCTTGAGGAAGGTGTGCAGGCCGACGCCGATGAAGAGGATGCCGGCCGAGTACAGCCAGGCCATGCCCCACACGCCCGCGAGGTCGTGGTGCGCGAGATGGAACACCGGTCCGGCGAGCAGCGCGCCGATGCCACTGACCACGGCGGAGACACCGAGCGCCAGCAGGGCCCGCACCCGCATGGCGAGCCCGGCGCCCGCGGCACCGAGGGCGGCGACCGAGGCGTAGGAGCCGATGCTGAGGGCGATCAGCAGGAAGAACAGGCCCTGCCCCGTGGGGTCGTCGGCGACCGGCGCGGCCACGTCGGTGACCTTCAGCGGCACGCCCTCCCGGGCGGCGACCGGCGTGAAGACCTTCTCGACGGCCGTCGCACCCATGTCGGACGCGGCGCTCGCCACCAGCAGCTCGGGCGCCTTGGCGCTCGGCACGTAGGCGCCGGTCACATCCCGGGACTTCAGCAGGTCGACGGCCTCGTCTCGGGTGGCGACGGTGCGGACGTCGAGCTTGTCCCCGGCGGTGTCCTTCACCGTCTGGGCGAACACCTTCGCCTGCGGGGCGGTGCCGACGACGGCGACGGGCAGGTGGTGCGGCTCGGGGGTGACGAAGGCCCCCATGTACGCGAGCCCCATGCCTACGCACATCAGCAGCGGGGTGATCAGGTGCGTGAGCGCATGGCGCAGTGCCGGTGACCTCATCTCGGGCGACCTCCAATAGTTGGCTTATACAACTTCAAGCTCAAGTTGTACTATACAACTAGAACGCCTGAGGAGGTATTCCGTGACCAGAGCGGAGTCGGCCGTCGAGACGATCCAGCGCGAGATGACGATCTTCGCCCGCCGGGCCCGCGCCTCGGCGGGGCGGATGCATCCCGAGCTGTCGCTGGTGTCGTACACCCTGCTCGGTCATCTGGAGGAGCAGGGCGGCTGCCGGGCGACGGACCTGGCGGCGCACTACGCGCTCGACAAGTCCACGGTCAGCCGCCAGGTGGCCGCGCTGGAGCGGGCCGACCTGATCGAGCGCCGCCTGGACCCGGAGGACCACCGGGTCCAGGTGCTGCATCTGACGGACGCCGGCCGGGCGATCCTCGACCAGGTCACCCGCAGCCGCCGGGCCGCGTTCCGCGAGCGGCTCACGGACTGGCCGGAGGAGGACCTGGTGCGCTTCGCGGCTTATCTGGAGCGGTACAACGCAGGTCCGGGCGAGACCGGGTCCGACTGACCCGCCGGTCCCGAGGACACCGGGCCACGAGTGCGCACCCGACGGTCACGGCGCCGGTACCGCGGCCCGGTCGACAACCGGCCGCTGCGGGGCACGGGCCGCGAGGAACGCCGTACGGCGGCGCAACCGGAAGCCCAAGTGCTCGTAGAGCCGGATCGCGCCCACGTTCTGCGCGCCGGTATGCAGAAACGGCGTCTCACCACGCTCCCGAATGCCGTGCGCGACCGCGAGAATCAGCCGGGTGGCGAGGCCCTCACCGCGAACGGCCGGGTCGGTGCAGACCGCACTGATCTCTGTCCAGCCCGGCGGGTGCAGCCGCTCCCCCGCCATGGCGATCAGCGCGCCGGCGCGGCGGATCCCGAGGTAGGTGCCGAGTTCGATGGTGCGCGGCTCGAAGGGGCCGGGCCGGGTGCGGGCCACGAGGTCGAGCATCTCGGGGACGTCCGCCGGGCCGAGGCGGACCGCCTCCGCGTCCGGCGCGGCGGCCAGGCCGTCGTCCACGAACTGCACGCCCTCCACCCGGAAGGTGATCTCCCAGCCGTCCGGCACCTCGCCCCGGTAGCCCGGCAGCGGGATCTCCGCGCCGGGACCGGCCAGCGCGGCCAGGTCCGCCCAGTCCCGCGCGTCCGGTTCATCGGGCAGCGCCAGCCACGGCGACACGTCGACGGGATAGCGGAGCACCCGGCCGCGCCGCTCGGCGAAGTGGGCGTGCGGGCCGGTCAGCGCGGCGCGAGCGGGGTTGTCGAGGACGTGCGGGGCGTCGGCGGGGGTCCGCTCCTCGGCGCCCGAGCCGGTTATGAGACTCACGCGCCCACCTCGATCACGATCTTCCCGAGGGTGTGCCCGTCCTCCACGGCACGCAGCGCCGCGCCGGCCTCCTGAAGCGGGAAGACGCGGGTGACATGCGGCTTCAGCGCGCCGCGCGCGGCGAGGTCGGCCACCGCCGCCATGACGGCGGCGGTGCGGACCCGCTGGACGGGAGCGCCGCCCAGCGCGGCCACGGCATCCGGCGGGGAGCCCGCGGTGACCAGCTTGCCGCGGTCCTTCAGCAGTTCGGCGGCCTCGCCGAGCACCGGGCCGCCCACCAGGTCGTACACCCCGTCGATCCCGTCGTGAGCGACGGCCCGCACCCGCTCGGCCAGCTCGGGCCCGGACGACACGTGCACGGCACCCAGGGACTCCACGAAGTCCTTCTTGCCCTCGCTCGCCACACCCACGACCCGCAGTCCGAGGGCGCGGGCGATCTGCGCGGCCGCGCTGCCGACCCCGCCGCCCGCGCCCGTGACCAGCAGGGTCGCACCCCCCGGCAGGTCGAGCTGGCGGACACCGTCGTACGCGGTGGCGGCGGCGACCGGGAGGACGGCGGCGTCCCGGAAGGACAACGCGGCCGGCTTGCGGGCACTCACTCCGGCGGCCAGCAGGGCGTACTCGGCGTAGCCGCCCTGGACGGTGCTGCCGAACACCTCGTCACCGACGGCGAAGCCGGAGACCCCCGCGCCGACCTCCTCCACGACGCCGGCGGCCTCGCTGCCGAAGACCGCGGGAAAGGCGCCCTCGCTCGCGGCAGGGCGGAGGAAGCCCTGGCGCAGCTTCCAGTCGACGGGATTGACGCCTGCCGCGCGGACCGCGATCAGGATCTCGCCGGGGCCGGGCCGCGGGCGGTCCAGGTCGATCAGCGCCTCGGTCTCCGGTCCTCCGTGCCGCGTGTAGACATACGCCTTGGGCATGCTCGTTCCTCGCTTCTCTCGCGCTGCCACCGGTGTACCGGTGCCGGCATCGAGCGCCAAGGAGAAGCGCCGGAGAGCTATTCCCCTGGCCTGAAAGAGTTCATACGGCCGCAATCATCCGGGCGCCAGCCGGGCGCCATCCGGGCGATGACCAGGGACGGAGCACCCGGAGCGACAGCGTACGGTTGAAGGATGAACGTTACGCGAGGCTTCACAGGCCGCCCGCGCGTCCACAACCCCGGGCTGCCGCCAGGGCAGTACGACGCGGGCACGGACTGGCCCGTCCTGTCCGCCGAGGTCACCCCCGACCTCGCGCCGGCCGACTGGTCCTTCCACATCGACGGTCTGGTCGAACAGCCGCACACCTGGGACTGGGACGGGGCGCACGCGCTGGAGGCGTCGGCGTACGACGGCGACATCCACTGTGTGACCGGCTGGTCGAAGTTCGGCGTGCGGTTCGGCGGGGTCTCGCTGGACGCGTTCTTCCATGTGGTGCGGCCCCATGTGTCCGCCACCCATGTGATCGCCGCCTCCCACACCGGCTACACCACCAACCTGCCGCTCGCCGACCTCACCGGCGGGCGGGCCTGGATCGTCTGGGAGTGCGACGGAAAGCCGCTGCCGTCCGAGCACGGCGGACCGGCGCGGCTGCTGGTGCCTCATCTGTACTTCTGGAAGAGCGCCAAGTGGATCGCGGGCCTCACCCTCCTCGACCACGACGAGCCGGGCTTCTGGGAGCGCAACGGCTACCACGGGCGGGGCAACCCGTGGGAGGAGCAGCGGTACTCCGGTGACTGACGCGGCGACTGATTCGGTGACGGACTCGGTGAGGGACCCGGTGACGACGAACGACACGGCGACGGCGCACCCGATCGCCCCGGCCACCGGCTCCGGCGTTCCCGCGCCGCGGTTCGCGGTGCCCGGGCGCATCGCGGTGGGCGAGCAGGTGGCGGCGGCGTGGCAGACGGCCACGCTGACGGAGATCCGGCGCGAGACACCGCACGCGGCCACCTTCCGGCTGGCGGTGCCCGAGTGGGCGGGGCATCTGCCCGGCCAGCACCTGATGCTGCGGCTGACCGCGGCGGACGGCTACGTGGCGCAGCGCCACTACTCGATCGCGTCGGCGCCGGACGGCTCCGGGCACATCGAGCTGACCCTGGACCAGGTGCCGGACGGCGAGGTCTCCGGCTGGTTCCACACCGTCGCCCGCCCCGGTGACACGGTCGAGGTGCGCGGACCGCTCAGCGGCTTCTTCGCCTGGCCGGGCGACCGGCCCGCGCTGCTGCTCGGCGCCGGCTCCGGGATCGTCCCGCTGATGTCGATGGTGCGGCACCACCGCGGGCGCGGCCTCACGGTGCCGCTGCGCATGCTGGTGTCGGCGCGCAGTCCCGAGGAGCTGATCTACGCGTCGGAGCTGGGCACGGAGACGACGGCCGTGTTCACCCGGAGCGCCCCAGAGGGTGTGCCGGTGGGACGTATGGCCGCCGCACATGTGGCGCCACTCCTGGCCGAGCAGCCTCCTGGTGGATGGGAGGCCTATGTGTGCGGGTCCAACGGGTTTGCCGAGCATGCGTCCCGGCTGCTGGTCGCATCGGGCCAGCCGGTGGACCGGATCCGTATCGAGCGCTTCGGCTGACCCTGGGGTCGCACGCCGGGGTCGGTCGCGTGATCGTGGGGCGCGTGGCGCGTTCCCGCGCTCCAGGTGGGCTTGAACTCGCGGTTCGTGATGTGGGCGAGGTGCTCCGTACGGGGTACGAGACGTATGTGGACGCTCGTGTGCGTGAGCGGCGGGGGGTGACGGGCCGGATGCACCGGCTCGTCGGCTCTCCGACTCCGACGGTGCGAGGAGGCGGACATGCGTACCCGGGTGCGTGGCTGGCGCTGGCGGCGCAATCCGCTACGGCGCCGCTCGGATGTCCTGGAGGCATGGACGGTGCTGATCGCCGCCGTCCTGCTGTTCGTTGTCGCGCCCCTGGTCGGCGTGGCCGTCGGCCTGCGCGTCCATGAACACGCCCGGACCGTCGCGGCCGCGCAGCGGGCGGAGCGGCATCAGGTGCGCGCGCTGGTGATCGGCGACCGGCTCGGGTCGCTGTCCACCGTGGAGAGCGGCCGCGAGCATCCGTACCGCGCCGAGGTCCGCTGGACCGAGCCCGGCAAGGGGACCCGTACGGCGTCGGCCCGGGTGCCGGCGGGGGCCCGCGCCGGAGACACGGTCGCCGTGTGGTTCGACGCCCGCGGCCGCAGTGTCCCACCACCGCCGAGCAGCGCCGCGCTCCTGCAGCACGCGGTGACCGTCGGGGTGTGCGCGGCGGGCGGCACGGCGGCCGTCGTACTCCTCGGACACGCCGTCGAGCGCCGGATCGCGCTGCGGCACCGGCTCGCGGAGTGGGAACGGGAATGGGAGCGGACCGGACCGAGGTGGAACCAGCCGCAGGCGTGAGGGCGACCCGCCACCAAGAGACAGCAAACGCTTACTAGCCAGTCCTCAGTCCCCCACGTACGGTGAGCTGTCGCTGCTTCTTTCACAAAGGCGGTTCTCGATGGCCCTGTTCGACCTCCCCCTGGACGAGCTGCGCACCCACCGGAGCGACTCCACCGAGCCCGAGGACTTCGACGCCTTCTGGAACAAGACCCTGCAGCAGGCACGCGCTTACCAGCTGGACGCGCGCTTCGAGCCGGTGGACACCGGGTTGTCCACGGTCCAGGTGTACGACGTGACGTTCGCCGGGTTCGGCGGCCACCCGGTCAAGGGCTGGCTGCTGCTGCCGGCCGGTGCGTCCGAACCCCTGCCGCTGATCGTGGAGTTCGTCGGCTACGGCGGTGGGCGCGGGCTGCCGCACGAGCATCTGCTGTGGGCGTCGACCGGGCGGGCGCACTTCGTCATGGACACCCGGGGCCAGGGCAGCGCCTGGGGCGGCGGCGGCACGGCGGACCCGGTGGGCGCGGCACCGGCGTACCCCGGATTCATGACGCGGGGCATCGACGCGCCCGAGAACTACTACTACCGCCGGGTGTTCACGGACGCCGTGCGCGCCGTCGAGGCGGCCCGTTCGCACCCGCTGACCGACGCGGCGCGGACCGTGGCGCTCGGCGCGAGCCAGGGCGGCGGCATCGCGCTGGCCGTCGGCGGTCTGGTTCCCGACCTGGTCGCGGTGGCCCCGGACGTGCCGTTCCTGTGCGACTTCCCGCGCGCCACCACCCTGACGGACCGTCACCCGTACCGCGAGATCGGTCTGTTCCTGAAGACGCACCGCGGCCGCTCGGCCCAGGTGCGGCGCACGCTGTCGTACTTCGACGGGGTGCACTTCGCGGTGCGGGGACGGGCGCCCGCGCTGTTCTCGGCGGGACTGGAGGACCAGACCTGCCCGCCGTCGACGGTGTTCGCGGCATTCAACGCCTGGCCGCACGAGGACAAGGCGATCGAGGTCTACGACTTCAACGACCACGAGGGCGGCGGCCCCTTCCACGAGGCGGAGCAGGTGCGCTGGCTGCGGTCGTACGCCTGAGGCAGCGGGGGCTGCCTGCACAGCCCCCGGGGCAGCGGAAACGTGCGGGTGGGCGGGTTTCGGCCGAACCGGCAGGGCACTCTTCCCTCGTGGTTTAGACCAATGCTAATTGTGGTCGCGCAATGAGCCCGCACGGCTACGTCTTGTCACAACAGGAGGGCGCGGCATGGCCCGCACCACCCCGCATGAACCCGAATCGAGCGACGACCGGCCCCTGTACGGACGGATCGCGGCGCTGCTGCTCGACGAACTGCGCGACGGCACCATACCGCCGGGCGAACGGCTTCCGGGGGAACGGCACTTGGCCGCCTACTTCCAGGTCAGCCGGGAGACCGTCCGGCAGGCGCTGGAGGTGCTGCGGCGCAGCGGTCTGGTCGCCACCGACCGGCGGGGCAGCCATGCCACACTGCCCGCCCTGCCGGTCGAGGCCCAGGGGACTCCGGCCTTCCCGCTGGGCGTCCGCTCGGCGGACCCGGCCGCGATCGACCAGGCCACCGTGACCTGGGAGGCGCCGCCGCCGGAGCACGCCCAGGCGCTGGGCCTCGCGCCGCTCCGGCCGACGCTGGTGCACCGCTACCGGTCGGCCACGCCGGACGGCCGGTCGCTGCGGACGGCGGTGACGTCGTTCTCGGCGGTGGCGCTCGCCGAGGTCGCGGAGCTGGCCCGGTACCGGGGCCGGGCCGACGGCGCCACCCCCGCGCAGCTGCGCCGGGCCTACGACTGGATGCGCAAGGCCGGTCTGTCCCTGCACCACCGCGACTCCATCAGCCAGGTGGACGGCGCCTCCTCGGTACGGGTGACCCGGCGCGTGCACGACCAGTACGCCCGGCCGCTGGAGATCACCGATCTGGTGGTGGACGCCGAACGGGACACCCTCGTCTACGAGTTCACGCTGCCCGCCGCGGGCTGAGCCCGCCCGGCCACCACCAGCCGGGCCCGCGGGCTGCCGTCGCCGCGCCGGCCGAACTCGGGCAGGGCGCACAGGTCCACGGTGAACCCGGCGCGCTCCAACTCCCCCAGCACGCAGCCGAGTCGGAAGGCCCGGTAGTACATGACGAACGGCGGCCGCCACAGGGCGTTGCGCACCCGCATCACCGTGTCGAAACCGAGCAGCATCCAGAAACCGGCCTGCGTCGGACGGGGCGGGGCAAGCACCGGGAAGGCGAACCGGCCACCCGGCCGCAGGACGGAGTGGACCTGGGCGAACAGCCCCGGCAGTTCGTCCGGCAAGAAGTGACCGAACGCCCCGAAGGACACCACGAGATCGAAGGCGGAGCGGAACGGCAGGGCACGGGCGTCGCCGCGCACCCAGGCGACCCCGGGCCCGCCGGCCGGCCCCGCCCGGTGCCGGGCGACGTCGAGCATGCCCGCACTGAAGTCGACCCCGGTCAGGCTGCGACGGCACAGCCCGGCCAGTACCTCCGCACCCGCCCCCGTACCGCAGCACAGGTCGAGCCCGTCCTCGAACGGGCCGAACGGGGCGAGCGCCTTCGCGACGGACCGCAGCACCTCGTCGGGCGTCCGGAACGGCGTGTGGTCGAACTTCGGGGCGAGCAGGTCGTAGCCGTGCTCGACGGAGGACAGTGCCTGTACGGCGAGTTCGCGCAGGCTGGGGCCTTCGGGACCGAACATCTCCTCAGCCTAGGGCCACCCGCTCGGAAAGGACCGCGAGGGCCCGCTCGCACCAGCGCAGGTTCTCCTCCTCGAAGCCGATCCCGGCCATGAGGGTGAGGTAGGGGCCGACACGGTCGGCACCGCGCAGGTACTCGTCCTCGGTGCGGCCGTCCAGCAGGCGGCTCCGCACCCGCCGGTAGCGGTCCAGCTTTCCGCGTGCCCAGCCCATGCGCTCCTCGATCAGCGCGCGGGTGACCTCGGGGTCGCCGCCGTCCATCGCCTGGATCTTGATCAGGAGTTCGTCGCGGATGGCCGTGGGCCGTTTCGGGGGCGTGGCGGCGAACGCGCTCAGCTCGGTCCGGCCGGCCTCGGTGAGCGTGAACATCCGCTTGTTCGGCCGCCGTTCCTGCTGCACCGTCCGGGCCTGAACCAGACCGTCCTGCGCCAGGCGCTCCAGCTCCCGGTAGAGCTGCTGCGGGGTGGCGGGCCAGAAGTTCGCGAGCGAGACGTCGAACGTCTTCGACAGCTCGTAGCCCGAGGCCTCGCCCTCCAGCAGGGCGGCCAGGACGGCGTACTTGAGCGACATATGGACAGGCTAGCAGGTGTTGATTAATCTCATCCGCACCTATTCAATTAATTGACTATGCGAGGTGGTCCGATGCACGCGTTCCGCAGGGCGGTCGAGGCCGGGGACATCGACGCCGTCGAGGCGCTGCTGGCCGAGGACGTCGTCTTCACCAGCCCGGTCGTCTTCAAGCCGTATCCGGGCAAGGCGATCACCGCGGCGATCCTGCGTGCGGTCTCCGGGGTGTTCGAGGACTTCCGGTACGTCCGCGAGATCGGGGATGCGGCCGGCCCCGACCATGCGCTGGTCTTCACGGCCCGGGTGGGCGACCGGGAGCTGACCGGCTGCGACTTCCTGCACATGAACGAGGACGGCCTGATCGACGAGCTGACGGTCATGGTCCGCCCGCTGTCCGGCGCGCACGCCCTCGCCGAGGCCATGGGCGCGCGGTTCGACGACATCGTGAAGGAGGCGGAGGCACGGTCGGCGTGAGCGCGCCTGGGCCCCGCGGGCGTCACCGACGCGCCGGCCCGGCCCTGAAGCAACCGAGGCCCGTCACTTCTTCAGCTTCCCCAGTGTGGCCTTGGCATCCTTCTTGAGCCAGTCGTCCACCTCGCTGAGCGAGGGCGGGTTCTTGTCCTGGTCGTACGACGAGAAGTAGACGCTGTAGCTCATCGTGTACGTCACCCAGCCGTCGCGGACGGCCAGTGTCACGTAGCGGGATCCACTGCTGGAAGAGCCCTTGCTGGTGTCCTGGCTGACGAGGTAGGCCTCGTCGCCGATGCCGCTGACCGAGGAGACGTCGTAACCGCTGTGGCTGTCGGCGTAGTTCTTCCACATGGCCGTGAACTCGGGCCCCGGGTCGGTCTTCTTGTGCAGGTCGACCTGCATGGACAGATAGGCGTCGGCATACGAGGAGCCCGTCTTCTTCAGGTCCACATAGCAGTAACTCTCGTCCAGCGCCGCGTTCTTGAGGGAACTCTTGGTCGGTGAGGAGTCGCCCTCGGGGTACGCGGTCTTGAAGGAGGAGTAGTCGGCACTGGAGCACATGTCGGAGGGCGCCACATAGCCTCGCAGGTCCGCGCTGTCGCCCTTGCCGCCGATGAGGAAGACACCGCCCGCCCAGGCTGCGGAGGCGACCACCGCGCCGACCGCCGCCCACAGCACCGCCTTGCCGGCCCCGCCGCCCCCACCGGACGGCGGCACAGGCACCGCGGGACCGAACTGCGGTGCCTGTGCGTAGGGGTTCCCCGGCTGCGGCTGACCGAACTGGCCCTGCCCCGGTGCCGGCTGGGGAGCGGGCTGGCCCACCATCGTGGGCTGGGCGTAGAAGTTGCCCGGCGGCGGGGACTGCGGGTTCGGGTAGGGGTAGGCCGTCGGCTGCGGCGGGACGGCCGGCTGCTGCTGGGGCTGCGGAGCGGGCTGACCGGCAGGCTGTGGGGGCGGCGGTGGCGTGGACATGTCTTGAACATAGTCCATGGTTGACGGTCAAGTCCCTTGACGTCCGGGATCGTTACGGCCTGGGGACATCTGGTCCGATTCTCCGACATGACATGGCAACGGGGAACCGCACCTGGCGGACGAGGGGCGGGGCACAGAGCCCCGGCCCACCATTGTCCGCGCTCGCTCACACGGACACGCTCGGCGCCGCTGCCGCCAGCGTGAGCGGCCGAGGACGACGGGTTGAGGAGTTCACCGAGTGCGAGGGTGAACCCACCGAGAACCAGCAGTCGTTTCCTCCGCGAGGTGCCGCGTGCCATGGGAATAGAGGCGGACGCCGTCATGTTGACGTAGGCGGACGCACGGGTATAGTGCGATCAGCGCGTGTGCGTGTCCCGTCGTACGGACACCGATGCCGCTGTCTTCTCCACCAGCCCTCGGCCGAGGCTTCGAACCGGCCCGGGCTTCTTCTCTGCACCACCTCGTGACCAGGGCGTTTCCGCCATACCCGAGGTGCCGTTCCCGCCGCCCGGAGGCAGCTGTCAGCGCCTCCCGCTCGCGGCCTCTCCCCCCTTCCCGCTCTCTCTTCTCTCCGTCCGTGAAAGGACTTCCCACCATGACCACCACTCTCGAGCACCCTCCCGTGGTCCAGCAGGCCCCGGCCGCCCGGCTCGTCACCGGTGTCCTCGACATCGACGCGCACGGGAAGGGGCATCTGCGGGCCACGGGCCTCCTGCCCTCGCCCGCCGATCCGCAGGTCGCGGCGGCGCTGATCCGGCGCCATGGGCTGCGCAAGGGCGACCTCGTCGAAGGCGTCCGGGGCGCCCAGCGCGCCCTGACCGACGTCACACGCGTCGACGGACGCGATCCGGCGGAACTGCGGGGCCGGCGCCACTTCCGCGATCTCACCCCGCTCCACCCGCACGACCGCATCCGTCTCGAACACCCCGCGTCCGGCCTGGCCGGGCGCGTCACCGATCTCTTCGCGCCGGTCGGCAAGGGCCAGCGCGGACTGCTCGTGGCCCCGCCGAAGAGCGGCAAGACGGTGCTGCTCCAGCAGCTCGCCGCCGCCGTGGCCGGCAACCACCCCGAGTGCCGGCTGATGGTCCTGCTGGTGGACGAGCGGCCCGAGGAGGTCACCGAGATGCGCCGCTCGGTGTGCGGCGAGGTGTACGCCTCCACCTTCGACCGGACGCCCAAGGAGCACATCGCCCTCGCCGAGCTGGTCGTGGAGCGGGCGAAGCGCCTGGTGGAGACCGGTGAGGACGTCGTCGTCCTGCTGGACTCGCTGACCCGGCTGTGCCGGGCGCACAACAACGCCTCCGCCGCCGGCGGCCGCACCCTGACCGGCGGTGTCGACGCGGGCGCGCTGCTCGGCCCCAAGCGGTTCTTCGGCGCCGCCCGCCAGGCCGAGGAGGGCGGCTCGCTGACCATCCTCGCCACCGTGCTGGTGGACACCGGCTCCCGCGCCGACGGCTACTACTTCGAGGAGCTGAAGAGCACCGGCAACATGGAGCTGCGGCTCGACCGGGAGGCCGCCGCCCGGCGCCTCTTCCCCGCCGTGGACCTCGACGCCACCGGCACCCGCCGTGAGGAACTCCTCCTCACCCCGGCCGAGTTGACCGCCGCACACGGTCTGCGCCGTGTGCTGCGCTCCCGCGAGGGCGGCGCGTCCGCGCTGGAGACCCTCCTGGAGCGGCTGCGCTCCACCCCCGACAACGCCGCGTTCCTGCGGCAGATCCGTCCCACCCTGCCCGCCGGCTGACGCAGCTCGCGAAGGCCGGGGTCCGGCGACCGGGTTGCTCGCGTGGGCCGAACGGCCCTCACGGCGCGAGGGATGACAGTCCGCTTCGTACGTTGATCACATGATCACCGGATTCTCTCATCGGGCGGCGGCATCGGCGTGTTCCCTGTGTGTGGCGGGCATGCTGGCACTCATGCCGGCCACCGCGTCCGCCGGATCCCGGGCCGGGGAACCCGCCCCACCGGGCCCGCGGGCCGCGATGCCGGGACCGTCCGTGCTCTACCGCGACGGCACCCAGGTCCGGTTGCGCCGGGGCGCTCCCGAGGTGCCCGAGGTGTCGGCGCTGTCCTGGGTGGTGGCCGACGCCGGCAACGGCGAGGTGCTGGCCGCGAGCGACGCGCACCGCAGGCTGCCGCCCGCGAGCACCCTGAAGACGCTGTTCGCCCTCACCGTGCTGCCGTCGCTGCCCTCCACGATGAAGCACACCGTGAGCAACGAGGAGCTGGCGGACATCGGCCAGGGCAGCAGCCTGGTCGGCATCCAGGAGGGCCACTCCTACCAGGTGGCCGATCTGTGGCGCGGCGTCTTCCTCAGCTCCGGCAACGACGCCGTGCATGTGCTGGCCGCGCTGAACGGCGGCTGGGAGACCACGGCCACGCGGATGCAGGCCAAGGCCCGCTCGCTCGGCGCCCTGGACACCCATGTGGTCTCCCCCGACGGCTACGACGCCGACGGCCAGGTGTCCTCCGCCTTCGACCTGGCCGTCTTCGGCCGCGCCGGGCTGCGCAACCCCGACTTCGCCCGATACTGCTCCACCGCCGAGGCGTACTTCCCCGGTGACGGATCCTCGTACGGCATCCAGAACACCAACCGGCTGCTGACCGGCGCGGACGGGGTGGAGCGGTATCCGGGGCTGATCGGCATCAAGAACGGCTACACCACCAACGCGGGCAACACACTGGTCGCCGCCGCGCGCCGGGGCGGGCGCACACTGCTGGTGACCGTGATGAACCCTCAGGACGGTGGCGGGTTCGCCGTGTACGACGAGGCGCGCGAGCTGCTCGACTGGGGCTTCGAGGCGGCCGGGCGGGTGGATCCGGTCGGCTCGCTGGACGGGCTGCGCAAGTCGCGGCAGCCGTCGGCGGCGGTACCGGTGGCCGCGGGCACCTCGCAGTCGGCGGACGACGGCTCGGACTGGTCGGGGCCCGCGGTCGTCGCGGGGCTCTCCGGGCTCGGCGCGGCAATCGTGGTGCTGAGAGTACGGGCCAGGCGCAGCCGGGCCACCCGCGACTGACCCGTCGGCAGCCCGAGCAGCAGCCCCAGAGTGATCCAGGTGTAGGTGTTGCTGCCGATGAAGCCGCCGATGCCGGAGGCGTCGTCGAACCACAGCCAGACCACGCTCGTGCACAGCACCGCGTACAGGGCGCCCGCGATCCGCCGGTGCCCCGTGCGCAGCAGCACGGCGAAGGACGGCAGCAGCCACACCAGGTGGTGCACCCAGGTGATCGGGCTGACCAGGCAGGCCGTCGCCCCGGTGAGCGCGAAGGCCGCCGTCCAGTCGCCGGCCGTCACCGCCCTGCGGGCCCGCCACGCCCAGACGCACAGGGTCAGCAGGACCGCGGTCGCCCACAGCGGGCGGCCCGGCTCGCCGAGGCGGGCCAGCACGCCCTGGAGCGACTGGTTCGACACATAGTCGAGGCGGCCCACCCTGCCGGTGTCCCACAGCGCCTCGGTCCAGTAGAAACGGGACGCCCGAGGATCCGCCCAGGCGGCCAGCGCGGTCGCCGCCGCGGCGACGGCCGTCGCGACCCCGGCCGCCCGGCGGCGCCCGGCGAGCAGCAGCAGGCCGATGAACAGGGCGGGCGTGAGCTTCACCGCGGCGGCGAGCCCGATCCCGGCACCCGCCCAGCGCTCCCGGCCGCTCGCCAGCAGCCGGCAGTCGCCGAGGACGAGGGCGAGCAGGACCAGGTTGACCTGGCCGAAGCTGAAGGTGTCCCGCAGCGGCTCGAACAGCGCGAGCAGGCACAGGCACAGCGCCCAGCGGAACCAGCCGTGCCGGCGCCAGTCCCCACCGGCCAGGATCCGCAGGATCGCCGCCAGCGCGGCCAGGTTGACCAGCAGCGACACCACGATCGCCGAGGTCCGGTCCAGCGGGGCCAGCGGCAGCATCGCGACCGCCGCGAACGGCGGATACGTGAAGCCGTACGAGGTGCCCGGTACCTGGTAGTCGTAGATCCGGCCGCCGTGGTGCACCCAGGTGTGCACGGCGCCGTAGTAGACACGCAGGTCGAAGAAGCCGCGCAGCAGCGGCACGGTGGCGGTGAAGACCGTCACGGCCGCGACGAGGACGAGGACGAGCAGCACCCGTCCGCGCTCCGTACGCGGCCTCGGCAGCCCGCTCACGCCGTACGTCCCGGTGCCGGGGCCTGGGCCGCCTGGTGGGCCTGCCACAGGACGACCACGCCGAGCACCCCGCCGGAGACGGCAAGCACCAGCTGCCCGGGGTCGGCGGGGCCGCCGCTCGGCAGGACGGCGAGTGCGAGGATGCCGGCCAGGGCCGCGCCCCGGTGCCGTACCGAGGTGTTCGGCGCGGCGGCGGCGATGAGGAACAGTCCCCACAGCACGTACCAGGGGCGGATCGCCGGACCGCACACGGCGACCGTCAGCAGGCTGAGCCCGAGGGCGTACACGGGTCTGAGGCGCAGCCGGAGCCATATCAGTGCCACGGCGACGGCGGTGGCGGCGAGGCCGAGCAGATGCCAGGCCGGGACGGCCAGCGGGGCCAGGCTGCTGCCGAGGTGTTCCAGCAGGGCGCCGGTGGCACGGCCGAGCAGGCTGGTCAGGGCCCAGTTGTGCGGGGAGACCGGGGTGTCCAGGGCGCCGATCCAGCCATAGCCCGTGCCGGCGACGGCGGTGGCGGCGACCGTGGTCGCGGCGGAGGCCGCCGCCGTGGTCAGGGCGGCCGGCAGCGGGCGGCGGCCGGAGCGGGCCTGGAGGGCCACGACCGCCAGCAGACCGAGCGCGGCCGGCGCCTTGACCAGGGCGGCCAGGGTGACGAGGACCGCTCCGACGACACCGCCCACCGGCCGGGGCCCGCGTGCGGCGACCAGGCCGAGCCCCAGCAGACCGAGCATCAGGGCATCGTTGTGGGCGCCCGCGACCAGGTGCAGCAGGACCAGCGGATTGAGGGCGCCGAGCCAGAGGGCGGCGGCCGGGTCGGCGCCGCTGTGCCGGGCGAGGCGCGGCAGCGCGAGCGCCATCAGGGCCACGCCGAGCAGGGCGACCAGGCGCATGCCCAGCAGACCGGCGGGCAGTTGGCCACGGGTCAGACCGGACAGCGCGGAGGCCAGGGCCATGAACGCGGGACCGTAGGGGGCGCCGGTGTGCTGCCACATCGGGGCGACCTCGCCGGCGAGCGGTCCGCCGAGCTGGGCGGGGCCGTGCGCGTAGACGTCCATGTGGGCGTCGACCATGGCGCCCTGCGCGAGATAGCTGTAGACGTCCCGGCTGAACAGCGGCGGTGCCAGCAGCAGCGGTGTCGCCCACACGGCGAGCACCAGCAGCAGGGCGCGCGGGGTGGGCGGCCGGGGGCCGCGCACCAGCCGGCCGAGGAGCACCCAGGCCGCTATCAGCAGGACGACACCGAAGTACACCCCGACCAGGCCGAGCGCCACCTGCACCGAGGCGGGAGCCAGGAGATCCTGCACGGGCAGGGCACCGGCCGTCTCACCACCCAGAGCGAGGAAGGCGGTGCCGGCCAGCCCGAGCACCTGGCAGCGGCGGAGATCGACGGGAAATGCCATGGCCAACACTGGGTTAGCGTGTCAACGCCGGGTGGCCGGAAGGCGACGCTCCACTCACCGGCGGGCGGCCCGCACGTGACCGGCGTGTGAGAAACGATGACTTCCGGACGTCCGGGAGGTCATCACTGCGGCCGAAACCGAGGGAAACGGATGTGATGACAGTGGCGAGCAGCTCCGCCTACGCGAAGGTCGGCGACCTGGAGATGTACTACGAGATCCACGGCGAGGACTCCGGCCGGCGGCCCCTGGTGGTCCTGCACGGGGGCCTGTGCACCGTCGGGCTGAGCTTCGGTGCCGTGCTGCCCGCGCTGGCCGGAGCGCGCCAGGTGATCGCCCCGGAACTCCAGGGCCACGGCCACACCGCCGACCCCGGCCGGGCGATGACGGTGCCCGCGCTGGCGTCGGACGTGGTGGCCCTGCTCGACGAACTCGCCGTCGGACAGGCCGACTTCCTCGGCTTCAGCCTCGGCGGGCTGACCGCGCTGGAGGTGGCCGTACGGCATCCGGACCGGGTGGGACGGCTCGTCCTGGCGGCCACCCAGTACCGCCAGGACGGCTACTACCCGGAGGTCCGGGAGCCGGATCTCGGCTCACCGCGGCTGCCGGGCCCGGCGGACTTCCAGGAGATGGCCGAGGCCTACGCGGCCGTCGCGCCGCATCCGGAGCGCTTCCAGGACCTGCTGGCCAGGTGCTCGGCCGCCGCGCGGGCCCCGCTGCCCTGGAGCGCCGACGACCTGCGCGGGCTGCGGGCGCCGACGCTGCTGGTCATCGGGGACTCGGACTTCGTGCGCATCGAGCACGCGGCACAGATGCGGGAACTCATCCCGGACGCCCGGCTGGCGGTGCTGCCCGGCACCACACACATGGCGCTCATGCGCCGTACGGCCCTGCTGCTGCCGCTGCTGCACGAGTTCCTGGACTGACCGGGTCCGCCGCACGGGTGCTCAGAACACCGAGAGCCCGGTCAGTGTGGTGAACCGGTCGAGGGCCGCCACTCCGGCCACCGAGTTGCCGCGTTCGTCCAGGCCCGGGCTCCACACGCACAGCGTGCACCGGCCGGGTACGACCGCGATGATCCCGCCGCCGACCCCGCTCTTGCCGGGCAGCCCCACGCGGTAGGCGAAGTCCCCGGCCGCGTCGTACGTCCCGCAGGTCAGCATGACCGCGTTGACCTGCTTGGCCTGGCTGCGGGTGAGCAGCCGGCCGCCGTCGGCGCGGATGCCGTGCCGGGCGAGGAAGCCGGTGGCGAGGGCCAGGTCGGCGCAGGACGCGGTGAGGGAGCACTGCCGGAAGTACTGGTCGAGCAGGGTCGGCACGTCGTTGTCGATGTTGCCGTAGGAGGCCATGAAATGGGCGAGGGCGGCGTTGCGGTCGCCATGGGCGGTCTCGGAGGCGGCGACCTCCAGGTCGAAGTCCAGGTCGGCGTTGCCGCTCTCGGCGCGCAGGAAGGCCAGCAGCTCGCCGGCCGCGTCTCCGCTACGGGTCTGCAGGCGGTCGGTGACGACGAGGGCGCCCGCGTTGATGAAAGGATTCCGTGGAATGCCGTTCTCGTACTCCAGCTGGACCAGGGAGTTGAACGGGTTGCCGGAGGGCTCGCGGCCCACGTGCTCCCAGAGTTCGTCGCCCTCGCGGGCCAGGTCCAGCGCGAGCGTGAAGACCTTGGTGATGGACTGCGCGGAGAACGGCTCCCGCCAGTCCCCCACCCCGTACACCGTGCCGTCCAGCTCGGCCACGGCCATGCCGAAGCGGCGGGGGTCGCGGGCGGCGAGGGCCGGGATGTAGTCGGCGGGCCGGCCGCGGCCGGGCGTGCGCTCTATCTCCTCGGCGATGCGCTCCAGGACCGGCAGGAAGGTGAGGGACGACGTCGTTGTCATGATCACTATTGTGCCTTCCGGTCGGTCCCGGAGCGTAGTCGGGCTTGCGTCGCCGCAGGTCAGGCAGCAGGTGCCCCGCTGCCCGCGACGATCTCGGGGCGGAGCAGCTCGGCCAGCCGCTCGGCCGGCAGCAGGCCCTTCTCCAGCACCAGTTCGGCCACGCCACGGCCGGTGACGAGGGCCTCCTTGGCGATGTCGGTCGCGGCCGTGTAGCCGATGTGCGGGTTGAGCGCGGTGACCAGGCCGATGGAGTTCTCCACGGTGGCGCGCAGTCGCTCGGTGTTGGCGGTGATGCCGTTGACGCACCGCTCGGCCAGCGTCACGCAGGCGCTCTGCAGATGCGTGATCGACTCCGACAGGGAGTGCAGGATGATCGGCTCGAAGGCGTTGAGCTGGAGCTGTCCGGCCTCGGCGGCCATGGTGATGGCGACGTCGTTGCCGATCACCTCGAAGGCGACCTGGTTGACCACCTCGGGAATCACCGGGTTGACCTTGCCCGGCATGATGGACGAACCGGCCTGCACCGGCGGCAGGTTGATCTCGCCGAGGCCCGCACGCGGACCGGAGGACAGCAGCCTGAGGTCGTTGCAGCTCTTGGACAGCTTGACCGCGATCCGCTTCAGCACACCGGACATCTGCACGAAGGCACCGCAGTCCTGGGTGGCCTCGACCAGGTTGGCGGCGGTGACCAGCGGCAGCCCGGTGATCGCCGACAGGTGCCGGCGGGCGGCCTCGGCATATCCGGCGGGGGCGTTGAGGCCGGTGCCGATGGCCGTGGCACCCAGGTTGATCTCATGGATCAGCTCGACGGCCTCGGCAAGACGGCTGCGGTCCTCCTCGATCATGACGGCATACGCCGAGAACTCCTGACCGAGCGTCATCGGCACGGCGTCCTGCAACTGCGTACGGCCCATCTTGAGCACGTCACGGAACTCGACGGCCTTGCGGGCGAACGAGTCCTGCAGTACAGCCATCGCCTTGAGCAGTCCACGTACCGCGAACACCGTCGCTATCTTGACGGCGGTCGGGTAGACGTCATTGGTTGACTGGCCCAGGTTGACGTCCTCATTGGGATGCAGATGGGCGTACTGCCCCTTCTCGTGGCCGAGAAGCTCCAGCGCGCGGTTGGCCACCACCTCGTTGGCGTTCATGTTGGTGGACGTGCCGGCGCCGCCCTGGATGACGTCGACGACGAACTGGTCGTGCAGCTCGCCCGCCCGGATCTCCCGGCAGGCGGCGACGATCGCGCGTGCCTTCTCGGGCGCCAGCCGCCCGAGTTCCTCGTTGGCGAGCGCGGCGGCCTCCTTGACGGCAGCCAGGGCGTCGATCAGATGCGGGTACGCGGAGATCGGCGTACCGGTGATGGGGAAGTTCTCCGTCGCGCGCAGGGTGTGCACACCCCAGTACGCGTCGGCGGGTATGTCACGGTCGCCGAGCAGATCGTGTTCGCTGCGGGTGGTGGCGGCGGTCATGAGGGTACGGTCCACTTTCTGAGGGGGTTGAGAGTAATAGGGGCGCGGGGCTGTATCGATTTGCGGCTCCGCCGCGTGGGCGCGACCAGCCACAACGGACCCGCAGATCCAAGACGGCCGATCCAGCGGAGCACTACGCGCAGGCAGTGAACGGAACCGGATCCAGCGCACGCACAGCCCGCACGCACCCCACCGGCTCCCCACCACCCAGCAGCGGCTCCCCCGCGAACTCAGTGAGCAGCTCAGGGTCGACGCCCACGCGGGCGAGCGCCGCCGCCGCGACCGGTATCCGCGCCCGGTTCGCCCCATCGGCGATCTTCACGGCGATGGCTCGGCCATCAGGCAGCGCGGCGACCTGAACGCCCTCGAACCCGTCCTTGGCGAGCAGCCCCGGCACGGCCCGCATCAGTGCCGCCACGTCCCGCGCCGAGCCGGAGGCCATCTCGGCGTGCTCGCGCATCGCATCGGCCACCTGCGCCTCGGGGGTGCCGGGGGCCGCCGTGGTGATCCGGGACAGGGCGCGGGCCAGGCCGTGCAGGGAGATGGAGAACAGCGGCGCACCGCAGCCGTCGACGGTGACCCGGGCGACCCGCTGGCCGGTGAGGTCCTCGACGATCTCCTGGATCGCCTGCTGGAGCGGGTGCTCCGGGTCGAGGTAGTCCGTGAGGGACCAGCCGTTGAGCTGGGCGGTCCACAGCATGGCCGCGTGCTTGCCGGAGCAGTTCTGGGCGAGCCGGGAGGGCAGGCGGCCCTCGCGCACCCAGGCGTCCCGGACGACCGGGTCGAACGGCATGTCGGGGACGTTGCGCAGGTCGTCCTCGGTGAGTCCGGCGAGTTCGAGGATGCGCCGGGTCCCGGCGAGGTGGCGTTCCTCGCCGGAGTGGCTCGCGGCGGCCAGCGACAGCAGTGCGCCGTCCAGTGGCAGCCCGGCCCGCAGCATGGCCACGGCCTGGAGGGGCTTGACGGCCGAGCGCGGGTAGAAGGCGGCCTCGATGTCGCCGAGCTGGAACTCCACCGTGCCGTCGGCGCCGAGGACGACGACGGAGCCGTAGTGGATGCCCTCGACGACCCCGCCGCGGACGAGGTGGGCGACGGGGGCGTGGAGGGGTTCGCGGACGACGGGTGCGTCGGCGGGGGAACTGCTGTACATCACTGCCTGAATCGTGAGTCGGGGTCGGCCGGTACGCGGGTCACGCGTCGGCGCCGGTGGATGTGCGGGATATGCGGCCGCGGATGGCATACCAGCCCGCGAGCAGCGCTGCGACGATCAGCGGAAGACAGAGCACGGTGGTGCGTCCGGCGCCGCCGTCGGCGTACATGAGGACCAGGACGGAGGCGAGGAACGCCAGCGTCACGAGTTCGGTCCAGGGGGAGCCCGGCAGCCG